>DATMBY010000079.1:0-4241 GCA_035558995.1 Solirubrobacterales bacterium
GTCAACTCGCGGCTGCGCCGCGGGCTCGACCGCCTGCGCGGGGCGGCCGAGGCAAAGGCCTTTTCGGAGGAGGGGCGATGAGGGACGAGGCGCTGAAGCAGGCGCTGCGCGAGGCGGCGATCCCGGTGGCGCCCGAGGCCGAGGAGCGAGGCCGGCAGGTGGTCGAAGCGGCCTACGCCGAACGCGCGGCGCCGGCACGAAGCGGCGCCGAGAACCGGCGCCCCCTCCCCCGCCTCGCGCTCGCCCTCGGGATCGCGACGTTGGTGACTGCGCTGCTGCTCTCGCCGGCCGGGGCCGCCGTCCGCGACTGGGTCGGCGAGGTGGTCGAGAGCTCCGCCCCGAAACCCGAACCCGAGCTGGCGCGGATCCCCGGCGGCGGCCGGCTCCTGGTCCAGAGCGCCGCCGGCCCCTGGGTCGTGCAGCCGGACGGCTCGCGGCGGCTGCTCGGCGACTACGAAGAAGCGAGCTGGTCGCCGCGCGGGCTCTTCGTCGCCGCCGCCGAGGGGCGGACGCTGAGCGCGGTCGAGCCCGGCGGCACCCCGCACTGGTCGCTGACCTCCGGGGCAAGGGTGAGGACGCCGCGTTGGGCGCCCGCCGGCGAACGGATCGCCTATCGCTCCGCGGAGGAGCTGCGGATCGTCGCCGGGGACGGGACGGACGATCGGCTGTTGGCGGGGTCCACCGCCCCCGTCGCCCCCGCCTGGTCGCCCTCGGGGGACGCGAACCTGGCTTACGTCTCCGGCGGAGGCAAGTTGCAGATCGTCAACAGCGAGTCCAGGGAACGCCTGGCCGCGGCGCCGGCTCTGCCCGGCGTCTCCAGGCTGGAATGGGGCGCGAACGGTTCTGCGATCCTCGAAGCCTCGCCGCGGGCGCTGCGCCTGCGGGAAGTGCGGGCGCGGAAGGTCGCACTGCCCGACCTCGGGACCGCCCGCACGCTGCCCCTGCCCGGCAGCGGGATCAGCCTGACCGGGGCCGCCCTGGCGCCCGAGCGGCAGGCGGTGGCCGCGGTCGTCACCCACTGGCGCGATCACGGCACCAGCAGTGAGGTCCTCCTCTTCCCGCCAGGTGCCGAGAAGCCGCGGAGCCTCCTCACCGTCCCCGGCAGCCTCGGCGAAGTCGCCTGGGCCCCCGACGGCCGCCGCCTCCTCGTCGCCTGGCCCGGCGCCAACCAGTGGCTCTTCCTCCCGGTCGGCCGCGGCAAGCCGCGAGCGGTCGCGAACATCTCCACCGCCTTCTCCCCCGGCGAGCGCGTGGCCTCCTTCCCGAGGGTCGAAGGTTGGTGCTGCGTCCGCTAGTCCTCGCGCAGCTGCGCCGCCGGAGTGAAGAAGTGACGGTACGCGAGCAGGGTGGCGGTGAGCGCCGAGATCGAGACGCTGCCGAGGAGGGTGTAGAGGAGGATCAGCTGCAGGCGGACGGCGTCGGTGGGGCTGGCGCCGGCGAGCAGCATCCCGACCATCGTCCCCGGGAAGAAGATCAGCCCCGTGGTCTTGGTCGAGTCGACGAGGGCGATCATCCCCGAGCGCAGGGAACGGCGGACGGTCGGCGCCGCGGCTTCGCGGGCGGTGGCGCCGAGCGCCAGCGTCGCCTCGATCCGAGCCCGCGCGTCGGCCATCTCGTCGCCGAGGCGGTTGAGGGCGACGGCGCTGGCGGTCATCGCGTTGCCGATCACCATCCCGCCGACCGGGACCAGGTAGCGCGGGGTCGGTTCGAAGATGCCCAAGGCGACGACGAGGCCGAGGGTGCCGGCGCCGGCCAGCGCCAGGGCGATCAGCAGCGGCCCGAAGGAGTCGGGTACCCTGGCGGCGCGGTGGCGGGCGGTGATCGCGCCGAAGAAGACCATCACCGCCAGCAGCAGGAGGACGAGCCAGATCGAGTCGATGTCGAAGATCAGCTTGATCGCGTAGCCGACCAGGGTCAGCTGGACGATCGAGCGGCCGGTGGCGACGAGGATGTCGCGCTCGAGGTCGGCGCGCTGCCAGGAGGAGATCGCCGCCGCCAGCGCGACCAGGACCAGCGAGGCGGCGACCTGCCAGAGCTCGACGTGGATCGAGGTGCTCACGCTGGCATCTCCACTACCTGGTCGCCGAGGCGGCGCGCCTGCTCGGGGTCGTGGCTGACGAGGACGATCGAGACCTCCTGCTCGCGCCGCAGCTCCGCCAGCGCCGCCTCGATCCGATCGCGGGCGGCGTGGTCGAGGGCCGAGGTCGGCTCGTCGAGCAGCAGCACCGCGGGGCGCTGGGCCAGCGCCCGCGCCAGCATCACCCGCTGCTGCTCGCCGACCGAGAGCCGGGCGACGTCGCGCTCGGCGAAGGAGGGGTCGAGGCCGGCGCGGGCGAGGGTCGCCGCGGCGTCGAGCTCCTCCCCGGCCAGCTCGGCGGCGTAGCGCAGGTTCGACTCGACGGTCCCGTCGAGCAGGGCCGGCAGCTGCGGCACCAGCGCCACCTGCCGCCGCAGCCCCAGCGGCTCGTAGGTGGTTATCGACCGGCCGCGGAACTCGATCTCGCCGCGGTCGGGATCGGCGAGCCGGTTCAGCAGCCGCAGCAGGGTCGACTTGCCGACGCCGGAGGGGCCGACGAGCGCGGTCGAGCCCTCGGAAATCGAGGCGCTGAAGGAGTCGAGGACGGCGCGGCCACCACGGTCGACGCCCACCTCTCGCAGCTCGAAGAGCACCGCGGCATGATCCCGCATCGGCGCGGAGCGCAAGATGGCTCCCGCTGTGCCCACCTCTGTTGAACGAACGCGTTTGCTTGAAAGAATCCGGGTAAGGAGCCCAGGGGAAGGAACGCACATCTATGGCTAGAGCGATTTGGAGTGGAACCATCAGCTTCGGGCTGCTGAACGTGCCGGTGCGCATGTTCAGCGCCGTGGCGCGGCGCAACATCGCCCTGCGCGAGATCCGCGAATCCGACAGCGCCCGGATCAAACACCGCCGCGTCGCCGAAGGGACTGACGAGGAGGTTCCCTACGAGAACATCGTCAAGGCCTACGAGCTCTCCCCCGGCCAGTACGTGCCGCTGAGCAAAGACGAGATGGCCGCGCTGGCGCCGGAGAAGACCCGCGCGATCGACGTCCAGGACTTCGTCGACATCGAGGAAATCGACCCGATGTACTTCGACAGCCCCTACTACCTCGGCCCCGCCGACGGCGCCGAGAAGGCCTACTCGCTGCTGGCCAGCGCGATGGAGAGCTCCGGCAAGGCGGCGATCGCCCGCTTCGTCTTCCGCAACAAAGAGCACCTCTCGGCGATCCGCGCCTCCGACGGCGTCCTCACGCTGACGACGATGCGCTTCCACGACGAGGTGGTCCCGCCGTCCGACCTCGACGACGCGCTGCCGGACAAGAAGCCGAAAGTCGCGAAGAAAGAGCAGCAGATGGCGGAACAGCTGATCGACTCGCTCAGCACCGAATTCGAACCGGACAGCTACCGCGACGAGTACCGCGAGCAGCTTCTTGCCCTGATCGAACAGAAGGCCGAAGGCAAGGAGATCGTCGCTCCCGAGGCCGAGGAACCGAAGGCGACCAAAGCTCCGGACCTGATGGCGGCACTGGAGGAAAGCATCGCCGCGGTCAAAGACAAAGGCAGCAGCGGCGACGGTTCGAAGAAGGCTTCGAAACCGAAACCCAAAGCCGCCAAAGGGAAAGCCAAGACCAAAAGCAAAAGCTCTTCCCGCTCCAAAGCCAAAGCCTCGAAATAGGCTCTTAAGCCGTGGGCGAGACGCGGCAAGTCGAGGTCGAGGGCAAGGAGCTGCGGCTCTCCAACCTCGACAAGGTGATCTACCCGAAGACGGGGTTCACCAAGGGTGAGATGGTCGACTACTACGCCAAGGTGGCGCCGGCGATCGTCCCCCACCTGAGCGGCCGCGCGGTGACGCTGCGCCGCTTCCCGGAAGGGGTCGAGGACCTAGATGCCGCCTTCTTCGAGAAGCGCTGCCCGAAGCACCGGCCGAAATGGGTGAAGACGGCGAAAGTGCAGGCGGGGCCGCGCGCCGGCGTGATCGAGTTCTGCGTCTGCGACAGCCTGCCGACGCTGATCTGGATGGCGCAGCTGGCGGCGCTCGAGCTGCACCCCTCGCTCTCGCGCAGCCGGGCGCCGAAACGGCCGACCGTGGTCGCCTTCGACCTCGACCCGGGGCCGCCGGCCGACGTCGTCGACTGCTCGCGGGTGGCGCTGCGCCTGCGCGAGGTGCTCGACCAGCTGGGGCTCGAGTCCTTCGTCAAGACCTCCGGGTCGAAGGGGATGC
>DATMBY010000080.1:0-3185 GCA_035558995.1 Solirubrobacterales bacterium
TGCTCACCAGACGTAGGCGACGACCTCGCCGCCGACGCCTTTCTGACGCGCTTCGTGGCCGGTCATCACGCCGGCGGAGGTGCTGACGATCGCGGTTCCGGTGCCGCCGTCGACGCGGGGGACGCTTTTGTGGTCGACGTAGCGGCGGCGCCCGGGCCGGGAGACGCGTTCGATCCCGAGGATCACCGGCTGGCGGTCCTCGGTGTACTTGAGCTCGACGTTGATCGCCTCGCCGACGGCAGCCGGCTTGCGGCTGAAGTCCTTGATGTAGCCCTGCTCCTTGAGGATGCGGGACATCTCGAGCTTGAGGCCGTTGAGGGGGATCTCCACCTCGTCGTGGCCGGCGCGGATCGCGTTGCGGATCCGGGTCAGGTAATCGGCGATCGGGTCAGTGTGCATCGGTTCTCGTCACCTACCAGCTCGACTTGGTCATGCCGGGGATGTAGCCCTCGTGGGCAGCCTCGCGCAGGCAGATCCGGCAGAGGCCGAATTTGCGGAAGTAGGCGCGCGGGCGGCCGCAGCGGCGGCAGCGGTTGTAGCCACGCGATTTGAACTTCGGATCGCGCGCCTGCTTCACCTTCATCGAAGTCTTAGCCATTCTCTGAACTCTCCTCGGCCGTCTCTCCGGCCTCGTCGTCGTCTCCGCCCTCGGCGGCGCCCTCGTCCTCGCCTTCCGGCTTGGCGTAGGCCTCGGGGTTCTCCTCTTTCAGCTGCTCGAGGGCCGCCTGCTCGACTTCAGCCTTCTGGCGGGCCTCCTCTTTGAGCTGCTCCTCTTCGGCTTCTTTCTGTTTCGCTTCGCGCTCGGCCTGTCCGGGACGGCCTTCCTGGGCGAACGGCATCCCCAGCCCGAGCAGAAGCTCGAAAGCCTCGAGGTCAGTTTTAGCGGAAGTCGTGATCGTCACGTCCAGACCCCGGACCACGTCGACCGAGTCGTAGTCGATTTCGGGGAAGATCAGCTGCTCCTTGACGCCCATCGAGTAGTTGCCGCGGCCGTCGAAGGAGCGCGGGTTGAGGCCGCGGAAGTCGCGGATCCGCGGCACCGCGATCGAGACGAGGCGGTCGAGGAACTCCCACATCCGGGCCCGGCGCAGCGTCACCGAGACGCCGACCGGCATCCCCTCGCGCAGCTTGAAGGACGCGACCGACTTGCGGGCGCGGCGCACGCTCGGCTGCTGGCCGGCGATCGTCGCCAGCTGTTCCTGGGCCAGTTCGAAGGAGCGTTTGTCCTGTTTCTCTTTGCCCAGGCCCATGTTGAGCGTGATCTTCTCCAGGCGCGGGGCCTCCATCGGCGTCGAATAGCCGAATTTCTGCGTCAGCGCCGGCAGGACCTCCTGCTCGTATTTGTCGCGCAGGCGCGGCGGCGGTGCTGCCTGCGAAGTCGGTGCCACGGTCGCCTCCATCAGCCGATCTCGTTCCCGGTCCGCTTCGCGTAGCGGACCCGCTTGCCGCCTTTGTCGACGCGGACGCCGATGCGGGTCGGTTTGTTGTCTTTGGGATCGAGCAGCATCACGTTGGAGACGTCGATCGGCCCCTCCTTTTCGACGATCCCCCCGGCCTGCGGGTTTTTCAGGTCGGTCTGGGAGCGCGGCCGTTCGTGGCGCTTGATGATGTTGAGGTTCTCGACGTAGACCCGGCGCTTTTTCGGGTCGGTTCGGGTGACGCGGCCTTTCTTGCCGGCGTCCTTGCCGCCGATGATCAGCACCTGGTCGTCGGTGCGAATGCGCATGGACTTGGCCATCGCTAGAGCACCTCCGGGGCGAGCGAGATGATTTTCATGAAGTTGCGATCGCGCAGTTCTCGCGCCACCGGGCCGAAGATGCGGGTCCCGCGCGGGTTGTTGCTGGCCGGGTCGATCAGCACCGCGGCGTTCTCGTCGAAGGAGATGTAGGTGCCGTCGGGTCGGCTGAGCGGCTTGCGGGTGCGGACGACGACGGCCTGCACGACCTCGCCCTTGCGGACGGCGCCCTGCGGGCTGGCCGATTTCACGGTCGCGGTGATGACGTCGCCAACGCTCGCGTAGCGGCGGTGGGAACCGCCTTTGACGCGGATGCAGAGGATCTCGCGCGCGCCCGAGTTGTCGGCGACCTTGAGCCTGGACTCCTGCTGGATCATCCCGCTACCTCGCCTTCTCCACCACGTCGACCAGGCGCCAGCGCTTGGTCTTGGAGAGCGGCCGGGTCTCGATCACGCGGACCACGTCGCCCTCGCCAGCCTCGTTGCGCTCGTCGTGGGCGTGCAGCTTGGTCGAGCTGCGCACGATCTTCTCGTAGGTGCGGTGACGGCGGGCGATGTCGATGCGGACGGTGATCGATTTGTCGCCCTTGCTGGAGACGACGATGCCCTGCCGCACCTTGGCCGCATTCGACTCACGCTCGGCCGGCGGGGTGCCGGTACCGGGGGTGCGCTCCGACTTCGCGGCCTCGCGCTGCTTGCGGCGAAGGTTTGCCCTGACCCGTCGTTCCTCGGCCCGCTGCGCCGCGCGCTCGCTGGGATCGGAGGGATTGGCTTTGCGAGGCTGCCGGCGAGATTTCTGCAGCCGGCGGCGCTCCTTCCAGGGGAGGTCGTCCTCGGGGTTGGGCTCCGCAGCCTCGGCCTCTGCGGCGGCAGGGGCCTCCTCGGCGGGAGCCTCTTCAGCCGCGGGCGCCTCCTCGGCAGGAGTCTCCTCGGCCGCAGGGGCCTCTTCAGCCACGGGGGTCTCCTCAGCCGCAGGGGTCTCCTCAGCCTGAGGCTCCTCGGTCGTCTCGTCTTTTTTCTGCTCGTCGTCGCTCATATCCGTCGGGTCTCTTTCTCGACATCGATGCCGCGGGCCTTGGCCACGGTCAGCAGCTTGGCGATGTCCCTCTTCGCCTGGCCCAGTCGGGCGGTGTTCTCGAGCTCGCCAGTCGCGTGCCGGAAGCGGAGGTTGAAGGCCTCCTGCTTGGCGTCGATCAGTTTCGCCACCAGCTCATCGTCTTTGAGGTTATGCACCTCGGCCGCCTTCATCACTCGCCGGCCCCCTCGCGCATGACGAATTTGGTTTTGACGGGAAGCTTGTGACCGGCTAGGCGCAGCGCTTCACGAGCCAGGTCCTCGGGGACGCCGGCCAGCTCGAACATGACCTTGCCGGGCTTGACCACGGCGACCCATCCCTCGGGGTTGCCCTTGCCGGAGCCCATCCGGGTCTCGGCCGGCTTCTTCGTGTAGGG
>DATMBY010000081.1:0-19780 GCA_035558995.1 Solirubrobacterales bacterium
GGCCCGCTCCAGAGCGCGGTGATCAGCGCCAGCGTGGTCGGGAAGGCCATCCCGGCGGCGAGGCCGCCGAGCAGGCGGGCGAAGAAGAGGACGGTGATCGAGGGCGCGAAGCCGGCGAGCAGCGAGGCCGGGATCGCCAGCGCGGTGCCGGCCAGCAGCATCTGCTTGCGGCCGTGCGCGTCGCCCAGCGCGCCGAGGTAGAGGACCGAGGCGGCGAGCCCGAGCGAGTAGCCGACGGCGACCAGGTCGAGCCCGGTCTGGCTGGCGTCGAAGGCCTTGCCGATGTCCGGCAGGGCAACGTTGGCGACGGCGAGGTTGAGGTTGGCGACCGCGGCGACCGCGATCAGCGCCGTCAGCACGAGCTTCGCCTGCGGCGGACTGGACTGGCTCGACGCGGACGCCGGGGCGGTAGCGGTCGCGTCCATCGATCCAACCCTATCCTCCCCAGCGCATAGGCTGGCCAGGTGACCAAGTGGGCGGCCCTCGGGGTCCTCGGAGCGGCGCAGTTCCTGATGGTCCTCGACCAGGCGGTGATGAACGTCGCGATCAGCCAGCTGGTCGAAGACTTCGACACCACGGTGACGACGATCCAAGCGGTCATCGCCCTTTACGCCCTGGTGATGGCCGGGCTGATGCTGACCGGCGGCAAGCTCGGCGACATCTTCGGCCGCCGCCGCGTCTTCCTCGTCGGCCTCGTCATCTACGCGATCGGCTCCGGCCTGACCGCCGCCTCCTGGAGCGTCCCCTCGCTGATGTTCGGCTGGTCGATCCTCGAGGGGATCGGCGCCGCACTGGTGCTGCCGGCGATGGTCGCCCTGGTCGCCGGCACCTACCGCGGCAAGGAGCGGGCGGTTGCCTACGGTGTGCTCGGCGGCGTCGCTGGGGCCGGGATCGCTGTCGGCCCGATCCTCGGCGGCTGGGTCACCACCGACTTCACCTGGCGTCTCGTCTTCCTCGGCGAGGTGATCGTCGCGATCGGCATCCTGCTCGGGACGAAATTGCTTCGCGAGCCCGAGCGCCCGCCCCGCAAGCCGACCCTCGACTGGGTCGGCAGCGTCCTCTCGGCAGCCGGCCTCGCTGTCCTCGTCTTCGGCGTCCTGCAGGCGAGCAACTGGGGTTGGCTGGCCCCGCGCAGCTCGCCGATCACCCCGTTCGGGTTCTCGCTGACCCCGTTCGTGATCGCCGCCGGCGGCGTCCTCCTCGCCCTCTTCGTCGGCTGGGAGCGGCGGCGCGAGGAGCGGGGAGAAGAACCGCTGGTGCACCTCGACATGCTGCGGATCCCAGCCCTGCGCGGCGGGGTGGCGATGCTCCTCGCCCAGAACCTGATCCTGATGGGGATCTTCTTCACGATCCCGCTCTTCCTGCAGATCGTCCAGGGCCTCGACGCGCTGGAAACCGGGATCCGGATGCTGCCCGCCTCGGTCGGCCTCTTCGTCGCCGCCTTGGTCGGCTCAGCGCTGGCGTCGCGCTTCGCGCCGAAGCCGCTGGTCCGCGCTGGACTGGTCCTCGTCTTCGCCTCCTCCCTGATGCTGATGGCGACGGTTGAGCCCGACCTCGACAACGCGTCCTTCCTGGTCGCGATGGGCGTCCTCGGCGTCGGCATGGGACTGGTTGTCTCGCAACTCGGCAACGTCGTCCAGTCGGCGATCGGCGACGAGCAGCGCAGCGAAGCCGGCGGACTGCAGAACACTGCTCAGCAGCTCGGCTCCTCGCTCGGAACGGCGCTGCTCGGGGCGATCGTGATCACCGGCCTGATCGCGGCCTTCACCGCCAACATCGCCGACGACTCACAGGTCAGCGCCAGGGTCGAACAGCAGGTCGAGGTGCAGCTCAGCGCCGGCGCCAGCTTCGTCCCCTCCAGCCAGGTCCGCGAAGCCGCCAAAGCCGCCCAGGTGAGCCCGCGGGCGACCGACGCGCTCGTCGACCACTACGAAGACGCCCAGCTGGAAGCGCTGAAGCTCGCCTTCCTCGTCGCCGCCCTGCTCGTCCTCGCGTCCTTCTGGTCGACCCGGCGGCTGCCGAGCGAGCGATTAACTGCCTGATTTGAGCCGCACGTGCCAGTGGACGGTCGCGGTGGCGACAAGTTGGCCGTCCTTGTCGGTCAGCTCGACCTCGCAGGGGAACTCGACCTTGCCCTCCTGGTCGAGGATGGCGAGCGCCTTGGCGGCGTCCATCCCGAGCGTCCCCTTCGCCGTGATCGCCCCGTGGGCGACCTTCAGGTAGTCGATCTCGGCCGAGCGGGCGAGCGGCGTGACGTCGCCCATGCGGACCGCGAACGCGCCGACGAAGGCCGCGCCGGAGGCGGTCTCGGCGGCGGTGAAGAGGGCGCCGGCGTGCTGTGAGCCGACGTGGTTGTTGAGCTCGGCTTTGCGCGGCAGGACGACGGTCGCCTCGCCCGGCCCGACCTCGGTGATCTCGAGGCCGAGGTAGCCGGCGAAGGGCACCGCGATCGACATCCCTTTGGCGATCGCGTCGAAGTCGACGTTCGGCATTCCCGGCATTCAGCGGCCCTCGAAGGTGGCGTGCCCCGGGCCGCCGTGCTCGAGGAAAATGCGGACGGCGTTCTGCAGGTCCTCGCTGGCGAAGAGCTCGGCGGCTTCGGTCCGCACCGCCTCGTCAGCGGCCGGGATCCCGCCTTCGCGGAAGCGGCGGAGGATGTGCTTGGTCATCGCGTGCGCCTTCGTCGGACCTTCGGCCAGCTCCTGCGCGAGCTTGCGCGAGGCGGCCTCGAAGTCGTGGTCCTCGAAGAGCAGGTTGACGACGCCCCAGCGTTCCATCTCCTCGGCACCGAAGATCCCGCCAGACATCACGAAGTGGCGGGCGCGGCCGCTGCCGGCGCGCTCGGCCAGCCGCTGGGTACCGCCCATCGACGGCGTCAGCCCGACCACTTTCTCGACCAGGCCGAACTTCGCCTTCGGCGAGGCGACGATCAGGTCGCAGGCGAGCGCCAGCTCGAAGGCCGCGGTCAGGGTCAGCGCATGGGCGGCGAAGACGACGGGCGCCGGCAGCGTTTCGACCTTGTCGATCATCTCCAGCAGGTCGGTCCAGAGCGCGCTCCCCTGCTCGGGGGTCAGCCCGGCGAAGACGTGGACGTCGACGCCGCCGGAGACGGCGCGGCCCTCAGCCCGGATCAGCAGCGCCCGCGGCGGCTCCGCGGCGACCTCGTCGACCGCGTCCCGCAGGTCGTCGATCATCCGCTGGTCGAAGAGGTTGAGCGGCGGGCTGTCGAGCACGATCGTCGCCAGCTCCCCCTCCCGCTCCAGCCTCGCCGCCGCGCTCATAGCTCCGGCACCCTATGGACCTCGAACAGGTTCGTGCCCAGTTCCTGGCCGTCGAGGCCGGCGGTGATCGCGACCAGGTCCCCCGGCGCGGCGATCCCGTGCTTGGCCGCCTCGCCGGCGCAGTGGCCGAGCAGGCTGCGCAGCTCGGTCCCGAAGTCGCTCTGCACGGCGGTGATGCCGAAGAGCAGGGAGACCCGGCGGACCGTCTCGATATATGGAGAGACCGCGAGCACCGGCACGTCGGGTCGGTGGGCGGAGACCAGGCGGGCGGTGCGGCCGGTGTTGGTCGGGACGACGAGCGCCTTCAGCCCGAGCCGGTAGACGGCGCCGACGGCGCTCTGGGCGACCGAGTCGGCGACGTCCTGCGTCGCCTGGTCGGTGCGGCGGAACAGCCACTCGGCGTAGGGGAGGTCGGGCTCGGTCGCGCGGGCTATCCGGTCCATCACTTCCACAGCCTCGACGGGGTTGTGGCCGACCGCGGTCTCCTCGGAGAGCATCACCGCGTCGGTGCCGTCGTAGATCGCGTTGGCGACGTCGGTCACCTCGGCCCGGGTCGGGCGTCGCTCAGTGACCATCGAGGCCAGCATCTGCGTCGCCGTGATCGCCGGTTTGGAGACCAGGCCGGCGGCGCGGATCAGCCGCTTCTGCTCGACCGGCAGCTGCTCCAGCGGCACTTCGATCCCGAGGTCGCCGCGGGCGACCATGATCCCGCCGCTGGCGGCGCGGACGATCTCCTCGACGTTGGCCGCCGCCTGCTGGCGCTCGATCTTGGCGATCACCGGGATCCGCGAGCCGAGCTCTTTCAGCCGCGCCGAGACCGGCTCCAGGTCGGCGGCGTTGGAGACGAAGGAGACCGCCAGCAGGTCGACGCCGTTCTCGACCGCGAACTCGACCCAGCCGAGGTCGACTCCGGTCGTCGCCGGCAGGTCGACGCCGCCGGGGATGTTCATCCCCTTGTGGGAGGAGAGCGTGCCGCCAACCTCGACCTCGGCGCCGACGCCCGCATCCTCGGCGTCGCCGACCCGCAACCGGATCGCCCCGTCGGCGAGGTAGACGAGCTGGTCCTCGCGCAGGTCGGAGACCCCGGCCCACTGGACCGGGATCGTGCCCCGATCGCCCTCCACCTGCTCGGGCGTCAGCGTCACGTGCGTCCCCGTCTCCAGCTCGGCGACGTCGTCGCGCAGCGAGCCGATCCGCAGCTTCGGCCCCGGCAGGTCGCCGAGGATCGCCACCTCGCGCCCGACCCGCTCCGCCGCCGCCCGAATCGTCCCGATCGTCTCCGCCTGCCGCTCCTGGCCGGCGTGGGAGAAGTTGAGCCGGAAGACGTCGGCGCCGGCCGCGACCAGCCGCTCCAGCACCTCCGGCGCCCAGCTCGCCGGGCCGACCGTGGCGATGATCTTGGTGCGGCGCCCGGGGCGGGCGGCGTCAAGCGAGTCAGGGTGAAGGGGCATCGGGGAACGGACTGTAGCCCTCTCAGCTCACCGCAATACCGATGCCCCTTCCGCAGCTTTGGCCGTCGCGATCCCGTCTCGCCGGTCCTCCACGGATAACCCGGCTGGAATTCCGTCACGGCCCGGGATCTTTCCGCCGACGTAGGCGGCGTGGCTGATACCAAGCAGCGTCAGGAACGTCGGCGAGAAGGTGGGCAGCGCCACGGCCGCGGCATCTTCGGCGGCGTCAATCAGATCGATCGCCTGAGCAACGAAAGCGATTACCAGGATCAGGGTGATCACGAAGTTCTGAAACTTCGAGATGTCGACAACCGCGTCCGCGAAGTCTCCCTCCTCGACCATGAAGATCTGAGAGAAGCGTGGCGTCCCTGCGGCAATCCGCTCCGGAACCATCTCGTCTTTTTGGGATTTGACCACGGCGCTGGCGAGACCGGAGCCGAGGCTGATGCCGAGGAGGCCGAGGACTTCAGCTGAGATCGAAAACCCCAACGGGTCCCCGACGCCTTCCAGCAGCCTGCCCCAGAAGACCCCCGAGATCAGGGAGAGGACCACAAGCGTCCAAAGGACGACCTGAAGGTGGGTGAGGCTATAGCGACCCCGGTTATCGATCAGGATTCCGAGCCATCCACCGCCCCCGGACCGGACCTGGCGCCCTGAAAGCAACCCGATCCCGCCGATGACGACGGCAGATATCGCCCAGGACCAGTAGAAAGATGCATTCATTCCTGAATATTCATAACGACTTTGGTCGCGGAGGGCAACGGAGAGGGAAGACTCAGAACCCTCGAGCCCGGTGCTAGGGAGCGGAGAGGGAGGGATTCGAACCCTCGAGAGAGCTTGCGCCCCCTACTCGCTTAGCAGGCGAGTGCCTTCAGCCACTCGGCCACCTCTCCACGTGCGCGCGCGGCGCTTCGACGGATTGTAGGTATTGACGGGGAATCGCGGGGATAGGCTGGCGGCCGTGTCCGCGCCTCCGCCCCAGACCCATGAGCGCTACGAGCAGGTCTTCGCGGAGGTCGAGGCGCCGTTTGCTTTCGTCGACCTCGAGGCGATGTGGGGCAACGCCGCCTCGATGCTGGAGCGGGCCGGGGGCAAGAACGTCCGGGTCGCTTCGAAGTCGGTGCGCAGCCGGGCGCTGACGGAAGCGATCCTCGGCCGGGACGAGCGGTTCCGGGGGCTGATGACCTACACGCTGCCGGAGACGCTGTGGCTTGCCGAGCAGGGGTTCGAGGACCTGCTGCTCGCCTACCCGACCGCCGACCTGGGGGCGCTGGAGGCGCTGGCGCTGCGCTCGGCGGCGAATCCGGATGGGGCGCCGATCGTGATGGTCGACTGCGTCCGGCACCTGGAGATGATCGAGTCGGTGCTGGGCAAGGGGGCGCCGCCGCTGCGGGTCTGCATCGACGTCGATGCCAGCTGGTGGTGGCTCGGCGGCCGGGTCAAGATCGGGCCCAAGCGCTCGCCGATCCACTCGGTCGAGCAGGCGGTGGCGCTGGCGCGGGAGATCGAGAAGCGGCCGCAGATCGAACTCGACGCGCTGATGGCGTACGAGGGACAGATCTCCGGGGTCGGGGACCTGCCGCCGGGGCAGCGCCTGCGCGGCGCCGCGATCCGCTTCATGCAGAAGCGCTCCGCCGCGGAAATCGCCGAGCGGCGGGCGGCGATCGTCGCCGCGCTGAGCGAGTTCGTCGAGCTGGAGATCGTCAACGGCGGCGGCACCGGCAGCCTCGAATTCACCGCGGCCGAGCAGGCGGTGACCGAGGTGACCGCCGGCTCGGGCTTCTACGCTCCCGCATCCTTCGACCACTACAGCCGCTTCAACCTCACCCCCGCCGCCGCCTTCGCCCTGCCGGTCACGCGCAAGCCCTCCGACTGGGTGGCGACGGCCCTCGGCGGCGGCTACCTCGCCTCCGGCCCCGGCAATCCCGGTCGCCTCCCGGCCCCCTGGCTGCCCGAGGGCCTGCGCTTCGACGACGAGGAGGGCGCCGGCGAGGTGCAGACCCCCCTGCTCGGCGAGCCCGCCGGATCGCTCGACGTCGGCGACAGGGTCTACCTCCGGCACGCCAAAGCCGGCGAGCTCTGCGAGCACTTCGACACCCTCTACCTCGTCGAGGGCGACGCGATCGTCGACGAGGTCCCCACCTATCGCGGCGAGGGAAAAACCTTCCTCTAGGTTCCTAGGACGCGGGCGGTGTACTCGTTGGAGAAGGTTCGGTCGGGATCGAGCTCGTGGCGCGCCCGCCGGAACGCCTCCCACTGCGGGTAGCGCGGCGCCAGCGTCGCCGCCGTCTGGAAATGGCGCTTGCCCCAGTGGGGGCGGCCGCCGTAGTCGTCCATGATCGCCTCGACCGCCTCGAAGTACGGCCGCCACTTCATCCCCCGGTACTGGTGGACGGCGATGTAAGCGGTGTCGCGTTCGTGCGATGGGCTGAGGAATGCGTCGTCGCCGGCCGCGACCCGCATCTCGATCGGGAAGAAGACGGGGTAGCGGTTCGAGCGCACCCACTCGATCACCCGCCGCACCGCCTCCGGCCCGGCCTCGCGCGGGATTCCGTACTCCATCTCGGTGAAGCGGACCCGGCGCTCGTTGGCGAAGATGCGGTCGCTGCGGTCGCTGGTGCGGCTGCCGGAGGCGAGCCGCCCGGCCAGCCGCGAAAGGACCGGGATCGTCCGCGGCAGCGCCCTGCCGGTTCCCGCCAGCGCCCCCAGCGCCCAGTTCTCGAGCACGACGTCGTTGAGGTAGGCGGCGGCGCGACCCCGCGGGCGCGGGGGCTCCTCGGTGCGGTTGCGCTCCAGCACCAGCGCCACGTCGTCGTAGGGGAAGGTGAAGAGCTCGAAGTGCTCGTGCGCCTCGGCCCGCTCGGCGAAGGTGTCGAGCACCTCCTCGCGGGGGTGCGGCGCGTCGACCCGCAGCAGGGTGAAGGCAGGGACGCAGCGGAGGGTGACCGCGGCGATCGCGCCGAGCGCTCCCAGCCCGACCCGAGCCGCCCGCAGCAGCTCCGGGTGGGTGGCGGCGCTGAGGTGGCGGGTGCCGCCGTCGGCCAGGACCAGCTCGATCCCCTCGACCTGGGCGGAGATGTTGCGCAGGCGGGCGCCGGTCCCGTGGGTGCCGGTGGAGATCGCCCCGGCGATCGTCTGCCGGTCGATGTCGCCGAGGTTCTCCATCGCCAGCCCCAGCGCCGCCAGCTCCTGGTTGAGGTCGGAGAGCACGGTGCCTCCGGCGACCTTGACCAGCCCCGAGCCGGGGTCGGCATCGAGGATTCCGCTCAGCCCGCCAAGGTCGATCATCGTCCCGTCGGTCATCGCCGCCTCGGTGAAGGAGTGGCCGGACCCGGCGACCTTGGCCCCCTGCCCCACCGCCGCCGCAGCAGCGATCGCCTCTGACAGCTCGCCTCGGCTACACGGACGGATCAGATTCGCAGGCCGGCAGCGCTGGTCCCCCGCCCAGTTGACCCACTCGCCGCTAGCCGCCCGGCGCCGCCGTGCCATCTGTCGACCTAGCCCGCCGCGCGATGCGGTTCGACCTCGGAGTCCATCGCCCGGAAGGCGTAGGCGACGGTGAGGGTCAGCAGGAGCGTGATCGTGATGCCCGGCACGGCATTGCCGGTGAGGCTGGCGGCCACGCCTCCGCCGACGCCGCCGATCACCTGCCCGGAGGCCCAAGCCATGTTGGAAACCCCAGCTGCGAAACCCTGGTGCAGGGTGCTTGCCTCGGCGACGTCGGAGATCAAGGTCAAGGCCGGGGCGAAGCAGAGGCCGGCGCCCAGCGAGGTCATGATCAAGGCCGCGAGGACGGCGCCGAGGGTCGCCGCCAGCGCGATCGCGACCATCGCCGCGGCGCAGATCGAGAGTCCGACCACATACGGCAGGCGGCGTCCGACCCGATCGGAGATACGACCGGCCACCGGAGCCAGCGTCGCCTCGAGCGCCGCCCCGGCGATGAAGCCGCCGGCGATCAACCCGTGGCTGCCACCGAGTTCGTCGATCCGCAGCGGCACCAGCACCTCGATCGCCCCGAACATCACCGAAGGGACGGCGACGAAGGCGGCAGCCTGCAGAATCGGGGGGCTGACCAGGGTCGCCATCACTTCGCGCAGGCTCTGGCGCTCTGGCGCTCGCGACTCCGGCAGCCGCGAGGCGGCGATCGAGAGCAGGATCGTGATCACGAGGACGGAGCTGAAGACCGGCTCGGTGCCGACGGCGCCGGCGACCGCGCCCAGGGCAGGCCCGAGCAGCGCCCCCGCGATCGCGGTTCCCAGGGCGGCGCCGATCACCGAGCCCCGCTTCTCCTCGGGCGCGGCCGTGATCAGCCAGGTGAGGGCGCCCGACCAGATCAGAGCGCCGGCTATTCCCTGGACGAACCTGGTGCCGTCGAGAAGCGCGATGTCCTTGGCGAAGCCGAAGACGAAGCTGGCGCAGCCAAGGAGGAGCAGTCCCGCGATCACCGTCCGCTTCGGCCCCACGCGGCTGGCGACGAAACCCGCCGGCAGCGAGCCCAACAGCGTCCCGGCCGCGTAGGCGGCGGAGAGGACCCCGGCGTCGGCCTTGCTGAGACCGAGCTCCTCGACATATTCGGGCAGCAGGGGTGCGATCGCCGCGAAGAAGGCGACGTCGAAGAAGATCATCGCCGAGGCGAGGATGAGCAACCTGCGCACCCCCTGCATACAATCAATGCGAGCCAGCCTGAGCGCTCTGGAGGGGTGGCAGAGCGGTTGAATGCGGCGGCCTTGAAAGCCGTTAGGCCGCGTAAGCGGTCTCGTGGGTTCGAATCCCACCCCCTCCGCTCGCGGGGTGCTCGCGGCAGGAATGCGGCCGCCGCGGACGAACGAGCAAGCCATGGAGAACGCCGGCAGGCGCGCCGACCGCCGCGACGTCTGGCGGCAGCGCGCCGAGAGAGTGAGGGACGCGTTCGGCCTCGTCCTCGTCCTCGTGCTCCTCACCTACGTGCTCGCCTCGCTGCTGAGCAACCGCGGCTGGTCGGCGGTCGTGCTGATCCTCGCGACCAGCCTCACCTCGGTCGTCGCCCTGGTCAGCTCCCACGTCAGGGTCGGAACCGTCCGCGCCTCCCTCTGGCTCTCGGGGCTGACCATTGCCCTAGCCGCGGCCGCGGCCGCGAGCGGCGAGAAGACCCTCCTCAACCTCGCCTCGGTGATCCAGATCTGCCTGCTGGCGGTGGCGATGGCGGCGGTGCTGTGGCGGGTCGTCTCCAGCGCCGAGGTCGGCTCGCGGACGATCCTCGGCGCAATCAGCGTCTACACCGTGCTCGGGATCCTCTTCACCTTCGCTTACGGGACGGTGGACCGGATCCAGGGCGGGCCCTTCTTCGAAGAGGTGGCCCACCCGAGCGGGAGCGACTTCATCTTCTTCAGCTACACGACGCTGACCACGACCGGGTACGGCAACCTCGTCCCTGGAGGGCAGCCGGGGCGGATGATCTCCGGCCTGGAGATGATGCTCGGCCAGATCTTCCTCGTCACCCTGGTCGCCGGGCTGGTCAGCCTCTGGCGACCCGGCGAGGCGCTGCGCCGCCGCCGTGAGCGGCGCGAAGCGCCAGCAGAGAACGTCTGAGGCGATGCCGGCGCGAAGCGCCGGCGCCGTTACCCCTCGTCGAGCTCGACGCGTTCGATCGTCTGCGCCTCCAGCGGCTTGTCGCCGGCGTCGGTCGGGACCGACTCGATCGCGTCGACGGCGTCCATGCCATCGATCACCTCGCCGAAGACGGTGTGCTTGCCGTCGAGCCAGGGCGCCGCACCGGTGGTGACGATGAAGAACTGGGAGCCGTTGGTGTCAGGCCCGGCGTTGGCCATCGCCAGCGCCCCGCGCACGATCTTGTGGTCGTTGATCTCGTCCTCGAAGGTGTACCCCGGCCCGCCCGTGCCGGTGCCTTCCGGGCAGCCGCCCTGGATCATGAAGTCCGGGATCACCCGGTGGAAGACGAGCTGGTCGTAGAACCCGTCGGCGGAGAGCTTGCGGAAGTTCTCGACGGTTTTCGGCGCGTCCTCGTCGTGAAGCTCGAGCACGATCGCCCCGGCGCTGGTGTGAAGGGTCGCTTGCGACATGGCCGAAACCCTAGCTTCCCTTCACGTGGACCGTCAGCGGCGGCGAGGATCCCGGCGCGTAGGGCCAGCGCTCCTCCGCCAGGGCGGTGGCGCGAAGCCGGATCGACGCCCGCCCGCTGACGTAGCGGAAGCGGTAATGGGCGCGGAAGCGGCCGTGATGGTCGGTGCGGGTGACGAGCACCGGGCGCCAGCGGTGCGTCGCCTGCTCCAGGTACTGGATCGCGACCAGCTTGCCGCGGCGGGGGATCGGGGCCCCCCGGCTCATCACCTTGCCGGCGAGGCGCAGAGCTTCACCGGTCCGCAGGCTCCTCGGGGCGACGCGGAGGTAGACACCGCTGCGCACCCGCAGCTCCAGGCCCGGCCGGCTCGCCGCCTCGAGACCGCCGTCGCCGGCGAAGCTGACGGTGACCCGCCGCGAGGGTCCCGGCGGCAGCCGCAGCTCGAAGCCCCCCTCCTCCCCGGTCCTCGTCGCCGCAACCCCGATCGGGACCAGGGCACCGCGCGAGGGGTGGGAGACGACGCGGATCTCGCGGTCGCCGAGGCCGGCGCCCTCTGCGGCACGGGTGAGCCGGCCGCTGATCAGGGCCGGGGCGCCGAAGGGGAGGGTGAGCGAGTCGCCGCGGCCGTGGCCGCCCCGGAGCCGCGCGAAGAGCCGCGACTTCGCCTTCGGGAGGCGGGGCGGCGGGACCCGGCGGATCGCCATCTGGGTCCCGTCGGCCCGCAGCGAGGTCGAGGCGGTGTTGCCCGCGACGTCGGCGGCGTCGGCGCGGAAGACGAAGGTGCCGGTGCCGAGGTCGGGCATCGGCGCGACCAGCTTGGCCTCGCCGGCGACCCCACCCGGCGTCAGCTTCGTCGCCAGCTCGGTCCAGCGGTCGGCGTCGACCCGCCGGTAGAGGATCTGGCCGGACGCGGGACCGGAGTGGGCGTCGGCGACCTCCGCCACCACCTGCCCGTCGGTCTGTGCGGTGGCGAATGCAAGCTCGGGGCTGACGTCGTCCAACCGCAGCGGCACGGTTACCGCCGAGCTCGGCGCCTCGTTGCCTGCTTCGTCGCGCAGCCAGAGCTGCAGCGAGTAGCTGCCCGCGGCGGGCACGGAGAGGTTGGCGAGGCTGCGGCGGTCCCGCCCGGCGGCGAACTTGACGCCGCTGTCGTAGCCGGCGCTGCCGACGAGGCGCCAGGAGGCGCCGGCGATCAGGCTCGCCGCCCCCTGGTCCGGGTTCTCCCAGCCGAGGTCGAAGTCGTTGACCCGGCGCCACTCCTCGCCGCCCGCGAGGGCGACCGCCTTCGGGTGGACCGGTGGGTTGTTGTCGATTCGCACCGTGTAGATGGAGGTGCAGCGGCGGTTTTCGGCGAAGTCGGTGGCGCAGGCGAGCACCTGGTGCGGGCCGTCGCCGAAGACCGCGGTGTTGACTCCCTGATGCGCCCAGGCATCGCCGGGGCAGGGCTGCATCGCGGTCCCCCGCCACTCGCCGCCGATCAGCGCCTTCGCGCAGTTGTGCTCGGTGGAGCCGACACGGGCGCCGTCGAGGAAGCTCTCGGCGAAGCGGACGCCACCGCCGAGGTCGGCTGACCAGACCGCGACGTCCTGGTTGCCGCGGCGCCAGCCGCCGCCGAGCAGGTCGCCGCCGATGCCGACGTCGGGCGCATGGTCGTCCTGGACGGTGATCGTCAGGCCGCGCAGCGCCGACCAGGAACCCTGTTCCAGCGAGCACCACTTGGATTCCGCCCGGGCGCAGAGAAGGCGGTCTTCGAAGGCGGGGACGGGCGTCGGGAATCCCTTGCTGAATTCGCGCAGGGCCGTGTCGGTGGCGCCGGCGCCGAGGAAGGATTCGAAGCCGCCGCCGGCGTTGACGCTCCCGAGCCGCTGCTCGATCCCGTCGTGAAGCGCGTGCCACCAGGTCCCGCGCACGGCGGTGATGCCGGTGCCGGCGGGCGCCGTCCAGCGCCAGCGGGCGAAGCGGGTGCCGGAGACGGTCCCCTGGCCATCGCGGGTGAGGCTCTTCACGTGAACACCGTCGAAGGGGTCGCCGCCGGCCGGGACGCAGTAGGAGTCGGGGCGGAACTTGGCGCCGCCGGTCGTGTCGGCCCAGCTCGCGTCGGCGCCGGCGTACCAGCCGCATTGGGCGACCGCGTACTTCCCGGCCTCCGCCTTCGCGGCGGCGAACAGCAAAAGGCTGAGGGCCAGCAGCAGCCCCAGCGCGACGCTTCTCCCTACGGCAAGTCTCGTCCCTGACATCGGTCCTCCTTCGCTCGATTGCGTACGGAGGTCCAAGGGCTGGGCGGCGAAAACTCTCCCCCCTCCCCGCCCCGAACCAACGCCTTTGCGAGAATCGAAGCGATGCCACTCCCCACCGAAGACCAGATAACCGAGAAGCTTCGCGCCGTCATCGACCCCGAGCTGCGGCGCTCGATCGTCGAGCTGGGCATGGTTCGCTCGATCGAGGTCAAGGACTCAGGCCGGGTCGAGGTCGTGGTCTCCCTGACCACCGCCGGCTGCCCGATCCGCTCCCACTTCGAACAGGCCGTCGCCCAGAACGTCTCCCAGCTCGAAGGCGTGACCGAGGTCGCGGTCGGCTTCGACGTCCTCTCCGACGAGGAGAAAGGGCAGCTGCAGCAGACGCTCGGCCGCGGCAAGCTGCCGCAGGGCGCGCTGGCGAAGGTGAAGAACGTGATCTGCGTCTCCTCCGGCAAGGGCGGCGTCGGCAAGTCGACGATGACCGCCAACCTGGCCGCGGCGCTGACCGCCGAAGGCCACCCGGCCGGGGCGCTCGACTGCGACGTCTACGGCTACTCGATCCCGCGCATGCTCGGGGTCAACCGCAAACCGGAGGTCAACGGGGAGCGGAAGATCCTGCCGCTGGAGTCCCCCAGCGGGGTGAAGGTGATGTCGATCGGCTTCTTCGTCGAGGAGAACTCCGCTGTCGTCTGGCGCGGCCCGATGCTGCACAAGGCGATCCAGCAGTTCCTCGAGGACGTCGCCTGGGAAGAGCTCGAGTACCTGCTGCTCGACCTGCCTCCGGGGACGGGCGACGTCTCGATGACCCTCGCCCAGCTGCTGCCGCAGGCCAAATTCCTCGTCGTCACCACGCCGCAGCCGGCGGCGCAGTCGGTCGCCCAGCGCGGCGCCGAGATGGCGAAGAAGTTCGACCTCGAGATCCTCGGCGTGATCGAGAACATGTCCGGCTTCACGACGCCCGACGGCGAGCGCTTCACGATCTTCGGCGAGGGCGGCGGCCAGCTGCTCTCCGACGAGCTCGACGTGCCGCTGCTCGGCAAGGTGCCGCTGTCGGAGCCGCTGCGCGAGCACGCCGACAACGGCACGCCGCTGGTGATCGCCGAGCCCGACGCTCCCGCCTCGCAGGCGATCCGCCAGGCGGCTCGGGGCATCGTCGCCTCGACGCCGCAGGAGCTGCCGGTGCTGCAGGCGACGCCGGACGCCGCCGAAGCGCCGCCGGTCAGCGGCACTCCGCTGCCGGTCGTCCAGTAGGCGTCGCGCCGCTCCGGCGAGGCGCCAGAGTGACGAAGCGCACACTCAGGATCGAAACTTCCGCCATCCTGCCAGGTTAGGATTTGCACACAAACGCCTAATCCTCGGCTCAGATAAGCCGAGGAGCGGGGGACCCAGGTTTCTGGGGCTAACCCACCTTCGAGTGGGGGCGCAGGCTCCTTCAGCGCCAGCCCGACAGCTAACCCCGCCGGCCGACGAAGGAGGAGTGAATGACGAACGTCCTCGGTGCGGGGAAAAAGCCCGCTCTGCGCATCTCCATAGCGGTTCTGGCCCTGGTGGCGGCCTTGCTTGCCATGTCCGCGGCTGCCCAGGCGGAAACCCCGGGAGGGGTCACCACGACTACCCCCGATGTCGAAACTCCAACCGCACCCCCCGGCAAGGCGATCGTCGTGCGCGGCCGCGCGATCGCGCCAGCCGACGCCCCTCCCGCGGTGAAAAAGGTGATCGCCGCGGCGAACAAGATCCGCACCAAGCCCTACATCTACGGCGGCGGCCACGGCCGCTGGTGGGACGCCGGCTACGACTGCTCCGGCGCGGTCAGCTTCGCCCTCCACGGCGGCAGCCTGATCGACACCCCGATGCCCTCCGGCTCCCTCGCCGGCTGGGGCAGCGCCGGGAAAGGCCGCTGGATCACGGTCTACGCCAACGGCGGCCACGCCTACGCCATCATCGCCGGCCTCCGCTGGGACACCGCAGGCACCACCAACGGCACCGGCCCAAGGTGGCACAAATCCCTAAGAGCGCAAGCGAGCGGGCCTTTCACGGCAAGGCACCCGTCGGGGTACTAGCCAGCTACAGGCGACCCAAGACGATGGCTGGGAGGGGCGGTACCCCCTCCCAGGACACTCAACATCGAGCCATAGCGAGATGTGTCCGGGGAGGGGGTACCGCCCCTCCCCTACCAACTAAGCAGCCTGGTTCTTGAAGTAGTTCGCGTTGATCTCGGCGTATTTGGCCCACTCGGCCGGAAGCTGATCCTCGGCAAAGCAAGCATCCACCGGGCAGGCCTCGACGCAGGCGTCGCAGTCGATGCACTCGTCGGGGTCGATGTAGAGCTGCTCGACGTTGTCGTAATCGGCCTCGTCAGGCGTCGGATGGATGCAGTCGACGGGACAAACCTCGACGCACGAGTTGTCCTTCTGGCCTATGCACGGCTCGGCGATGACGTAGGTCATTCGGGCAAGTTCTCCTAGCTCGTATTTCCGGTGCCTGCCGGGGGGCCCGGCCAAGCGCGAGCGCACATTTTAGGGATGATGCGGACATGCTGCTGCTGACGGGGGCCACTGGAAGCATCGGGTCGCGCCTGCTGCCGCTGCTGCTGGAACAGGGCGAGGACGTGCGCTGCCTGGTGCGGGAGCCCAGGCGGCTGGGGCCGCGGCGTGTGGACGTGCAGATCGCGCTCGGCGACCTCGGCGAGATGTCCGACCCCTACCTGGTGCGCCAGGCGCTGCGCGGGGTCGACCGGGTGGTCCACTTGGCGGCCTCGATCCGCGACCAGCCGCCGAAGCGGATCGAGGAGCTGAACGGGCTGGCGACGGTGCGGCTGCTGCGGGCCGCCGAGCGCAGCGGGGTCGAGAGCTTCCACTTCTTCAGCGCGCTCGACGCGCAGGCGGCGCAGCGGACCAGGTTCTTCCGCGCCAAGTGGCTGGCCGAGCAGGCCGTGCTCTCCTCACCGCTGCCCTCGACCGTCTTCGCCCCCTCGATCGTCTACGACCACAGCGACCCCTGGATCACGCTGCTGCGCCGCTTCTCCTTCCTGCCGGTGCTGCCGGTCTCCGGGAAGGGGCAGGCGCGCTTCCAGCCGATCTGGGCGGAGGACGTGGCGAGGTGCGTCACGGGCGCGCTGGCGCTCGAGCGGCGCGAGGGGGAGCGGACCCGGCGCTACGAGCTGGCCGGGCCGGAGACGCTCAGCTACGACCAGATGTCGGACCTGGTCAGCTGCGTCGCCGGGCGGCCGCGGCCGCTGGTCCACATGCCGCTGCCCTTCGTGCGGCTGGGTCTGATCGCGCTCCGCAACCTCTTCGGCGAGGCCGTGTTCGCAACCTGGGAGGAGGCCGAGCTGATGGAGGTCTCGATGGTGAGCGAGCGGGGGCCGGCCGACGCGCAGGCACTTGGGGTCGAACCGCGAAGGATGAACGATGTACTGGAGAGCAGCTAGGCGAAACTCGAGGTGGCGAGGATGGATCGCCGTCCTGGTCGCGCTCTGCACGCTTGCCGCGCCCGCCTCCGCCGCGGCGGTCTCGCTGGTGCCGCCGAAGCCGAACGTCTTTCTCGGGGTCAGCGACCGCGGGACCAGCGCCGAGTTCAATCAGTTCACCGAACTGACGGGCAGGCACCCGGCGCTGCTGCAGACCTTCCACCCCTGGGGCAACAGCCTCAACGAGGCCTACGAACGCTGGCGGGAAACGGCGACGCGACCGATCCTCCACATCTCCACCGCCGACGACCAGACGCTGGCGGAGCTGATCACGCCGCAGCAGATCGCCCTCGGAGCGGGGGACGACTACCTGCTGCAGCTGAACGCCTTCTTCGCCGGCAAGGGCCTGCCGGCCTACATCCGGCCGCTGGGGGAGCCGAACCGCTGCCTCAACGCCTGGAGCGCGGTCGACTGCGAAGGGAACCAGCGCGGCGGCGAACACACGACCGGCTGGTACAAGCAGGCATTCCGCCGCATCTCGGCCATCGTCCGCGGCGGGCAGAGTCTGGAAGGCGTCAACGCGACGCTGGCCGAAATCGGCCTGCCGCCGATCAACCGTACGAAGGGGCCCCCGCCGACCGAACTGCCAGCGGCGCCGGTGAGCGTCGTCTGGAGCCCCCTCCCCGGCGGCTCCCCCCGCGTCAAGGGCAACTTCCCCGGCAACTACTGGCCGGGCCGGCGCTGGGTCGACTGGGTCGGCACCGACTTCTACTCGCAATATCCCGTCTGGAAGGACCTCAACCGCTTCTACGCCGGCAAGCAGTGGCGGGGGATGCCGGTGGCGATGACCGAGTGGGCCGTCTCCGAAGAGGACGAACCCCGCTGGGTCAAGCAGACGATCGCCTGGACGGTCCACCACCCCCGCGTGCGGATGCTCGTCTACTACCAGGGCTTCGGCGCCGGCAACCCCTACGACGTCGGCCGCTACCCCCGCACCCTCAACACCCTCCGCAAGAAGATGCGCCGCCCCAGCTTCCTCGAAACCGCCGACTACAACGCCGGCCTCTTCCCCCCGCTGCCGCCGAAGCCGCGGAAGAAGTAGAAGCGCCCCGGCGACCCAACCCGCCGACGGGACGATTTCCCTCCATATAGGGGTACTTTCGTCCCGTCAGGGAAGAGAGGGGCGGGACAACAGAGTTCGCAGCGTCTGGATGAAGCGTTCGGGTTCGTTCGTGACCTGATGCCAGGTCGCGTGGATGACGGTCCATCCGGCCACGGCCAGGCGCTGATCGCGCAGGCGATCCTTCTCAAAGGCAGTGGCGGTGCCGTGGACGTGGCGGCTGTCGGCTTCGACGATCAGGCGGGCATCCCGCCAGAGGAAGTCCGGCATTATCGAAATGCCATCGACCACGAGGTGTCCGTTGACCTCGAACCGCGGTAGCGCCGAACGCTTGAACAACCGCAGGAGCCTCTTCTCGAGCTCAAGCCTCGCCTCCTGTTCCTGAGGATCGTGAAGCTCGATTGCCAGACGGAGCCGAGCTACCCCACGCCGGCCCCTGCTCCGCTTGAGCAACTCGACGACTTCGGCAAGATCGAAGATTTTCTCGACTTCGGCTTGAGTGACGGCATAGCGCAGCGTGCTCGACGACTGCGTAGCGGCGAGGTCCAGCAGCGTACGAGCGAGGCTCGTGCAAGGAACCCCGTCGATGACCACTCGATCGGCAGGCGTGAGAGTCCCATCCCGGTGTGCAGCGATCCCATCGGGGGAACGTCCGCGCCGGTTGGGCGCGATGACGTCCACGCGGTTTCGGGAGCCTTCGAGGATCCCGTGCAGAGATGCGGCTGACCGGTGGGAGAGGACAGTCCCGGGACCGCAGGCGAGCACCGCCGCCATCAGATGCCCACGACGACTGAGCAGTTGATGGCCCACGGCATAAGCGCCCTGATGCACCCGGTGCAAGCGTCCCGCGGCCACGCGCTTGTCGACCACCTTGACGTGAAGCCCGAGTTCCTCCAACTGCCAAAGCGCGACCACCCCGTACTGTCGCCCCGCCAGCTCGGCAAGATCCCGATCGACCCCGCCCTCCCGCCGACGGGACGATTTCTCTCCATATGGGGGTACTTTCGTCCCGTCGGCGGGGGGTGGGGCGGGGGCGTAGGGCATGCTCGGGAGCGTGCCGAGGTAACGCGCACGTGTGGCGCGCAGTTCGTGACGTTTCGGCGCCCGAAGGCGCGCGGGAGTGGCGCGACCAAAAAGAGAGGCCCGGTTGCCCGGGCCTCTCGCAAAGTTGCTCCCCCCGTCAGGGGGGTGCTGCATCCCCGAAGGGGTGCTTACATCATGCCGCCCATGTCCGGCATGCCGCCGGGCATGCCGCCGCCGGCGCCGTTCTCCTCCGGCGGTTCGGCGATGATCGCCTCGGTCACGAGGATGTTCTTGGCGATCGAGGCCGCGTTCTCCAGGGCCGAGCGGGTGACCTTGGTCGGGTCGATGACGCCGGCCTTGATCAGGTCGCCGTACTCGCCGTTGGCCGCGTTCAGGCCTTCGCCCTCCTTCAGCTCGCGGACCTTGTTGACCACGACCGAGCCCTCCAGGCCGGAGTTCTCGGCGATCTGCCGCACCGGCTCCTCCAGCGAGCGGTGGATGATCCGCGCGCCGGTGACCTCGTCGGGCTCGTCGAGCTTCTCCGGGTCGAGGCCGGCCTGCGCGTTCAGCAGGGCCACGCCTCCGCCCGGCACGACGCCCTCCTCGAGGGCAGCGCGGGTCGCCTGCAGCGCGTCCTCGACGCGGTGCTTTTTCTCCTTCATCTCGGTCTCGGTGGCGGCGCCGACCTTGACGACGGCAACGCCTCCGGCGAGCTTGGCGAGGCGCTCCTGGAGCTTCTCGCGATCGAAGTCGGAGTCGGTGTTCTCCGCCTCCTGTTTGATCTGCTTGATCCGGCCCTTGATGTCCTCGCCCTCACCGCCGCCGTCGATGATCGTCGTGTTGTCTTTGGCGACGACGACGCGGCGGGCCTTGCCGAGCTGGGCCAGCTGGGTGTTCTCCAGTTTCAGGCCCATCTCCTCGGTGATCACCTCGCCGCCGGTGAGGATCGCGATGTCCTCGAGCATCCGCTTGCGGCGGTCGCCGAAGCCGGGAGCCTTGACCGCGACGCCGGTGAAGGTGCCGCGCAGCTTGTTGACGACGAGGGTCGCGAGGCACTCGCCACGCTCGTCGTCAACAAGCTCCGCGGCACCTTCACCAGCGTCGCGGTCAAGGCGCCGGGCTTCGGCGATCGCCGCAAGCGCATGCTCGAGGACATCGCGATCCTCACGGGCGGCGAAGTGATCACCGAGGAGATGGGCCT
>DATMBY010000082.1:0-6311 GCA_035558995.1 Solirubrobacterales bacterium
GCAGCGGCAAC
Source organism: Solirubrobacterales bacterium (assembly GCA_035558995.1). Taxonomy (GTDB): domain Bacteria; phylum Actinomycetota; class Thermoleophilia; order Solirubrobacterales; family 70-9; genus VAYN01. Next base: position 12 of record DATMBY010000082.1, read on the forward strand.
TGAACGAGGATCCCGTCGACCTCGTCGTCGTCGCCAAGCCGGCGGACGAGGTCGAGCAGATCCTCCTGCCTGATCCCGGCCTCGATGCCGTGGTGGACCGAGCGCATCCCGACTTCCTCGCAGGAACGCCGCTTGTTGCGGACGTAGATCTCCGAGGCGGGGTCCTCGCCGACCAGAACAGTCGCCAGCGCCGGCACCCGTCCCGTCTCCTCGACGTAGGCGGCGACGTCGACCTTGACCCGTTCGCGGACAGCGGCGGCGACGGCTTTGCCGTCGATGACCCGAGCCGCCATCGCCTCAGCGCCTCCGGATCGGGGCGTAGTCGGCCATCAGCTTTCGCTCGGCGCCGTCGCCGGCGAAGCGGACGACGATCACCCCGCCCGGCTCTACCGCGGTGACCACCCCCTCGCCGAAGCTGGCGTGGACGACGTCGTCGCCCGTCTGCAGCTCCAGCGCCGGGCCGGGGTCGACCGCCTGCGCCGGCGTCACCTCGTTGGCGACCGAGGTGCTCCAGCTGGTGCCGAGGCTGCGGGCGGCGGTCGAGTGGCGCTCGGTCAGCTCGTGCGGGAGCTCGTCGACGAAGCGCGAGGGCAGGTTGTGCTCGGCCCGCCCGAACAGGCGCCGCTCGCGCGCCCAGGTCATGTAGAGGCGCTTGCGGGCGCGGGTGATGCCGACGTAACAGAGGCGGCGCTCCTCTTCTTCGCCGCCCTCCTCCAGCGCCCGCATATGCGGGAAGGCCCCCTCCTCGCAGCCGACGATGAAGACCGTGTCGTACTCGAGCCCCTTGGCGTTGTGCAGGGTCATCAGCGTCACCAGCTCGCTTTCGGCGGCGAGGCCGTCCTGCTCGGTGTAGAGGGAGATCTGCTGCAGGTACTCCTCCAGCGGCGAGATCTCGCTCTCCCCCTCGCGCTCGCGCTCGATGTCGAACTCGGCGGCGCCGCCGATCAGCGTTTCCAGGTTTTCGCCCCGCCCCTCGGCCTCGATCGTCCGCTCCGCCGCCAGCGCGTCGAGGTAGCCGGTCTCGTGCAGGACCGCCTCCAGCAGCGTCGCCACCGGCCCTTCCTCCTCGGCCCGTTCGCGCAGCCCGGCCATCGTCTCGTAGAAACGGGAGACCGCCTTGATCGCGGCGCCGGAGAGCCCCGGCACCTCCTCGACCCGCTCGATCACCTCCCAGACCGGCTGCCCGGTGGTGTTGACGTGGGAGGCGATCCGGCCCTGCGTCGTGTTGCCGATCCCCCGCCGCGGCGAGTTGACGACGCGGCCGAAAGAGACGAGGTCGGCCGGGTTGACCAGGAGGCTGAGGTAGGCGATCGCATCCTTGACCTCGGCCCGTTCGTAGAACTTGGTGCCGCCGATCACCTGATAGGAGACGTCGAAGCGCTGCAGCGTGTCCTCCAGCACCCGGCTCATCGCGTTGGTCCGGTAGAAGACCGCGACCTCGGAGCGGCTGACGCCGTCCTCCTGTTCCAGCCGTTCGATCTCCCCCGCGACCCAGCGCGCCTCCTCATGCTCGTCGGTCAGCTCGTTCAGCTGGACCCGCTCGCCCTCCTCGCCTTCGCTCCAGAGCTCCTTCGGCCGCCGCTCGCGGTTGCGCTCGACGACGGCGTTGGCGGCGGAGAGGATCGTCTGGGTGGAGCGGTAGTTCTGCTCGAGCTTGACGATCTCGGCGCCCTTGAAGTCTTCGTCGAAGTCGAGGATGTTGGAGACGTCGGCGTGGCGGAAGCCGTAGATCGACTGATCCTCATCGCCGACGACCATCAGGTTGCCGTGCTCGGAGGCGAGCAGCTGCAGCAGCCGGTACTGGGCATGGTTCGTGTCCTGGTACTCGTCGACGAGGACGTGGCGGAAGGTGCGGCGCCAGCGCTCGCGCACGTCCTCGAACAGCTCGATGACGTTGACAGTGCGGACGAGGAGGTCGTCGAAGTCCATCGCGTTGGCCTCCCGCATCCGCTTCTCGTAGAGCGGGAAGGCTTCGGCGACGATCTCCTCGAATTCGCCGAAGGCGGCGTCGTTGTAGGAGTCGGAGTCGATCAGCTGGTTCTTGGCGCCGGAGATCTTCGCCTGGACCGCCCGCGGCGGGAACCGTTTCGGGTCGACCCCGAGCTCTCCCAGGCACCGTTTCAGCATCCGCAGCGAGTCGGCCTGGTCGTAGATCGTGAAGCCCTTCGAGTAGCCGAGGCGCTCGGCGTCGACCCGCAGCATCCGCGCGCAGGCCGAGTGGAAGGTGGTCACCCACATCGCCCGCACCGAACGGCCGATCAGCTGGCCGACCCGGTCGCGCATCTCCGCCGCGGCTTTGTTGGTGAAGGTGATCGCGAGGATCTCGCCGGGGCGGGCGGCACCGGTGGCGAGCAGGTAGGCGATCCGGTGGGTGAGGACCCGCGTCTTGCCCGATCCGGCGCCGGCGAGGACCAGCAGCGGCCCCTCCCCGTACACCACCGCTTCGCGCTGCGGTCCGTTGAGGCCGGCCAGCAGCCGCTCGACCCGGTCGGCACCGGGCTCGGTGGGGGCGCCGGAGGCCGAGGCAGCCGCCTCAGGCTCGGCTTCGAACTGCTCCTGCAGACTCACCAAGCGAGCATAGCCAGGGGCTCGGCGGGGCTCAGCCGCCGGCCGAGGAGCGGCCGGTGCGGGGCTGGATCTTCGCCACCTCGGCCGAGGGGCCATTCCCGCCGTCGATCTGCGCCAGGCGCTGCTCGACGTCGGCGATCCGCTCCGAGAGCGCCTTGATCGCGTCGGCGATCGGGTCCGGCAGGTGGATCCAGTCGGCGTCCGGCCCTTCGACCCGCTTGCCTTCCAGCCGCACCGGGTGGCCCGGGTTGCCGACCACGGTCGCGGCCGGCGGCACGTCCTCGACGACGACGGTGTTGGCGCCGATCTTCGCCCCGTCGCCGACCGCGATCGGCCCCAGCAGCTTGGCGCCGCTGCCGACGGTGACGTTGTCGCCCAGGGTCGGGTGGCGCTTGCCGCGCTGGAAGCCGGTCCCGCCCAGGGTCACCCCCTGGTAGAGCGTGACGCAGCTGCCGATCACCGCGGTCTCCCCGATCACCACGCCGGAGCCGTGGTCGATGAAGAACTCGTTGCCGATCCGGGCCGCGGGGTGGATCTCGATCCCCGTCACCGCCCGGGTCAGGTAGGCGATCGTCCGCGGCAGCAGCGGCACCCCCGCCTCGAGCAGCGCATGGGCGGCGCGGTGGGCCAGCAGCGCCTGCACCCCGGCCCAGCTGCTGAGGATCTCGAAGGTGGAGACGCCCTGGGCGGCAGGGTCGCGCTCGCGCGCCGCCTTGACGTCCGCGCGAACCTCCTTGAGCAGCCGTTTCCAGCGGTTCATGGTGAGAAGAAGGGTAGGGACATGTAGCGCTCACCCGAGTCGCAGACGATCGTCACCACCCTCTTCCCTGCCATCTCCGGGCGCTTCGCGACCTCCAGGGCGGTCCAGACGTTGGCCCCGGCGGAGATACCCGCCAGCACCCCCTCCTCCTGCGCCACCCGCCGCGCCATCTCCAGCGCCTCCTCGTCGCCGACCGAGAGGACCTCGTCGACCACCTCGCGGTCGAGGTTCTCGGGGACGAAGCCGGCGCCGATGCCCTGGATTTTGTGCGGGCCGGGCTTGCCGCCGGAGAGGACCGGTGAGCTGGTCGGCTCGACCGCGACCACCAGCGCCTCCGGCGCCCGCTCCCGCAGCATCCGCCCGACGCCCGTGATCGTGCCGCCGGTGCCGACGCCGGCGACGAAGGCGCCGATCTCGCCGTCGGTGTCGCTCCAGATCTCCTCGGCCGTGGTGCGGCGGTGGATCTCCGGATTGGCTGGGTTGGAGAACTGCATCGGCATGAAGCCCTTGCGCTGCTCGCGAATCTCTTCGGCCAGCGCCACCGCCTCGTTCATCCCGCCCAGCGACGGCGTCTCCCGCACCTCGGCCCCGTAGGCGCGCAGCAGCTTGCCGCGCTCCCGGCTCATCCCCTCGGGCAGGGTGAGGATCAGCTCGTAGCCGCGGGCCGCGCAGACCATCGCCAGCGCGATCCCGGTGTTGCCGCTGGTCGGCTCGACCACGACCGAGCGGCCGGGCTTGATCTGCCCTTCGGCTTCGGCGGCGTCGATCATCGCCACCCCGATCCGGTCCTTGACGGAGCCGCCGGGGTTGAAGTACTCGAGCTTCACGCAGACGTCTCCCGCCGCCCCCTCCGAGAGGCGGTCGAGCAGAACCATCGGCGTGTTGCCGACGACGGCCGAGGCCTCAGCTCCGATGCGCATCAGCAGTCTCCCATCGCCCGCTCACTCTAACCCGACGAGGGAGCGCTTCCCACCTACACCACCCTCAGCTTCACCCCCGAGGACCGGTGCACCTGGGAGGCCCCGCGCGGCAGCTTGTCCTCGGCCAGCCCGAAGATCAACGCGAGCTGCTCGACGAAGTCGCTGTCCGCCCGGGTCAACTGGCTGTCGGAGAGGACCACCAGGTGACAGCGGGCGCCGCGGAAGGAGAGCGGAACGATCCTCGAGAAGGTGCCGAGGCTCCGCGCCACCTCCTCGAGCGTGCGATCGGTGGAGCAGCTTTTTCCCGGCTCGATGGCGAAGATCTCCATCCCGCTTCGGGCCAGAACCCGATGCTCGCTGACGGTCGTTTCGACGACGTAGAGGCGGATCGACGGGTCGAAGGCGACGGCGGCCCGCATCGCCGCCGACTCGAGGATCCGTTCGATCAGGGGGAGCGGGTCTTCACGCTGCGCCTGATCGCGGAATTCGACCAGTTCGGCGAGCGAGTGCCGGATCTGTTCGGTGTAGAGGGCCGACCTGGAGAGTTCGTCGAGCTGCTTCTTGTTGCTGTTGTGCAGATGCCGGATCCGCCGGATCGCAGCCGACTGCAGCAACGTCAGCCCGCCGACCGCGAAGGCCGTGAGCGCGAGCGCGTAGAGGACGACCATCGCCTCCAGCCCGGTCGGCCCCACCGGCAGGTGCGGAAGGATCGAAAGCCCCGCCCCCAGGCTGAGGGCGGCGGTCGCGCGCAGGAGCGGGCTCCTGCTGAGCGAGTTCTTGACGGCGGGGCGCCACTGCTCCGGCAGGTGGGCTGCGCTCTTCATGCCGATTCCTCCAAGTCGTCGATGGCCGCCAGCCGGTGGGCCAGGCTCAGCGACATCAGCCATGAGGCGAGGTGCTGGATCTCGAAGCGGTCGTGATGGTCGATCTTGGTGTCGCGAATGCCGAGAACGCGCCAGCGCTCCCCGACGATCGGCACCGGACAGCCGTAGACGTGATCGCCCTGCGAATCCAGCCACTCGTCCAGCTCGGTTGGCTCGGAGAGCACCGACTGATCGAAGCGCCCCGCCTGGGCGATCGGGGTGGGCGGGGTCGGCCCTCCGTCGTTGAGCAGCAGCAGCTCGACCGAGGAGGGACGCGCCTTTGCCATGTGGCGCCGGGCGCGCTCGATCATCGTCGTCCTGTCGGCCTGCTTGCCGGCCTCGTCACGAGGCCGCTTCGCGGCGCGGAAAACGTGCTCCCTCTGTTCCCGCTCATAGCTCGCGACCCGCCGTTCCGCCACGTCCTGAGCACGGATATCCGCGAAGTTGACTTCTTCGAGCTCCTGCGAATGCCAGGTGGCCGCGGCGACCAGGATCACCCCCAGCACCACTGCCGCCAGGCCCGATGCGGCCAGCAGGCCCTTCTGCAGCGCCCCCGACATGACTGCTCCGGCGAGGCCCGTCGAAAACGCCACCGCCAGGGTTACGAGAACTGCTTTCAAGACGTCGTTCTTGATTGCGTTCAGCGGATTTCTCGACCCGTCCTTCATCTGAACCTTTCTCTTCTGCCGAGGCGGTCGCTGCGACGATCAGCCGCCGGCTGATTCACGATCTACCCGAGGTCCGCGAGGGGCCCCCGCCCTTCGCCTCCCAACTCCGAGATTCACAGTAATGGCCGGCGACGCCTTCGCCAAGGGCTACCGGTTTGGCTCTGCAGAGCCAAAAACCTGGGTTTCTGATGCCTCCCGTCAGCAGCCGCGCAAACGAGGGCCGGGCGCCGGCGGAAGAAGCTGCTTTCGGCGCGGCCCTGCCCCCGAAAAGCATCATTTGGGCATTCGCCCCCGCCTGGAACCGGGCGAAATCGCCGTTCGGTTAAGCCCGTGAAACCCTCTCGGCCGAATCGAGGTTCTGCAACCGGATCGAGAACGGCAGGTCCGCGAGATTGGGTGCCTTGCCCGCCAGATCTTCCTCGATCCGGGGGATGACCTTTGACTCCAGCGCGAACTGGGCCGCCCCCGCCGCGGTCGTCTCGGTGCCACCGGCGGTCAGGACGATCTTCTCCGACTCGACC
>DATMBY010000083.1:0-2829 GCA_035558995.1 Solirubrobacterales bacterium
CGTCGGCGGCGGCAGCGCGCTCGCGCTGCCCGTCGGCTGGATCGCCACCGCCGGCGTGATGGGGAAGTTCTTCGGACGCATGTTCCGCGACGTCTTCGGCCTGCGGATCCTGCGCTTCTTCGGAGAGGCCCTGCGCCAGGCCGGAGTGCTGATCCTCTCCTCGACGCTCGTGATCTGGGGCCTGATCTTCATCATCGGCCTGCAGTGCGGGATCGAGGGCGCGTACTTCAACCGTGCCGTCGGCTCGCCCGCCTATGCGGGCGTGTTCGCCGCCTGGTGCGACCTGCGCGAGCTCGTCCCGTACGCGTTCGGCTACATGATGTCCGCGAAGGTCGGCACGGGCATCGTCGCCGAGATCGGCTCGATGCGGATCTCCGACGAGGTCGACGCGCTCGAGGTGATGGGGATCCAGCCGATGACCTTCCTCTGCGCCACCCGGCTGCTCGGCGCCTGGATCGCGCTTCCCTTCCTCTACCTGGTCGGGATCGTCGTCATCTACGCGGCCAGCTACATCTCGGTCGTCCAGCAGGTGGGCGACGTCTCCTCCGGCGGCTACCTGCTGATCTTCTGGATGTACCAGAGCCCGCCCGACCTGATCTTCAGCCTGATCAAGGGGATGGTGATGGCGACCGTGATCGTGCTGGTCGGCTGCTACTACGGCTACACCGCCTCCGGCGGCCCCGTCGGCGTCGGCACCGCGACCGCCAAGTCGATGGTCTTCAACATCGTCGCCGTCCACATCATCGGCATGCTCGGCACCGTCATCTTCTGGGGCTCCAACCCGAGAGCTCCGATCGGCGGCTAGCCGCCTTTGAGGACGAGCGTCAGGATTGCGCCGACCATCGTCGCAACCAGGATGTAGTTGCCCCGCTGGAAGGTGGAGTGAAAGGCCTTGATCTCCTGCCTGAACATCTTGAGCTCGACCGTGTTTGCATCGATCCGCCGATCCGTATCTTCCTTGTGCTCGGTGATCCGGCGGTCGACTGCCTGGAGTCGACGGTCGACTTCTTTGATTCGCCGATCGGTTTCCTGCGACGTCTCGGTGATCCGACGATCGACTTCCTTCAGTCGCCGATTCGTTTCCTGAGCCGTTTCCGCTATGCGCCGATCGCCGTCGATCAGCCGTTCGTTGACCCGAACGAACTTCGCATCGACGCCGTCGAATCGTTCGTCGATCCGGGTGAAGCGCTCCTTCTGGGCATCTTCGGGTGGGGCCATCAACTCCATGGATAGCAACCTAGCGGAGAAAGTGCAACATATTGTCTGAAAAAGTAAATTCTCTGGAAATTCCTCAGCGGTGCCGGTGGCGGCGGAAGGTCTCCTCGACCCACTTGTAGCCGGGGCGGTCGCTGAGGCTCTGGCGGAAGCGGTCGAAGGCTGGGGCGCGAGGAAGGCTCGGGTCAAGGGGGCCCTCCGGGGGAACGACCACCGGGTAGAAGAGCGAGGCGGCGGTGACGTCGGCGACGGAGAAGCTGTCGCCGGCGAGGAACTCGCCCTCGCCGCGCTCCAGCTCCGTCTCGAGCTTGTCAAAGGCGGCGGCAATCCCCTCGCGGGCGCGGACGGCGCTCTCCTCGCTGCTCGCCCCCCAGCGCAGGCTGGTGTAGACGCGGGCGTAGGCACCGATTGCCGGCTTCGCCTTCCCGAGCGGGCCCGGCACCGATTCGGCGGCGAGCTCGGCGAAGATCTCGGGCTCCTGGATCAGCTCGTAGAAGGGGAGCAGGCGCGCATGGGGACCGAGGTTCTCGTCGAACCAGTCCTCCAGCTCGATCGCCCGCGCCCGCTCCTCGGCGTCGATCGGGTAGAGCGGCGGCTCGGGATGGATCGACTCCAGGGCGGCGATGATCTCGGTCGAGTCGCCGATCGTGCGGCCGTCGATCTGCAGCACCGGCACGGTCGGCTGCGCGCCCCGCGTTAGCACCAGGGCGATCGGGATGTGGCTTCCCGGCAGCAGCGAGCGGCGGGCGTGGTCGATCCCCTTGTACTCGAGCGCCCAGCGGACCTTCTCGGCGTAGTGCGAGATGTCGATCTGCCAGAGGGTCGGCTTCTGCTCGGTTTGCGCGCTCATCGTGGGCCTGGCAGCATAAGCCCGTGGCACTGCTCAGCGACGCCGAGATCGAGGAGAGGCTGGCGGGGCTCCCCGGCTGGGAGCGCAGCGGCGACGCGATCGAGAAGAGCTTCGAGTGCGGCGACTTCGTCGGCAGCGTCCGCTTCGTCGACAGCTTGGTCGAGCCGGCGGAGGCGATGAACCACCATCCCGACCTGACGATCTCCTGGGCCACCGTGACGGTGACAGTCACCAGCCACTCCGAGGGCGGCCTGACCGCGGGCGACTTCGAGCTCGCCGGCAAGATCGACGCCCTCGCCTGATCGACGGTGGCGAAGCGGAAGAAGCAGCGGCGGCAGCGGCAGAGGACGCCGACCGTCGACTACAGCGACGCCGAGGGGAACGTGCTGACCCTGCGCCAGACCTTGAGCGCCGGCACGATCGCCAAGGTGGGGGAGCCGCCGGCGGGAGCGGCGACCTCGCAGGACGACGCCTGGCATCGCCGCTACGAGGCCCTCTTCGAGCGGCTCGCGGTGCGCTGGGAGATCGCCGGCCTGCCGCTGGACGAGCAGAAGATGCTGCTCGGCCGCTACCGGATGGCCGACGCCGAGACCCAGCGCTGGGTGCGCCAGACGATCGCCCGCCACCTCGAGGACCACATCCCCGAGCTGGCGGGCTGAGCCGGTGGCGGAGCTGCGGGTCGACGAGCGGCTCTCGCTGCCGCTGACGGAGATCGAGCTGCGGACGAGCCGCTCCTCCGGTCCCGGCGGCCAGCACGCCAACGT
>DATMBY010000084.1:0-15187 GCA_035558995.1 Solirubrobacterales bacterium
ATCCCTTTCTCGCCGGCGACGATGGCGAGGGCGCAGATCGCCCCTCCGACCAGGCCGCCGAGGTGGGCGCCGAGGCTGATCCGGGCGGAGGCGAGGCTGAAGAAGAGGTTGATGAGGATGAGGAAGCCGACCTGGCTCGCGAGCGCGTCGAGCCCGCGGCCACGGGCGATGATGAAGGTCGCCGAGGCGAGCCCGAAGATAGCCCCCGACGCCCCCAGGGTGAAGGCGTTCGGCTCGAAGGCCAGGGCCCCGAGAGAGCCGGCGAAAAGGGAGGCGAAGTAGAGGGCGAGGAAGCGCGGCGTCCCCAGCGCCGGCTCCAGGAGCCGGCCGAGGAAGAAGAGGATCAGCATGTTGAAGCCGATGTGCATCAGGTTCGCGTGCAGGAAGCCGCTGGTCACGAGTCGGTACAGCTCCCCTTCCGTGACCGCCGGCCCGTAGAGGCTGAAGTTCGCCACGAAGCGGCTTCCCTGTTCGGTGAGGAGGCCACCCGCCCCCTGCGCGATCTCGACCAGGAAGACGACGACGTTGATCGCGATCAGCACGTAGGTCGCCGGGAAGGCGTCGAACCCGCTCGGCGTTCCGGTCGGATTCCTCACCACCCGCGTCCGCTGACTGGCGCACTCGGGGCAGCGCATCCCGACCGGGGTCGGGGTCATGCAGTCGGGGCAGATCGGTCGCCCGCAGGAGGAGCAGGAGACGCGGGTCTCGCGGTCGGGGTGGCGGTAACAGGTCTCGGCCATCGGACGAAGCAGCCTACAATCGCCGCCGATGGAGGCCGCCAGCCCCGCCCGTCTCTACGCCGCCCTCGGCGGCGCCCTCCTCCTCGTCCTCGGCGTGGTCGGCTTCTTCTACGACGCCTCCTTCGGCTCGCTGGACGCATACGAGGAAGCGCTCGGGGCACTGCAGGTGAACGGCTGGCTCAACCTCCTCTACGTCGCAACCGGCGCGATCGGCGTCCTCGTCGCCGGCGCCTCCTCGCGCGGCTACGCGCTGGCGGTCGGCGCCCTCTACGTCGTCCTCGCGATCGTCGGCTGGGGCAGCGAGTGGCTGAACCTCACCGTCGGCGTCCTCGGCCTGGCGGCGGCAGCCGGAACGGAGCGTGGTTCGAAAGTCGGTCTGGGGACGACTAAGGAACCACGGAACTCAAAGCCGCGAGCGAAGCCCGCTCGTCAGCGCCCTTAGGCGGCCCTGGCCCTGCTGGCGGCCGCGGCGGCGCAGCTCCAGCAGCACCAGCGCCCCGGTGGCGGCGCCGCCGGCGCCCACCGCGACCACCGGCCGCACCCAGTTGCGCGGGTCGCGCAGCGAGCGCAGCTCGCTCTCGGAGAGCTCCTCGGCCCAGTCGGAGAGCTCCTCGGCGGCGGCCTGGGTGACCGCGGCCATCGTGTCCTCGAGGCGCCCTGAGAGCCGCTCGGGGGGCTCGATCGGCCGCAGCGCGTCGCTCAGCAGCTGCTCGACGTCCCAGGTCGAGCCGCTGAGGGTCTCGCGCGAGTCAGTCATCGCTCATCTCCTCCTGCAGCTGCTTGATCGCGCGGTGGATCAGCACCTTCGTCGCCCCGTCGGTGCGGCCGAGGGCGCGCGCGATCTCGCGGTTGTCCATGCCGAGCGCGAAGCGCATGATCAGCGCCTCGCGCCGGTCCTCGGGCAGCTTGTCGAGGTGCACCATCACCTGCCGCAGCTCCTCCCGGCCCTCGGCGATCGCCTCGGTGTCGTGGCGGGCGGCGATCGGGTCGGCGTTTTCCAGCGGCGTCTGCGGCCGCCGCGAGCGGTCGCGGTAGTAGTTGGAGGCGAGGTTGTGGGCGATCCGGATCACCCACGGGCGCAGCGGCCGCCCGTCCGACTCGCGCCGGGCACGGTCGAAGTGCCGGTAGGCCTGCAGGAAGGCCTGCTCGGTCAGGTCCTCGGCGTCGTGATGGTTCCCAACCCGGTAGTAGGCGTAGGAGTAAACGTCGCGCAGGTGCGCCCGGTAGAAGTCCTCGAAGGCGCGGTCGAGCTCCGCCTTGGCCGCCGGAGCCAGCTCGGCCGGCTCGACGTTCTCCTCGGGGCCGCTCACCCGGCAAGCGTACCCGCGCACCTGCGGCCACGCCGCTCATCTAAGCGGCCCGCCGCTGGCGCTCGACCCGTCGCAGGCTCGCCATCCATTCCTCCGCGTCGCACTCGCCGCGGATCAGGGCGGCGAGAGCGGCCAAGGCGTCGGCCTCGACCCCGGAGGCGGCGACCGCCTCGGCGAGCAGGGGGACCGTGTCGAGGCCCTCGGAGGCCTGGCCGATCTTGCCGGGGATGTCCTTGGCCGGGGTGCCGGTGCCGAGCAGCTCGCCGGCGCGCCGGTTGCGCCCCGAGGGCGCCATCATCGTCGCGGTAAGGTCCCCCACTCCCGCCAGGCCGGCGAAGGTTTCCGGGTCGGCGCCGCGGGCGACCGCGTGGTCGATGCACTCGCGCCAGATCGCGGCGACGGCGATCCCGGCGGCGTTGAGGCCGTGGGGCTCGGCCGCGGCGGCGGCAAGGGCGGCCGCGTTCTTGGCGGCGCCGGCCATCTCCACCCCGGTGACGTCGCGCGAGCGCTCGCAGACGAGGCCCGCCTTGTCGAAGACCTCGCCGATCTGAACCCGCAGCTCCTCGTCAGCGGAGCCGAGGACGAGGGCGGCCGAGCCGGAGACGGCCTCGCGGGCGTGGGCGGGACCGCCGAGGCAGGCGATCGCCCGCGCCCGCACCCGATCGCCGACGTATTCGGAGGGAAGCAGTCCCTGGCCGCTGATCAGGCCCTTGGTCAGCATCAGCACGGCGCTGCGCGAGCTGACCCGGTCGGCGATCGCCCCCACCGCCTGCGGCAGCTGGGCGGAGGGGATCGCGAGGCAGATCAGGTCGAGGCCGGCGAGCTCGATCGCCGATGCCGGGCGGACGTCGATCGACTCCGGCAGCGGCACGCCGGGCAAGTAGCGGCGGTTCTCCCCGTCCTCGATCAGCTCCTCGACGCGCTCGGGGGTCCGCGCCCCGAGCTGGACCTCGAGGCCGCCGCGGGCGAGCAGGACAGCGACCGCCGTTCCCCAGCTGCCGGCGCCGATCACGGCGGCGCGGCGCATCGGCGGCAGGCCGCCGAGGTCTTCCCACTGCAGGAGGACGTTGGGCCAGATCCGTGCCGTCACCGTTTCCGCCAGCGCCGGCGAGGGCTCCTCGGCGCGCGGGAAGGTCATCGGCGGGCCCAGTCGGACCTTGCACTTGCGGGGGCGGATCGCCCAGCCGCGGCGGACGTGTTCAGTTCCCAGGACGGCGGTCGGGATCACGACGGCGCCGGTCTGCAACGCCAGCCGCCCCACCCCCCGCTTCGGGTTGGCGAGGGTGCCGCGGCGGATCCGCGTCCCCTCCGGGAAGACGCAGACGGCGCCGCCGCGTTCGGCGATCATCCGCGCCGTCAACATCGATTCCTCGTCGGACTCGCCGCGGCGGACAGGGAAGGCCCCGAGCCGCGACAGCATCCATCCCTGCCAGCGCCGCTCGAAGAGCTCCACCTTGGCCATGTAGTTCATCGGCCGCCGCCAGGGCAGGCAGGCGCCGACGACGAAGGGGTCGAGGAAGCTGCGGTGGTTGGCGGCGACGATCACCCCGCCCTTCGCCTTCCCGTACTCCCGCCCGCGCCGGTCGAGCCGGAAGTAGACGAGGAAGAGCGGCAGCAGGATCGCCCGCGCGACGCAGTACATCGGCCAGTTGACGCTGTGCCTACGCGTATACGCGTGGTAGGAGGCGAGCCGTTCCGGGCTCAGACGTTCGGGGTCCACGCGTAGCGCTACACGGGGAGGCGAGAGCGGTTACGCCAGTCCCATGTCGGACATCGAGTCCGCGTCAACCCGTCCTGAAGAAGGGTTGACGCGGACTCGCGAGCTACCAAGCGGCTCGCACTATGTCCGAGAGGTCATCACGCGAGGGCGAGGAACTCGGAACGCGCTGGAGCTCCGGCCGCTTCAGCATCGCGTCGAGCGCCTCGTTCAGCCGGGATTCCTTGCCGCCAAGGGTGCCGAGGCGCTGGGGCTGTCCCAGCTCCTCGATTCTCCGGGGAAGCCCAGGGAGGTCGACGCCAAGAGAGGTCGCAAGGCTTTCGAAGGCCTCGGGCGCCCGCTCGACCAGGAACCCGACTGCCTGCGGCAGGATCGCGGCGTTGGTCTCCGCATGCGGCGTCCCGCACACCCGGACCAGGGTCTGGCAGATCACGTGGTGCAGGCCGAGTCCGGCGGAGTCGATCGCGTAGCCGCAGAGGATCGCGCCGAGGGCGAGCGCCGCCCGGTCGCGCTCCTCCCTCTCTTCGTCCAGCGCACTCGCAATCAACCCTGCACCCCGCAGCGCCGTCATCTCGGAGACTGGATTCGACCCCGGCAGGTACAGCGTGTCCGCCCCGTGCGCCAGCGCGTTCATCGCGCTCGCCCGGAGTTCCCGCTCCTCCTGTCCCGTCATCGACTCCGGATCCGCAATTACCAACGACGGCCGCGCCATCCCCTTCGCCCTCTCCTCCGCCCCTTCGGGCAACCGGTGGATCGCCGTCATCGGCGCCCCCGAGAGCGTCGTCGGAATCGCCACCACCTCCACACCCGACACCGCCGCCACCGCCTTCGCCACATCAACCACCCGGCCGCCGCCAAGCGCTACGAGTGGACGCGCTCGCGCACCCTTACCTGCATCGTGAGGGTGCGCGAGCGCGTCCAACAGCGGCGCGGCCGCGGCAGGAACTTGCGCATGAGCGACCTCATGGACCCGACTCGCGGCGGCTGCCAGGTCCTCAGCTCCGCCCAGCTCCGCCAGTGCCCGCTCCGTACTCAGCAGCTCGAACTCCTCCACTCCGTGCTCGCGCAGCACCTCCAGCGCCCGCGCCAGGCCCCCCCGCCGGAAGACAACCGTCCGCCCGGCGTCGCGCCAGGTGAAGCCCCCGCTCAACCCTGGGCTTTGAGGCGCGGGTTCTCGACCGGGCGCAGTTTCGGTTCGACCTCGTCGCGCAGGTGCTCGAAGGCCGGCGGCAGCGAGAGCTTCTCGCCGAGGTGCTCGACCGGCTCGTCGACGGTGAAGCCCGGGCCCAGGGTCGCGATCTCGAAGAGGACGCCGCTGGGCTCGCGGAAGTAGATCGAGCGGAAGTAGAAGCGGTCGATCTCCGGCGTCGGCTGGGCGCCGCCGGCGACGGCCTTCTCGCGCCAGTCGAGCAGCTCCTCAGGGGTCGAGGCCCAGGCGACGTGGTGGACGCTGCCGGCCCCCTGCATGCCGCGCTCGGGCGGCGGGTCGTCGTAGAGGTAGCGACCGCCGCGCTGCTGGCCGCGAGCTTCCCAGGCGCCGTCCACCTGATCGAACTCGAGCGCCTCGAGCAGCCCCGAGGAAGCCTCGGGCGAGGCGGCGTAGGCCCGCACCGCGTGGAACCCCTGCAGCGCCATCTCCTTCGGCACCTCCGGGTGGTCGGCGATCAGCGGCTGGTCCGGCACCTCGACGACCAGCAGCTCGTGCTCGAGCCCCTCGGGGTCGGAGAAGACGAGGCCGTCGCCGTCGCGCTCGGACTCGGTCTCGTTGGCGCGCAGACGCTCGGCCCAGAAGTCGAATGCCTCGGCCGAGGCGACCCGCCAGACGATCCTGTGCACCATCCCCGCACCGGCCCGGCCCAGGGGCGCGCCGGGGTACTCGAAGAAGGTCAGGTCGGAGCCCGCGTCGCCCGCCTCGTCAGCGAAAAAGAGGTGGTAGACGGTCGGGTTGTCCTGGTTGACGGTTTTCTTGACCAGCCTCAGGCCCATCACGCCGGCGTAGAAGTCGACGTTGCGCTGGGCGTTCTCGGTGATCGCGGTGATGTGGTGAATTCCCTCTAGCTTCATTGCTCACGTATACCATCCGGGAATGAGCCGCGGACGACGTCGGGTGGTACGGGGGCTCGTGATCCTCGGCTCGGTCCTCGCCTTCCTCAGCGTCTTCGCGATCTGGACCGAGCGCCAGGCGCTCAACACCGACGACTGGGTCGACACCAGCGGCCGCCTTCTCCACAACGAGACGATCCGTGAAGCGGTCGGCGATTACCTGGTCGACCAGCTCTACGAAAACGTCGACGTCCGCAAGGAACTGGAAGAAATCCTCCCCGGCGACACCAAGGACCTGGCCGGTCCCGCGGCGGGCGGCCTGCGACAGGTCGCCGGGCAGGGAGCCGAAAAGGCGCTCGAAACCTCGACCGCCCAGGACCTCTGGGAAGAGGCGAACCGGACCACGCACGAACAACTCCTCGCCGTCCTCGAAAACAAGAAAGAAGCGATCGAGACCGACGAAGGCAACGTCCGCCTCAACCTCGGCAGCCTCCTCACCAACCTCGCCCAGCAAGTCGGGATCGGCGAAGACCTGGCCGAAAAGCTGCCGCCCGACGCCGCCCAGGTGGAGATCCTCAAGTCCGACCAGCTGAAGACGGCGCAGGACATCGCGGTCGCGATCAAGGGCCTGGCGCTGCTGCTCTCGATCCTCACCTTCCTCGCCTTCGGCGTCGCGATCTACCTCTCGCGCGACGAACGCTGGGTCACCGTCCTGCTCAGCGGCGTCGGCCTCATCGCCGCCGGCTTCGCCGTCGTCGTCGTCCGCCATATCGCCGGCGGCATCGTCGTCGACCAGCTGGTCAAGGACGAGAGCGTGAAGCCGGCGGGCGAAGCGGCATGGTCGATCGGCACCTCGCTGATGACCAGCATCGCCACGACCGTGATCGTCGTCGGCGTTCTCTTCCTCGCCGCCGGCTGGCTCGCCTCGCCGACCGGCGGCGCCCGCACCACCCGCCGCTACCTGGCGCCGACCCTGCGCCTGCACTCCGCCTACGTCTACGGCGGGCTGGCGGTCATCGTCAGCCTCTACTTCCTCTCCGGCCCGACCCACGGCCTGCGCGCCTTCGTCACCACGCTGCTGGTCGCCGCGGGGGCGGCCGCCGGGATCCACGAGCTGCGCAAGCAGACCGAGGAGGAGTTCCCGGAAGCGACCTATGACGAGACCTTCGGCCGCACCCGCGACAAGGTCGTCGGCGCGGTCAAGGACGCGAACATCCCCGAGAAGGTCGGCGAGCAGGCCTCGAAGCTGCGCATGCCGGAGATTGGCCGCCCGGACAAGGACGAGGGTTCAAGCGAGGCGCCGACGGCGACGATGCCGGTCAGCCACGAGGACGCGCGGATCGAGCGCCTGGAGCGACTGGGCACGCTGCGCGAGAAGGGCGTCCTCACCGACGAGGAGTTCGCCGCCGAGAAGGCGAGGCTCCTCGGCGGCGACTCTTCGGCGTCCTAGCTACTCGCCCAGGGTGATCCGGACGCGGGCGCCCGGGGCCAGGATCTTGCCCGGCTTCGGGTTCTGCTTCAGCACCTTGCCGACCTTGCCCGGTTTGGGCGCGTCGACCTTCTTCACGTGGCCGAGCTTGCAGCCGCGGCGGCGCAGCAGCGCCTTCGCCTTCTTCAGCGGCTTGTTCTTCACCGCCGGGACGACGCAGGCCAGGTAGACGTAGTCGTCGAACCGGGTGTTGGGGTTGGTCCCGGCCAGGGTGGTGACGGTGACGTCGACTTTGCCCGGCCGCACGCTCTTCGGCGCGGTGGCGGTGATCTCGGTGTCGGAGTCGACGGTGAAGCTGGCCGCGGGCGTGGAGCCGAACGAGACGGCGGTGGCGCCGTTGAAGTTCTTGCCCGTGATCGTCACCAGGGTGGAGCCGGTGACGGGCCCGGACGGGGGTGCGATGGTGACGACTTCGGGCGCCGGCTGCACTTCGGCGCTGAGCGAGATCTCTTCGCCGCTGAAGCTTTCGCTCGGGGCGTGGACGGAGCCGTCGAACGGCGTCGGGTAGATCGAGGCGAAGCTGGCCCCGGCGACGGTGGCGAAGCCGATTTCGTCGGTGTCGTGCGAGGGATCGACGCCGATCAGGTCCCCTGCCTGCACCTTCATGTTGGTCGAAAAGGTCTGCAGGCCGGTGTCGCTCGGCGTCGCCCCGAGGCTGGTGCCGGTCGCTTCGTAGCCGCCTTTGCCGTCGGGATGGAGGACGCGGAGGAAGAACGGCCCGCCGACCGCGCCCTGCACCCGCCAGCGCACGATCGCGCCGTTGACCGGCGAGGAGAGGGTCGCCCCCGACTCCGGCAGCGCCGTGTTGAAGAGGGTCTGCACCCGTTTGAACGGTTTCGACGTGGCGCCTTCCGGGAGCACGCTGCCGATGCTGATCACCGACGCCTGCGCCGCGGTCGCCATCGAGGCGATGGCGCTTACCGCGCAGACGACCGCGATCGCCAGATGGCGCGATCGGCGTCCTCCTCCTTGCTTCGAATACCCCTGCTGCTGCCGCATCATCAGATGCCTCCTTGGATTGACTTCCCTTGCCTTCAGCGCTTGGCGCCGTTTGCGTAAACGGCAGGTAAAGGGAAAGTTGCGGCGGGAGGAAGAAGAACGCGGTGCAGTAGGTGAACCGCGGTGCAGCGGTGGAAGAAAGCCCGCCGCCGGAATCGAACCGGCAACCTCCTCATTACAAATGAGGTGCTCTCCCAGGTTGAGCTAGGCGGGCGTGGTGGCTAATGATGTCCCGAATGGACGTGACGTTCAGGTTCTTGGGGCCAGACGAGGGTACCGTGCTGACGGGCGCGATCGAAGCCGCTTATGGTCAAACTTATGACGTCCGGTGGGTGTACGACCCGGACGAGGTGAGCGCTCGTATCGGCGCCGGCACCTACGTCGCCTGCGTCGCGGAAACCCCCGCAGGGGAGCTGCTTTGCCACATCGGGATGACCCTGGCCGCCGCCGGCGACGCCGTCGCCCACTCCGGCCAGGCGGTGACCCTGCCGGCGGCCCGTGGGCAGCACCTCTTCACCCGCACCAAGCGCCACCTGATGGACTGGGCGCGCGAGCGCGGGCTGGCCGGGATGTACAGCGAGGCGACGGCCGCCCATCCCTACAGCCAGAAGGCCAACCTCGAGCTGGGCGCGCACGAGACCGGCTTCCTGCTCGGCTGGATCCCGGCCACGGTCTCCAACGACGCTGCCGGCGGGCGGCGCGGCCGGCAGTCGGCGGCGCTCTTCTACACGAAGCTGAACGACGGGCACGAGCGCCGGGTCTACGCACCGGAGCGCCACCGGGCGATCGTCGCGCAGACGATCGCCCTCTGCGAGCTGCGCGGCACCCTCGCCGACCCGCCGCCGGGCTGCGGCCTTCCGGAGCGGACCGAGCTGCACGTCGAGGTCGACGAGAGCCACAACCTGGCGCTGCTGACGGTGAAGACGCCGGGCGCCGATCTGGAGCAGGTGGTAGCCGCCGAGCGCCACCACCTCTTCCACCGTCGCTGCCTCGACGCGGTCTACGTCGACCTGCCGCTGGAGAACCCGGCGACGGCGCTGGTAGCCGACCGCCTGGAGCGGCTCGGCGTCTCCTACGCCGGCGTCTTCCCCAACAGCAGGACCGACGGGGACGTGCTCCGGATGCAGTCGCTGCACCGGGTCCGAGTCAAGGCCGACGACGTTGCCGTCGCCTCGGACCATGGGCGCGAGCTACTCGCGTACGTCCTCGCTGACTTGTCCTGACCGGCGCATCTCTGCCTCCTCGGTCAGTCACGTGCAGAGCACGCTCCTTCCCTCGTCCTTGACCTGCTTGGCCAGGACAAGTCAGGCAGCCACCTCTCGGGACGCCAAATGCGTGCCGACCTTGCGCTTGACCCGCTGCAGGGCGTTGTCAACCGTCTTCGTGTCGCACTCGAGACGCTCGCCGATCAGCTCATAGGAGTGGCCGTCGAGGTAGAGCGAGAGCACCCGGCTCTCGAGGTCGGAAAGGACGCCCGAGACGCCGGAGAGGCAGGAGACGAGGCTCTCCAGCTCTTCGGTCGCGATCACCTGGTTGACCGGGTCGTGGACGCTTGGCCCGGGCAGGATCTCGTCGAGCGTGGTTTCCGAGTCCCCGGCCGCGGCTGGGGTCTGGCTGAAGGAGACGTACTGGTTGAGCGGGGTGTGCTTGTTGCGGGTCGCGGTCTTCACCGCGGTGATGATCTGGCGGGTGATGCAGAGCTCGGCGAAGTTGCGGAAGCTCGACTCGCGGTCGGTCCGGTAATCGCGGATCGCCTTGTAGAGGCCGACCAGGCCCTCCTGGATCAGGTCGTCCGACTCTCCCCCGAGGAGGAAGTACGAGGACGCCTTGAGGCGGACGAAGCCGCGGTAGCGGCGGACGATCGCGTCGAAGGCATCGGTCCGTCCCTCCTTGGCGAGGGCGACGAGGTAGTGATCATCAAGCTCAGCTTGAGGGTTAGTGCTGGGGGGGCGACCGGTGCTTCGGGCAACCGGCAGCGGCAATTCCTGCGTAGGCGTCGTTAGAGCCACAGATCCTTCTCCTTGCTGAAGGGTCGTGGCGCCGCTTACCTCCCCAGAGGCGCCCTATTCACCAGGATCACCTCAACCTGAGGTTCACCCTTATTGCGGCGGTAGCTTTACCGACCCGCAGTGTTCTGTCAACCCCGAAGTGCGACTTTCTGCAACCGCCGTTGCATTTGCTTCGATCAGCCGCGCTGACGCAGGGCCTCGAAGAGCAGCGCCGTAGCGGCGGCGGAGACGTTCAGAGACTCGACCCGGCCACGCTGCGGAAGGGCAACCAGTCCGTCGCAGGCGGAGGCGACCCGGGGCCGCAGGCCCTTCCCCTCTCCCCCGAGGACGATCACGGTCGAGCCGGTGAGGTCGACGGCCCACGGCGCCTGCTCGCCCCCCGCGGCGGCTCCCCAGATCCAGAAACCTGCCTCCTTCGCCTCGGCCAGCCAGTCGGCGAGGTTGCGGACGTGGGCGACCTCCAGGTGCTCGACGGCTCCCGCCGAGGTCTTGCAGACGACCGGAGTGACGGCCGCCGAGCGCCGCTCCGGGGTCACGACCCCCGCGGCGCCGGCGAACTCGGCCGAGCGGCAGACGGCGCCGAGGTTGCGCGGATCCTGAACCTGATCGAGGGCGACCAGCAGCGACCCCTCCCGCTTCAACATCCCCACCGGATCCCCGTAGGGGTAGGGATCGACCTCCGCCACCACCCCCTGATGGTCAGGCGACCCGCAAAGCCTCTCCAGCTCCTCCCCCGAGGTCTCCGGCGCCCGCCAGACCCGGTGAACCCGCCGTCTCCCCTGCTCCGCCTCGGCGACCGGGTTGACGCCGTAGATGAACTGGTTCGCCATCAGGCCTTCGGCACGAGCTGCGGACCGTCAGCCGAGTCCCGGACGGTCCACCCCATCTCGCCCAGCTGATCCCGCAGCTCATCTGCCTTCGCGAAGTCCTTCTCCGCCCTTGCGCGCTCCCGTTCCTCCATCAACTCCTGCGCCCGCTCGTCGTCCTCAGCACCCTTATCTGGCTGAGTAAGGGTGCTGAGTCCGACGAGCTCGAGCATCTCCGCGACCACAGGAGCCGCCTCCCCCCCAGGCACCTCACCCCGATTCGCTTCCGCAACCAACTCGAACACCTCGGCGAGCGCCCTGGGCGTATTGAAGTCATCAGCGAGCGCATCGCGAAACGCCTCGAATCGAGCATCCGCTCCGGTCTGAGCGCCGGCGGGGGGGTCATCGGGCCCTCCCCGCTGTTTGCCCGCCGACCCCCCCACCGGCGCTCCCAGCGCCTTGTCCCGAAAGAAGTTCCGCAACCTCTCGACCCTGGCAACGGATTCCTCCATCTGCTCAGGCCCGAAAGCCAAAGGCTGCCGGTAATGCCCCGAGATCAGGTAGGCGACCACCGCCTCGCGCCCGTAGGTGTCGAGCGCGGTCGAGAGCTGGAAGATGTTGCCTTCGGATTTCGACATCTTCGCCGCCCCGGTCTCGATCATCCCGTTGTGCATCCAGATCCTGGCGAAGGGCCGCCCCGCCCCCTCGGACTGCGCGATCTCGTTCTCGTGGTGGGGGAAGACGAGGTCGGAGCCGCCGCCGTGGATCGCGAAAGAGGCGCCGAGCTCCTGCTCGGCCATCACCGAGCACTCGATGTGCCAGGCCGGCCGTCCCGGCCCCCAGGGGGAGTCCCACCTGGTGTCCTCGTCGGGCTTGTGCGCCTTCCAGAGGGCGAAGTCGAGCCGGTCCTCCTTCAGCGAGGCCGCGCCGGCGTCCTCGCCCTGGTCCATGTCCTCGGGCCGGCGGTTGGAGAGCTTGCCGTAGTCGCCGAAGCTGCGGACCCGGTAGTAGACGTCGCCGCCCGACTCGTAGGCATGGCCGGCCTCGACCAGCTCGGCGATCAGGGAGACGATCCCGGCGACCGTCTCGCTCGCCAGCGGCTCCGCGTCAGGCCGGCCGACGCCGAGCCGGTCCGTGTCCTCGACGTAGGCGCGGGTCATCTCCGCCGCGAACTCCTCCGACCCCTTCCCGGCCGCGCCGGCGGCGACGTAGATCTTGTCGTTGATGTCGGTGACGTTGACGACCAGCTTCGGCCGGTAGCCCTCGGAGCGCAGGAACCGGGAGAAGAGCGAGAAGACAACGAAGGGACGGGCGTTGCCGATGTGGATGCGGCTGTAGACGGTCGGTCCGCAGGCGTAGATCCCGACCTCGGCGCCGGGCTCGAGCGAGCGCAGCTCGCCGCTTAGCGTGTCTTTGATCCTCACCTCCCGCATCGCTCAGGAGGATATGCGCATCGGGGCCGACCCCGACTGGCGCGGGAGCGCTAGAAAGTGCGGTAGCCGGCGGTCGAGGCCTTCGACTCTTTGCCGTTGAGCCAGGTGGGCGCGATCTCCTCGGCCGCCGCCTGCGCCTGGCGGCGCGCTTTGCCGACGCTGGCCTTGATCTCGTCCTCGGTCGCCTCGCGGACCCGCTCCTCGCGCTTCTGCGCCTGGAGGCGGATCCGGTCGGACTCGACCCGCAGCTGCTCCTCGGCGCGGTTGCGGGCGGCCTCCTCGGCCTGGCGTTCGACTTTCTCCATCAGGCGGCGGACGCTCTCCTCGGCTTCGCGGCGCACGTCCTCGGTCCCGGCCATCACCCGCTGCTCGATCTCGGTCTCCAGCCGCACCGCCGCCTCGTGCGACTCGGCGGCGCTGGCCTCGGCTTCGGCGGCGCGCTGCTCGGCGGCGGCGATGCGTTCGTCGGCGGCTTTTTGAATCTGCTGCCGCGCCTCCTCCAGCCGCACCTTCAGCTCGATCTCCGCCGCCTTCTCGGCCTCGGCAACGGCCTTCTCGGCCTCCTGCCGCGCCTCGGCGACCGCGCTCTCGGCCTCGGCTTTCGCCTCCGCGGCGGCGCGCTCGGCGGCGGCGCGCGCCTGCGTAGTCCTGGCGACAATCCGCTCGCGCTCGGACTGCGAGCTCCGCTGCAGCTCCTCGAAGCTCTTCTCGGCCCGGTCGCGCCCGGCCTCGGCGGCGGTGGCGCGCGCCTCGGCCTCGGTCCTGGTCTTGCGCTCGCCGGCGATCCGCTCGCGGGCCTCGGCGGAGACCTTGCGCAGGGTCAGCAGCGCCCGCTCCTTGTACTGCTCCTTCAGCCCATCGGCGCGCGCTTCGGCCTCGGCGACTCGAGCCTCGGAGACCCGCACCCACTCGAGCGCCTGGTCGGCCACCCCGCGCATCGCGCGCGTCGCCTCGCCGACCTGCTGCAGCTGCCTGGCTGGGTCACCCATCCCCGCGCAACCTACTACCAGGGCCGGAAGCACTTTCCATCTCCAAACCGAAGGCCCCGCAATTTCCGAGCGACCCTCACCGGATCATTGGAGGGGGTGGGTGTGCCCTCTCAGGACACTCGACATCGAGCCATAGCGAGATGTGTCCGGAGAGGGCACACCCACCCCCTCCCCATCTCCGCTAGGCGGAAGTCTCCTTATCGCGGGCGCGGAGGTCCCGCTTCAGGACCTTGCCGGTGGCGTTGCGCGGCAGCTCCTCGAGGAACTCGATCTCCCGCGGCGTCTTGTAAGCGGCGAGGTTCGCCTTCACGTGCGCGGCGAGGTCGGCTTCCCCGACCTCGATCCCGGAACGGACGACGACGAAGGCCTTGAGGCGCTGGCCGAACTCGTCGTCTTCGACCCCGATCACCGCCACCTCCTCGACCGCCTCGTGGTCGGCGAGCAGGTCCTCGACCTCGCGCGGGAAGACGTTCTCGCCGCCGGAGACGATCATCTCGTCGTCGCGGCCGTCGATGAAGAGGCGGCCGTTCTCGTCGATGTGGCCGACGTCGCCGCTCGAGTAGAGGCCGTCGATCATCTCCTTGCCGCCGCCGCCGGTGTAGCCCTCCATCGCCATTTCGTTGCCGACGAAGATGCGCCCGACCTGCCCCTGCGGGACCTCGCTGCCGCTCTCGTCATACAGGCAGATCTTCGTTCCCCGCGGCGGCTTGCCGGCGGTGCCGGGCGCGGCGCGCAGGTCCTCGGGGGTGGCGACGGTGGCGTAGGCGACCTCAGTCGAGCCGTAGAGGTTGTAGACGTTGTCGCCGAAGCGGTCCATCCAGGCGATCGCCAGCTCGCCCGGCAGGGCCGAGCCCGAGAGGGAGGTGATCTTCAGCGACGGCAGGCTGTACTTGTCGAGAGTCTGCTCGGGCAGGGTGAGGACCCGCTGGATCATCACCGGCACCGCCGCCAGCACGTCGGCGCGGCTCTGCTCGATCGCCTTCAGCGTCTCCTCGGGGTCGAACTTGCGCCGCAGGACCATCGTCGAGGCGGTCGGCAGGCTCATCACGAAGTGGAAGAAGCCCCAGGAGTGGAAGAGCGGCGCCGCGATCATCATCGTCATCCGGCTGCGGAAGGGGATCCTGTCGATCAGGGAGGCGATCGGCAGCAGCCCCTCGGGACTGGAGCGCTGCGCCCCCTTCGGGGTGCCGGTGGTGCCGGAGGTGAGGATGACGAATTTCGGCTTCTCCGGCGGCGGCTTCAGGTCCGACTCGTCGCCGCCCTGAATCAGGCTCTCGAGGGTCGGCCCGGAGACCGCGCCGTCGCACCAGCCGACGATCCGCGTCACCGAGTCGTCGACTTCGGCCAGCAGGTCGGCGAACTCCTCGTCGTAGACGAGCGCCTTCGGGCCCTCACGCTTGGTCACCTCGGCCAGCTGCGGGCCGGCGAACATCGTGTTCAGGTAGAGCGCGCTGGCGCCGAGCTTGGCCGCCGCCAGGGTGGTCTCGATGAAGCCGCGGTGGTTGCGGCACATCACCCCGATCCCGTCGCCGTAGCCGATTCCCATTTCCCGCAGCGAGTGGGCGAGGGAGTTGCTGCGGCGGTGCAGCTGCTCCCAGGTGAGCGTCCCCCGCTCGTCGATGATCGCCGGCGCGTCCGGATGATGGAGGGCG
>DATMBY010000085.1:0-4138 GCA_035558995.1 Solirubrobacterales bacterium
GTTGACCGCGAGGAGGAAGAGCGGGAAGACGATCGCGGGGACGATCTGCGCCGGCTGGCGCAGGGTGCGCACGACCGAGCGGCGGGCGAGCTGGCCGACCTGGTTGCCGAGCGAGGAGCTCACGCCGGGGCGGCCGCCTCCGGCTCGGCTTCCGCGGGCTCCTCCTCGCCGGCGCCCTCGAGCGAGCGACCCGTCTTGGCGAGGAAGACGTCGTCGAGCGAGGGGGCGTGCAGCTGCAGGCGCTCGATCGCGATCCCCTCGGAGTCGAGCGCGCGCACCACCTCGGCCAGCTGCGATTCGCCGCCGTCGAGGCGGACGGCGACGCCGCGGGGCGAGGAACCGGCCTCCTTGCCGAAGCGACCCAGCACGGCGGTCATCGGCTCGCGGTCCTCCTCCTCGCGAGGCACCGCTTCGACGGTCGGACGGCCGATCTCCGCCTTCAGCTCGGCCGGGGTGCCCTCGGCGACGAGGTGGCCGTGGTCGATGATCCCGACCCTGTTGGCGAGCGCGTCGGCCTCCTCCAGGTACTGGGTCGTGAGGAAGACGGTGACCCCGTCCTCGGCCGCGAGCCGGGCCACCTCTTCCCAGAGCGCGGTGCGGCTCTGGATGTCGAGGCCGGTGGTCGGCTCGTCGAGGAAGAGGATGCGGGGACGGTGGGCGAGGGCCAGCGCGAGGTCGAGCCGGCGTTTCATCCCGCCCGAGTAACCGCCGACTTTGCGGTCGGCGGCGTAGTCGAGGCCGACCCGCTCCAGCAGTTCGTTGCCGCGGCTCTCGCGCTCGGCCTTGCCGAGACCGTGGAGGGCGGTCTGCAGGCGCATGTGCTCGCGCCCGGTCAGCAGCGGGTCGAGCGCCGCCTCCTGCAGGGCGGCGCCGATCGAGGAGCGCACCTGCGGTCCCTGCTCGACGACGTCGAAGCCGCCGACCCGGGCGGTGCCGGCGGTGGGCGGGAGGAGCGTGGTCAGCATCAGCACCGTCGTCGACTTGCCGGCGCCGTTGGGGCCGAGGAAGCCGTAGATCTCGCCCTGGGCGACCTCGAGGTCGATCCCGTCGACCGCCCGCGGGCCGTTCTTGAACTCGCGGACGAGCGCTTCGACCTCGATCCCGCCGCTGTGGGGATTGCCGTTGCTCATGGGTGCCTCCAACTGGTTGAAGCTCAGAATTGGTTGAGGCTAGCAAAGGTTGAGGTACAATAAATTTATGTCGAAATCTGGTAAAGTGAAGGCCGCGGCAGAGGCAGCGCCCCGAAGTTCCAACGGCGCGGCCCACGAAGCCTGGGGGCTCCTCTCCAGCCTCGTCTATCCGCCGCCGTTCGCCGCGATCGCCCGCGAATTCGACCTGCGGCCGGCGGCCTTCGGGACGTTGCGGATGCTCGACCGGCCGCGGACGATGAGCGAGGTCGCCGATGCGCTCCGCTGCGACAACTCGAACGTGACCGGGATCGTCGACAACCTCGAAGAGAAGGGGCTGGCGCAGCGGCGCGCCTCGGAGGAGGATCGCCGCGTCAAGCTGATCGAGCTGACGCCGGAGGGGCGCCGCGTCCACGCCCGCCTCTCGAAGGCGTTCGCCACCCCTCCCGACTGGGTCGACACCCTCTCCTCGGCCGATCAGCAGCGGCTACGAGACATCCTCCAGAGGGCGGTTGCCGCTAGAACTCCCGGTCCGTGAAGGAGCGCACCCGCACCTACTCGCTGGCGATGGCCGTCAACCGACCGGTCGCCTGGTGGGGGCGGCTGCAGGTCGAGGGCCTGGAGTCGCTGCCCGAGCAGGGCCCGCTTCTGATCCTCGGCAACCACGACAGCCACTGGGACCCGGTGATGGTCGGGATCGCTGCCTTCAAGCAGCGGCAGATCCGGGCCCTCGCGAAATCCGAGCTGTGGGAAGTGCGCGGCCTGGCACCGATTCTCGACGGGATGGGGCAGATCCCGATCCAGCGCGGCAAAGGCGACAAGGACGCGCTGGCGAAAGCGATCGAGACCCTGCGGGCGGGCGCCTGCATCGGCGTCTTCCCCGAGGGCACTCGCTCCAAGGGCAAGGTCCTGCGCGCCCGCAGCGGCGTCGGCCGGCTCGCGCTCGAGGTGCCCGAGGCCCACGTCAGCCTGGTCGCGATCGAGGGCACCAGCGACCTCACCGGCTTTCCGCGCCGGCCGCGGATCCGCATCCGCTTCTTCGACCCGGTCAGCGGCCAGCCGGGCCCCGACGAGGATCCGGGTGCCCTCTCCGCCCGGCTCCTCGCCGAGATCCGAGAGCTCGTCCCGCCCTCGATCTCCTACCGCAAGCGCGCCAAGCTCAGCGGCGCCGAGGACTGAGGAACTCTCAGTCCTCGGGCTCCTGGCCGTTCGGCTGCAGGGCGTACCACTCGGCGCCGAACTCGTCGATGTCGTTGCCGTTGGCTTCGCCGGGCTTCCGGTCGCCGGCGTAGGTGTAGAGGGGCCAGCCGTTGTAGGTGACCTGGTCGGTGCCGTCCTTGCGCCTGGTGGTGTCGAGCATCGACCGGTCTGCGGGCCCCTGGGCCTGGGGGTCGCCTTCGGTCAGAAGCGGCGGCCAGGCTGCAGCGCAGGCGCCGTAGCAGGCCGACGCCGACCCCTTGTCCTTGTGGAAGTCGTAGAGGGTGCGGCCTTCGGAGTCGACCAGGATCGTCCCCAGGTCGCCGACCTTGGCGGCGGAGACGATGCCGTCGCCTCCGCTGGAGGTTTCGCCGGTTTCGCCGTATCCGCCTTTGGCGCCGGCTTCGCTGGTTTCGGCGGCCGGCTTTTTCCCGCCGCCTCCACTGCCCCCGTAGACGCTGCCGGAGCTGGTCGAGTCGCCTCCGCCGCAGCCGGCGACGGCCGCGATCGCGCCGATCAGGCAGAGCGCGTAGATGGTCCTCTTCACGTCGGTTCCTCCTCGTTTGCGATGTCGAGCGCCGCCACCGGCGAGCTCACAGGGGCGGTGAAGGTGCGCTTGCCGGTGTCGACGACGACCGCCCGCGTGCGCGAGAGGTCGAGCGCCGAGCTGAGCACGGCGTCGGAGTCGTCGCCCCAGCGGTAGCGGAACGTGCCCGCCGGATACGAGGCGCCCCGCGGCCCCCGCAGCCAGACTTTGCAGAGCGTTCCCGAAGGCACCCCGTGCACGTACATGTGGATCTCGGTGCCGTAGGCATGGGGCTCCAGCGTCGCGTCGATGCTGATGCCCTCGGGAAGATTCGCGAAGCGGACCTGCTGCGCCGGCTCGGTGCTGCCGCCCCCGCCGCCGATAACGAAGAGGAGCAGGACCGCGGTCGCCGCGGCCGCCGCGACGCCCCCGAAGGCGAGGCCGCCGAAGAGGCGCCGTCGCTGCCGCTGCACCGTCCGTTCCTTCTCGGCCGCGATCGTCGCCGCGATCCGCTGTCCCAGCTCCGGCGGCGGCTGCGGGGCCGGGCCGAACCGGGCCGGGTCGGCGTGGGGGAGCATCCGCGCCACCGGCGCCAGCGCCGCCAGCTCCTCGCGGCAGCCGGCGCAGCCCTCGAGGTGCGCCTCCAGGCCCGCCCGCTCGTCGCCCTCCAGGTGGCCGAGCGCGTAGGCGCCCAGCAGCTCGCGCCACTCTCGGCACTCGTTTCTAGTCTTCATAGCCCATCTCCTCGAGCACGACCCGCAGCGCCCGCAGTCCGTAGTAGACGCGGCTCTTCACGGTGCCCTCCGGCACCCCGAGCTCCGCCGCCACCTCGGCGTAGGGCCGGCCGCGGTAGTAGGTCTCGACCAGGACCCGGCGGTGGTCCTCGCCGAGCCGGCGCATCGCCTCCTCCATCTGCCACGCCTGCAGCGCCTCGTCGAGCGGTTCGACCGCCGGCTCGATGCCGCCCTCGGCGACGCCGGGCCGCACCGCCCGCGCCCGCCCCAGGTCGATGACGACGTTGCGGAGGATCGCGAAGAGCCAGGTCCGCAGCGAGCCGATCTTCGGGTCGAAGCGCTCCCCCGCCCGCCAGGCGCGGACGAAGGTCTCCTGCACCGCCTCTTCGGCGAGGCCGGAGTCCCCGAGCGAGCGGACCGCGAAGCCGTACAGCTCACCGGAGTGGGCGGCGTAGGCCTCGCGGACGTCGCGTTCGCGGCTGAGCGCGCCCCGGGTCGAAGTTCCAAGCTGGATCATCCGACCCGGCATACGCTCCCCGGCACTGCCGGGTTCA
>DATMBY010000086.1:0-5481 GCA_035558995.1 Solirubrobacterales bacterium
AGCTCGAGACCTACCTCGCCGACGGCACCCCGGACCCGGCGTTCCCGCCCCGCCGGGTTTCGCCCTCCCGCCGGGTCTTCCCGCTCGCCGGCGGTAAGAGCCTCGTCGCGGTCGAAGCCTTCGGCAGCACGCATCTGACGCGGGTGAACCCCGACGGCAGCGACGATCCCAGCTTCGGCGACGCCGGGAGGATCAAGGTCCCTCTCACGGTGCAGGCGGCGACCGAGCTTCCCTCCGGCAGGATCGTGATCACCGGCGTCATTTCCGGCGGCACCCACGAGCTCTTCAACGCGGTCAATCTTGCGCTCCTCAATCCGGATGGCAGCCTCGATCAGGGTCTCGGCAGCAATGGCGTCCTGCAGCTGCAGCTGCCGTCGAACCAGTACGTCGGCGGCGTTTCCGCGATCCTTCCCACCGACGACGGCGGCGCCCTCCTGGTCGGCGGCACCTTCCTGCTCAAGCTGCGCGCTGACGGATCGCCGGATCCCGACTACGGCTCCGCCGGCTTGGTGACCGAACTCCCGACGACGCTCCTCGCCGGGCGGATCCTCTCCGACGGCTCCCTCGAGGCGGTCGGCTCGAGCACCAGCCTCGATGCGCTGGACCTGGTCGTCCTCCGCTACACCGCGGCGGGCAGGCCCGACACCGAGTTCGGCGCCGAAGGAATCCGCAAGTTCGACCTCGGCGGCGAAGAGCGAGCGCACGCCGCATCGTGGGCAGCCGACGGCTCGGTGGTGGTGGGCGGGTCCAGCCGGGAGGTGGGAGCCTGCGGCAAGGACGAAAGTTGCGAAGACGTGCCGATCCTGGCCAATTTCGATCCCGACGGCAGCCTCCACCCGGGCTTCGGCGATGGTGGCGTGCTGAGGCTGGCCTCCCTGGCCGGCGTTTCCAACAGCGGCGTCGTCGGCCTGGCGCGCAGGCCGGATGGGTCGATCGTCGCCGCCGGCGTCGCCCCGCCGGAGCGCACCGTCGCCTTCCTCGCCGCTCTCTCGCCGCGGGGAGAGCTGCTCCCCGGATTCGGCGACGGCGGGATCGTGCGCGTGCGGCAGGAAGTGCCGGCGATCCAGCACGTCGGCGGGCTCGCCCGTCTGGTTAGCAGCAAGCTCCTCGCCGCCGGCACCACCGACGTCGGCTACGGATTCGCACCGGTCCTGATCCGCTACGACGCCGATGGCAGCCTCGACCGCTCCTTCGGTGCCGGCAGCGGGTACGTGGCCCTCGGCAGCACCCAGTCAACCAGCGGCTTTGCGCTGGATGCCTCCGGGCGGGCGCTGATCGGGGTCTCTGATTACCCGTACAGCAGGCTCCTGCTCAGCGACGCCGACGGTGCGCCGGTGTCGTCATTCGGCGGTGACGGCGTCGTCCAGCTGCCGCGGCTCGTACGGGTCGAGGCGCTCGGCTTCTCCGCCCGTCACACCGTCGTCGTCGGCACCCGCGACCTCGCCGGCGACGCCGAACCGGGCGTCGTTCTGCGCTTCAAGCCGAACGGGACGCCGTCCCCGGGGTTCGGAACCGACGGCATGGTCTCGCTTCGACCCGGCGATAGGCAGATGAAGGCAAGGACCCTTGCCGTCGCCGCCGGAGGGCGAATCCTGGTCGGCGGCATCCTCGGCAATCGCTTCGCCATGGTCAGGCTCCTCCCTGACGGCAAGCCCGACACCCGCTTTGGCACCCGCGGCTGGTCGTTCCCGAGCGCGGGGGGCATTCCCAAGTCCGTGAAGGTGAAGCGCGCCGGCTCGCACGTCTACCTCGCGGGCGTCGCTCGAGACGGCGATCGGATGCGGGTCGTCCTGCTGCGCTACCGCGCCGACGGCCGGCCGGTCCCGACCTTCGGTCGGCATGGGCGCCGCACGGCAACCATCTCCAGATCGGCCGAGCCGACGGCGATCGTGCCCACGCGCAGTGGCACCCTCGTCGTCCTCAGCAGGGGGCCGAGACCCTTGCTCATGTTCGACCGCGACGGCAGGCTGAAGCGCCGGTGGGTCGGCAAGCGCCCAAGGTTCGCCACCGACGTGCGGGCGACCGTCTCGGGCGGTCGGCTGTTCCTCAGCTGGAACGCGTTCTCTTCTGCCAACCGGCGTGACGCCTCGTATCTGAGCCGCCAGCCGCTTCCTTAGGGCGCCGGCCGCTCAGCGCAGCTCGTCGAGGCTCTTGACCTCGAGGTCGAACGGCTCGTCGGCCGCGCGGCGCCGCCGGTAGGGGGAGACGGTGACGCGGTGGGTTTCGCCGCAGGGGCAGGGGACCTCGATCGGGCTGGTGTCCGAGGAGGGGTCGGTGTCGACCTTGAGGCGGCGGAGGGTGCCGGTGGTTTTGCAGCCGAAGGAGATCACCCAGCCGAAGTCCTGGGGTTCTTTGCGTTTGCCGCCGCGGCGGGGTTGGGGCATGCGGGCATCCTCTCTATTTTCGGCCGACGCTGCGCCCCGGTTCGCGTGCTTGACGCCACAGCGCAAAGTTGCGAGGCTGCGCGCGTCGTGAAACCGGTCACCAGTCGCTTTGCCGCGATCCTCGCGATCGCCCTCGTCGCCTTGTGCGGCCTAGTCGGCTCCGCTTCGGCGGCGAACGAAATCGCCTACGAGTGCGACCTCGACGTCTGCCTGCTCGATCCCGCCAACCCCGGCAGCGTCACCAACCTCTCCGACAACGGCAACGTCAGCTACGACGAAAAGCCGATTTGGTCGCCGGACGGGACCAAGGTCGCCTTCGTCAGCGACTTCACCACCAGCGGCCACGGCGAAAAGAACGTCTTCGTGATGGAGGCGGCGGCGACCGGGGACGCGATCAACCTCGCCACCCAGATCACCCACTACACCTCCGAAAACAAGGGGATCGACGACCTCGCCTGGTCGCCGGACGGCAGCCGCATCGCCTACACGCGCGGCAACAACGCCGGCGACGACAAGGTCTGGGTCGTCAATGCCGACGGGACGACGACCTTCCCGCTGGAGATTGGTGGGACCGGCGCCAAGCGGCACCCGACCTGGTCGCCGGACAGCTCCAAGATCGCCTACGCGGTCGTCAAAAACGAGAAAGAACAGATCTACGTCGTCTCCTCGGCCGGCGGCATCGGCCCGCCGCTGCCGAACGGGGTCGGCCACGAACCGAACTGGTCTCCGAACGGCTCGAGGATCGCCTTCGACGCGTACCATTCCGGCGGCTTCGGCTATGTCGACCTCCACGTCGTCGCTCCCGACGGCAGCGGCACCCCGCTGATCGTCCCGCCGAGCCCGTACACGGAGTGGACCTTCAATGCTTGGTCCCCCGACGGCGGGCGCCTCGCCTACCGCGCGACCGCGGCCAGCGGCGCCACCGTCTACCGGGTGATGAACGCGGACGGCAGCTCCGACCACCCGCTCGCCGTCCCCGGCGAAGGGGATGTCCGGAGCGCCTCCTGGTCCTCGGACGGGTCGCGGATCGTCTACGAAGGCGCCCTGATCGGCGACATCAACGCCCGCAACCTCTACGTCGTCAACGCCGACGGCTCCGGCGGCGCCCAGCCGCTGACCAGCAACGGCAAAAGCGAGAATCCCGCCTGGCGCGTGGTCACCTCGACCCCGCAGGTGCCGCCGCCGCACCCGGGCGCGGAGAAGCCGAAGGTGGTCTGGATCACGAAACGGATCTTCGTCGGCGGCGGCCGGCCGCCCTACGTCGCCAGCTACTTCTGCGGCGCGCCCAGCTGCTCGGTCTCGACCGAGGGGAAGGCGAAGGGCCAGATGGCGGCCGGGCTGCGGTTCAGGCCCGCGACGGCGAGCCCCTCGGCCAAACCCAAAGGCGGCAAGAAGAAACCGCCGAAGTGGATCTCGATCGGCAAGAGCAAGATCACCGTGCCCGGCGGCCAGACCCGGAAGGTGCCGCTGCGCCTCAACAAACTAGGCATGGCCGTCCTCGAGAAGCACGGCAAGATGACGGTCAGGGTGACGATCAAAGCCAGGCTGCAGGGCCAGGCCGGAGTCGAAGTCCAGTCCCACACCGTCCACCTCGTCCTGAAAAAGAAGAAGAAGCCGAAGAGGTAGCCGCGGCCTAGCCGCTCGGCTGCCCCTCGTGACCTCGGCGGCCGAGGACCGCGGCGAGGCCGACGAGCAGGTAGGCGATCGCCGCGGCGAGGAGGGCGAACTTGCAGGCGGCGAAGGCGGTCGCCAGGGAGGGAAACGGGGCGCCGTGGCCGCCCACGGTCAACAGGAGGCAGGCGTTCTCGAGGGCGTCGAAGGCGGCGGCGAGGGGGCCGAGCCAGATGGCGATCCCGCCGGCTGCGGCGAGTCGTCCGAGCCCGCGGCGGCGGCAGCGGTCGCGGACCGCGGCGCCGGCCAGCCCGAGGAAGGCGCCGTAGGCCAGCATGAACCCGTAGTCGATCCAGAGCTGTTCGCGGGCGGCGTCGCGCCCGTCATCGCCCCATTCGGCGAGGATCTCGTCGGCTCGCTCCTGGCCGCCGCTCAGCTCGAAGGGAACCATCCCCGGGCCGTTCGCCTGCATGCGGTCCTCCATCGGCGACATCGCCCAGAGCAGCAGGAGGGTCGCGATCCCGGCGGCGGCCAGCGCCCATCCGCGCCTCGAGTGGTTGGTCATCGCGCCGGAGCCTCCCACGCTTCCGCCATCGCGATCCGTTCCATCATCGTCGGGTGGCTTCCGTACAGGCCGTCGATCCAGAAGGGCGGGTCGGGGTTGCTGAGGCTCTTGGTCGCGAGGCGGCGGAAGGAGGAGGAGGCGGCGGCGGGGTCGTGGGTCGCTTCGAGGGCGGCCCAGTCGGCGGCGGCCTCTTCGCGGCGGAAGGCGGTGTTGAGGAGGGGGGCGGCGAGGAGCTGGGTGACGGTGAGGACGAGGATGGCGACCGGGATCGCCTCGGGCCGGGCAAGGCCGCCGCGGCGGCGGGTCAGGTAGGCGGTGAGGCCGAGGGCGGGGAGGAGGAAGAGGGCGAGCCAGCCGACGCGCTTGAGGACGTCGTCGTGGGCGACGTGGCCGATCTCGTGGGCGACGACGAAGCGGACCTCGGCGGGGCTGAAGTCGCCGTCGAGGAGGGTGTCCCAGAGGACGATGGTGGTCGTCGGCCCGAGCCCGACCGTCTCCGCGTTCGGCGCGTCGGTGAACTCGTGGACTTCCTGCACCCGCAGGCGCGACTCGTCGGTCCCCTCGATCCGCTCCAGCGCCTGCGCTTCCTGCTCGAGGACGGGCTTGTCCAGCGGCTCGGTGCCGGGCATCAGGTAGGGGCCGACGAAGACGTAGAGGAGCGTAAGCGCGGTGAAGGCGGGCACCGCGGCCAGCCACCACCAGCGGCGCATGACGCCTGCCAGGCCCATCATGATCCCGATCCCGAGACAGAGGAAGACGAAGGTCCCGCCGAGCCCGAGGAAGCTGAACAGAAGGTGCTCGAGGTAGCCCTGGTGAGAGACGTCGTGGCGCCGCTGCCACCAGAGCCCGAGCAGGTCGAAAGGAACCTCGGCGAGCCAGACGACGGCGAAGCCGAGCATCGCCAGCAGCATCCCGGTGCCG
>DATMBY010000087.1:0-9406 GCA_035558995.1 Solirubrobacterales bacterium
CCAGACGATGGAAGACGACACCGTCACCCTCCGCGACCGCGATTCCCTCGAGCAGGTCCGCGTCCCGATCGAGGGCCTCGGCGACGAGCTGGTCGGTCGCCTGGAAGCGCCCTGGCGCAGCCCGAAGCTCGGCTGACGCTCAGGGGAACGACCGCCTGCGGGCGGTCGCGGAGCGGGGGAACAGCCTGCCGATGGTTTTGAGATCTGCGCCCGGACGGGACCACAGGGCGCCGACGCGGTCCTTCAATTCCTCGTGAGACCAAGGCTCCTCCAGGTAGTAGGCGAGCAGGAGAGCAGCCGGGCGACGGTCCTCGCGCATTCCTCTCGGATCGGAAGCAAACTCTTCTTCGACAAAGGCGATCAGCTCGGGATTGGCGTCCCCGAGGAGCTTGCCGCCCCTGGAGTTGGTCGGCACCGCGGAAAATGCCCAGGCGGCTTCGCGGCGAAGCGCTGGGGGGTCGGCGTTCCGCCACAGCTCGAGCAGCGCCTGCAGGGCTCTGACCCGATCGTTCACGGCGATCAAACCGGCCTCGCCAAACCAAACCAGCGCCCAAGCCGCCATGTAGGCAACGAAAGGTCGTCCGTCCTCGCAGCGGCAGATCAACAGCCGGGGGATGTCAGCCGCCCCCTCGACCCGGTGGAACCCCCTCCGAGTCTGCAGCGAGTAGGCAGCCTCCATTGCAAGGAGAGCGGCTCGGGCCACCTCCTCGTCGTCATCGCTTTCCAGGAGCAAGACAAGATCGCGTCGATCTCGCTCCGAGGTCAGGTCGGCGGCTCCCGCCCTTGCCTCGGTGATCGCCTCGAAGCCACTTGCATAGTCGGCGAAGTCGGGTCCCGAATCGTCGAAGTAACGCTGCTCGATGGTGCTGACCACAGCCTCGCCATACCGGCCCGCGAGGATCTCCGGCAGGGACATGGTTCTCTGCAGCGCCCGGCTCCGGCCGAGCAGCAGGGCAAGCTCTCGAACCCGAGCCGGTGGGAGCTGCACCTCGTCCGCGAGTGCTCCCGCGAGCAGATCTAGCACCCGGATCCGGATCTCGTCATCGCGCTTTGCGGAGTCCATCATCGCCTCGACGACAGGGCCAGCCGAGCGACCGGCGATCACCAGCGCCAAGGCGATCACTTCGCTCCATCGGGGATCCCCCCAGTAGGGAGCCAGTCGATCCGGCAGTCGATCCCCCTCGTCGTGCTCGTGGTAGTAGCCCTCGACCAGAGCGACCGCGGCCAGGTACTCCTGGAAGGTCAGGTGCCGAAACTCGTAGTTCGGGACCAGCTGGCCATTGTCGACAACGTGGCCGGTCATCACCAGCAGGCTGCTCCTGGTCTCGATCTGCTCGATGAACTGCGAGGTGGTCGCCTGCGCAAACCCGAGCACGTCGGGCATCTGATCTCTTGCCTGGTTCAAGAGCGTGGTGAGCTGCAGGGAGCTGACGCTCTGCTCCCCTTCGCAGGTGAGCGAATGAGCCACATAGGCGAGCTGGGGAATCGCTTCATCCCGGTCGATCGGATCGTGCGCCTCCACGTTCCAGGTCATCAGCAGAACCTCGATCGCTTTCTCATAAAGGATCGTCCTCTTCCTCGGGAGATCACCGACCCAACGCTTGACGAGAAGGAGCGTGGTGAGGAGCAGGGGGTTGCGCGCCAGGCGGCGGACCCGGTCATTGGCGATGATCGTCACCGCCAGCTCCCGGGCTTCGACTTCGACCTCGCTCGAATCTCCAACCACGGTCGCGTGCCAGGCGCGGGTCAGCGACCCGATGTCCTCGTTGCTGAACTCCGAAAGGCGGCGCTGCACGCAGAGGCTCGACATCGCCCCGGCGACGATGCGAAAACCCGCCGGCCTCGACGTGAGAACGATCCGCGCGTTGGGGTACGTCGCCAGGAAGGTGCGGAGCTGGAGAACGAAGCGAAGCCTGTCGGCCTGCTCCGTGATCTCGTCGAGGCCGTCGATCAGCAGGAGCGCGCGACCGGCCAGAAGGGCCTCGGAGGCAAGCTCGACGTACGCCTGGCGAAGGCGGGGAAACTCGCCCCTCACCGGAATCTCCGAGATCAGCTCATGGACGGTCTTGCTCACGTCCCCGCCACCCAGGGCGCGGCACCTGATGAAGATCGGGAACCAATCCTCGTCAGGCAGCTCGTCGTCGATCAGCTCCCGGTGGGTTCGGGCGGCGTAGGCGACCGCGAGCCGCTTGAGGAGCGTCGACTTACCAGCCCCCGGCGCTGCCAGCACCGCCAGCCTGCCAGCGCTCTCGAGCGCTTTCCCGATCGGCTCCCTGGGCCCGACCTCGTCCTCTGCCATTCCCATCGCGGTGGCGTCCGGGGAGGGCGCCTCTGGCTTGTCCACGCTGAGGGGTATGTAGAGGTCCTCCAGAGCGATCCGCCTGGCGCCCACTTCCTCATCTGCCGGCAATCCCTCGAGCGTGAACTGGCCCAACTCCGCCAGCAGATAGTCGCGGTACACCTGGTCCGCTTCGGCGGCGGCCGAGCTCTCAGGCGGAGCCGGCGCAAGGTAAGAGAGCTGGTCGAGCTCGCCGCCTCCGTCGCTATCCGCGGCAATCAACTGCTTCGCCAGCTCTGCCCCGATCGGTTGACCATCTGCGTGGATCAGCGCGAAGTGCGAGCGTTCGTGATGTCGCCCGAAGGCACACAGCCAGATCCAGCCGAGGCGATGGGCGAGGAGCCCGGGGTCGCCGAGTAGGGCGAGGTCCGCTGAGGGATCGAGCAGGCGGGTCGCCGCCTCAATGGCCCGCGCCCGGGAGACGACCATCTTCCCGGTCACGAGCTGCTCCTGGACGTCTTCGCCGGTGAGGAGGACGAAGCGCGGGGGGTCCGCGCCCCGCTCCTGCTCGAGGGCAGTTTCGGTGAATCCGTTGAGCGAGACGAAATATCCCTGAACCTGCGCGTCCTCATCTTGTGCCTCCATCTGGAGGACACCAGCGAACTTGTTGAGCGCTGCTCCGCCGATTGGACTCTCGGTTGCCTTGCACTCGGCAACCATCATCTTCGGCTCCAGGCGGTGGTAGGCCCGAAGGTCGACCTCTCGACCGGATTTCCCCACGTTGACGTCGGGCTCGTCGTATCCCTGCGCCGAGAAGAGGTCGGCGACAAGGCGAGCGAACAGATCCCCCCGTTCCTTCGAGCCGTTCGCAAGAATCCTCATGAGCAGGAGAATCTATTTACTCGCAGCCTCCTCAGCATTAGCTCCAGGTCGCCGTCCTCCCCCTCGTCTCCAAGGACGGCCTGCCGGAGAAGGCCCGCGAGATCTTCGGCGACCTCCGCCGCCGCCTTCCCACGGAGTTCGACGAAGGCGGCTCGATCGGCAAGCGCTACCGCCGCCAGGACGAGATCGGCACCCCCTGGGGCATCACCGTCGACCACCAGACGATGGAAGACGACACCGTCACCCTCCGCGACCGCGATTCCCTCGAGCAGGTCCGCGTCCCGATCGAGGGCCTCGGCGACGAGCTGGTCGGTCGCCTGGAAGCGCCCTGGCGCAGCCCGAAGCTCGGCTGACCACGATCGCCGAGCTACCTGTTCACCGGAGCGTCCGCCCCAGCGGCGAGAGTTCCCTCAGCGCCTGACCCAGTCCCCAAATCAATAGGAGTGACAGACACATGAGCTTCGGCGAAGCGGTAAGCGACGGCTTCTCGAAATACGCCACGTTCAGCGGACGGTCCTCGCGGTCGGCCTACTGGTGGTGGATCCTCTTCTATGTACTCGTCTTCATCGCGGCGTCGATCCTCGATGGGGCGATCAACACTCCGGCCATCTCCATCCTCGTCTGGCTCGCGTTCTTCCTTCCGAACCTCGCCGTTTTGGTGCGCCGCCTGCACGACACCGACCACAGCGGCTGGTGGGTGCTGATCGGGCTGATCCCGCTGATCGGCGCGATCGTCCTGATCGTCTTCGCCTGCCTCGACTCCGGGCCGCCCAACAAGTACGGGCAAGGGCCTGACGACAGGGGGGAGCTGGCCGCGACCGCGCCGGTCGGCCAGGTGCCGGCGCCGCCGCCGGCCCCCCAGAGCCCGCCGAGCGAGACGCCCCCGCCCCCCGGCCAGGGCGGCCCCGCCTCCTGAGCGGGGCGGGTCGAGGAGAGCCATGGCTTACGAGATGAAGATCCGCGGCACCGAGGACGAGGTGAAGGTGCGCAGCCCTTGGGCCGTGGCCCTGCTGCCGATCGTCACCCTCGGGGTCTACCACGTGGTCTGGTGGTACAAGATCAACAAGGAGCTGAAGGCCTACGGCGAGGCCAAGGGCTACGACCTCGGCCAGAACCCGACCAACTCGGCGCTGGCGCTGTTCCCCGGCCTCTTCATCATCGTCCCGCCGCTGGTCAGCTACTGGCGCGGGACCAAGCGCGTCCAAGGCGCCTCGAAGATCGCCGGCCGCGAGCCGGCCAGCGGCTGGATCGCATTGATCCTCTACCTGCTGCTCTCGCCGGCCATGTTCGCCTACCTGCAGGTCTCGCTCAACAACGTCTGGGAGCAGGATGCCGAACCGCTTCCCGGCCACGACGGGCCGCCGGCGCCCAGCGACGCGATGCCGCCGCGCATCGACAACCAGCCCTAGGACCCGAGGTACTCGAGGACCCGCTGCGCTTCTTTCTCGAGCGCAGCGGCGTCCTGCGGTCGCACCTCTTCCAGGTGCTCGATCGTCACCTTGCCGCCGGCGAGTCCCCAGCGCGCGACCGCCCGACCCCCGACCAGGGCGAATGGCCGGAAGATCCCGTTCGTCGTCACCAGCACTTCGTGCGCGCCGACGACTTCCTCGCGCGAGGTCCAGCCGAGCAGCAAAGGGTCAAAGGCGCCGAGCAGCCGCGGGGGCGGCAGGGGCGCCGCGTCGGGGCTGCCCTTCAACTCGACGAGCCCGTCCTCGCGCTGCTCCAGCTCGGAGGCGATCGCGGACAGCCCGGCGCGGGAGTCCCGCAGCGGCAACCCGGCCCAGCGGGCGAGGTCGCGGTCGTCAGCCGGGCCGTGCCCGACCAGGTAGCGCCGCGCCAGCTCCGCCAGCGCCTTCTCCCGGTCCACCGACGGCTGCTCTCCCAGCCAGTCGCGGACGAGGACGTAGGCGTGCTGCTTGCCGAGCATCGGCCCGCGGACGAGGATCCCGCGCGCGGCGGCGAGGAACATCAGGTGGATGAAAGCCTGCCCCTCGGTGCGGACGCCGGCGCCGTCGAGCCGCGCCCGCAGCTCTTTCCCGCTCAGCGGTCCCTCTTCGGCGAGGGAGGACTGGATCGTCCTCATCGCCTTCTCCCCGGCGCTCTCGGAGATCCCCTCCTGCTGCAGCCGCCGCCTGCAGCTGGCGAAGTGGGTCGGCGCGGTCAGCGCGTGCAGCCAGGGGTAGTCCTCGCTGCGGACGAGGTGGAGGGTGCCGCGGTTGAGCCAGGTGATCAGGAGCGAACGCTCCTCGCTCAGCGCCCGGTCGACGCCGGCGGCGGTGACCCCCTCGGTGCGCGCCCGCACCGCCAGCCGCGCCCCGCGCGGGTCCTGCCCCTGCACCGCCAGCAGCCGCTCCGCCACCGCCTCCGGCGAGCGCAGCGGCTCGCCCGCGAGGGCCTGGGCGGTCAGGCGTTCGGCGATCGGAGCGCGCGGCACGAGCCGATGATGCCGCGTCGGCGCGCTAGTTGATCGCTTCGAGGTCTACGACGAAAACGAGCGTTTCGTTCGGCGGAATCGCCGGCGGCGAGCCCGCCGCCCCGTAGCCGAGTTCGGGCGGGATGATCAGTTCGCGGCGGCCCCCGACCTTCATCCCTTCGATGCCCTTTTCCCAACCTTGGATGACCAGGCCGGTTCCAAGGGCGAAGGAGAAGGGTTCGTTCCGGGACCAGGACGAGTCGAATTCCTTGCCGCTCTTGTAGTTGACGCCCACGTACTGGACGGTGACTTCGTCTCCGGCTTTCGCGGCCGGGCCGCTGCCCTCTTCCAGGTCGTTGGTGACGAGCTGCTTCGGCGGGGCGCCCTTTTGCGGCTTCACCTTCGGCTTCGTCTTTTCTTCAGGCGCTTCGGCCTGTTCCGCCGCAGTGCTTTCCGCCGCAGTGCTTTCTGCCCCGCTCGATGACGACGTCGTAGAGGAGTCGTCACCGCCGCAACCGGCGATCGCGAGCATCGAAATCATAAAAATGATCAGAAACAGTCTCCGCATCGACCGGCATCTTATGCAAATAGTCAAGGACGCCGCTTCGGCAGCTCCGCCGCCGCGGCCGCATCGATCTTGAGGACGATCCCGCGCTCGTAGATCTCGCCCACCTCCGGAGCGTCGACGAACCGGTGCCCGCCGGGCCCCCAGCTGGTGTCGAAGAGGACCCCGTCGAACATGTTCGCCTCGGGGGCGGCCAGGACCTTGACGACACGCCCCAGCTTCTCGCCGTCGCTGGAGAAGACGGGGGTCCCCCGTTTCGCCACCAGGTAGGAGACGGGGTGGCCGAGGTCGTCCATCGCGGCGAGCCTAGCGAACCGGAATCGCGCTCTAGACTGGTCGCCGGGAGCAACTTCGTCCGGGGAGGAAGAGATGGGCCTGAACCTCGCTTCGATCGTCACCGAGAGCGCAAGACGGGATCCGGCGGCCGTGGCCGTGCGCCTCGGCGGACTCGAGCTGACCTACGGCGAGCTCGACGAGCGGAGCGCCCGCCTGGCGACGCTGCTGCGCGAGCAGGGACTCGAGCCCGGCGACCGGGTCGGGGTGATGCTGCCGAACGTCCTCGAGTTCCCGGTCTCCTACTACGGCGTCCTCCGCGCCGGCGGCGTCGTCGTGCCGATGAACGTGCTGCTGAAGCGCCGGGAGATCGCCTTCTACCTCGAAGACTCCGGCGCCGAACTGCTGCTCGCCTGGCATGGCTTCGGTGAGGAGGCGCGGGCGGGCGCCGAAGACGCCGGCGCCGAGCTGATCGAGGTCGAGCCGGAGACCTTCGCCGCGCTGATCGCCGAGCGCGAGACGACTCCGGAGCTGACCGAGACCGAGGAGAGCGACACGGCGGTGATCCTCTACACCTCCGGCACCACCGGCAAGCCCAAGGGCGCCGAGCTGACCCACTTCAACCTCCACCGCAACGCCGAGATCGCCTCGGAGACGACGTGCGAGATCAAGGCCGGCGACGTCGTCCTCGGCTCGCTGCCCCTCTTCCACTCCTTCGGCCAGACGGTGAGCATGAACGCCTCGGTGCGAGTCGGCGCAACGCTGACCCTGCTGCCCAAATTCGATCCCGGCGGAGCGCTGGAGATCATGCAGCGCGACGGGGTCACCCACTTCTACGGGGTGCCAACGATGTACGGGGCGCTCCTCCACCACCCCGGCCGCGAGGACTACGAGACCTCGCTGCGGATCTGCATCACCGGCGGCGCCTCGATGCCGGTCGAGGTCCTGCGCGGGTTCGAGGAGGCGTTCGAGTGCGAACTGCTGGAGGGCTACGGCCTCTCCGAGACCTCGCCGGTCGCCAGCACCAACCATCCTGGGCGCCCACGCAAGCCGGGCTCGATCGGAACGCCGCTGCGCGAAGTCGAGATGAAGGTCGTCGACGAGGACGACAACGAGGTGCCGCAGGGAGAGGTCGGCGAGATCGTGATCCGCGGCCACAACGTGATGAAGGGGTACTGGGAAAAACCCGAAGCGACCGGGGAGGCGATGCGGGGCGGCTGGTTCCACACCGGCGACATGGCGCGGGTCGACGAGGAGGGCTACTTCTTCATCGTCGACCGCAAGAAGGACCTGATCATCCGCGGCGGCTACAACGTCTACCCGCGCGAGGTCGAGGAGGTCCTCTACGAGCACCCGAAGATCCGCGAAGCCGCAGTCCTCGGCGTCCCGCACGACCAGTGGGGGGAGGAGATCGGCGCCGCCGTCGTCCTCCACGAGGGCGAGGAGCTGACTCCCGAGGAGGTCAGCGAGTACGTGAAGGAGCGGATCGCCGCCTACAAGTACCCGCGGCTGGTCTGGTTCCTGGACGACCTCCCGAAGGGCCCGACCGGGAAGATCCTCAAGCGCGAGATCGAGACGCCCGCCGGGGCAAGGCCTGGCGCAGCCGGCTAGTACCTGATTAACTAAGCGCTTCCCGAGTACTTAACCAGTCTGCTTGGGACCATTACAGCGGCGCGCTTGGGAGGCGCCCGCGTTCATTCAAGGGAGAGATCAATGGTCACTAGAAGACTGGCGACGCTCGTCGCCGCAATCGCGGTTTGCATCGCCGCGGCGGTTCCGGCTTCCGCCTCAGCTCAGGATCCGATCCTGTTCGTCCACGGCTACGTCGAGAGCGCATCGCTGTGGAATACGATGATCGGCCGCTTCGAAAAAGACGGCTACGCGAAATCATCGTTGAGCGCCTACAGCTACAACACCTCGCAGTCGAACAAAATCGACGCCGAAGAAGTCAAATCGAAAGTCGAATCGCTGCTGAAATCCACCGGCGCGACCAAGGTCGACATCATCGCCCACTCGATGGGCAGCCTCAACAGCCGCTACTACATCAAGAACCTGGGCGGCGAAGCGAAGGTCGACGATTGGGTCTCCCTCGGCGGCCCGAACCACGGCACCGAAACCGCGAACTTCTGCTTCAGCGCATCCTGCACGGAGATGCGAGTCGGCTCGACGTTCCTGAAAGAACTGAACGCGACCGACGAGACGCCCGGCGCCGTCAGTTACGGCACCTGGTGGTCGCCCTGCGATGAAATCATCAACCCCGACTCGAGCGTCGCGCTCACCGGGGCCACCAACACGAAAACGGCGTGCATCTCGCACACCGCGCTGACCACGGACGAAACGGTCTACAAACAGGTTCGCGAATTCGTCAAATAGAAGTCTCCGCCGCGATCCTGGCCGGCTGGCCAGGATCGCGGTAGTCTCTCGGTGCAGCCACCGCTACACCAAAAGGAGACAGGATGAGCGTCGCTTCCCAGCGCCTGATGGACAACATCACCTACGAGGACCTCTACCACCGCTGGGAGCAGGGCAACTGGAGCGCCTACGACCTCGACTTCTCCCAGGACCGCGCCGGCTGGGAGGCGCTGAGCGACATCCAGCGGCGCTCGGCGATGTGGATCTACTCGATGTTCTATTACGGCGAGGACCGGGTCGCCGACACCCTCGCCCCCTACGTCACCGCCGCCCCGACCGAGGAGATGTCCTACTTCCTCGCCACCCAGCAGGTCGACGAGGTGCGGCACTCGATCTTCTTCCACCGCTTCTTCAAGGAGGTGATCGGCGTCGGCGGCGACACCGTCCAGCAGACGCTCTCCTCCACCCTGCCGCAGCTGAACTGGGGCTACCGGGGGATCTTCGACCGCCTCGACGTGATGGCCGAGGAACTGCGCAAGGACCGCTCGGTGGCGAAGTTCTGCCAGGCGATCACCCTCTACCACCTGATCGTCGAGGGCAGCCTCGCCCAGCCCGGCCAGCACTTCATCGAGGACTTCTTCGC
>DATMBY010000088.1:0-25256 GCA_035558995.1 Solirubrobacterales bacterium
CGCTGCGGATGCAGAAGGAGCGGATGAGCGAGAGCTTCGTCCCCTCGCTGCGCGAGTACGCGGCCAACTTCCAGATCGACACCCGCCGCCTCAACCCCCGCCAGCTGCTGATGCACCCCGGCCCGGTCAACCGCGGCGTCGAGCTCTCCGGCGAGGCGATCGACTCCCCGCAGTCGCTGATCACCGAGCAGGTCGCCGCCGGCCTGGTGGTGCGGATGGCGATCCTCTACGAGCTGCTCGCCGGCGCCGAAGGCGCCCCGAGCGGCGAGGGCGAAGGCAGCAAGCCGACCCCGATCGGGACCCCCGCATGAGCCTTACCGACCTCCTCGACGTGCGCCCGGGCGACGACGCGCACCTGGTTCTGCAGCGGGCGACGGTGCTCGACCCGGTCGCCGGCATCGACGCGGTCCACGACGTCGTCGTCCGCGATGGCGAGATCGCAGCCCTCGCCCCGCCCGGCGAGGCCGACACCGACGGAGCAGAGGTGGTCGAGGCCGAGGGCCTGCACGCCTTCCCCGCCTTCTTCGACCCCCACGTCCACCTCCGTACCCCCGGCCAGGAGTACAAGGAGGACGTCGAAACCGGAACCCGCGCCGCCGCCGCCGGCGGCTACTGCGGGATCATCGCGATGGCCAACACCTCGCCGCCGGTCTCCACGGCCGCCGACGTCGCCGCCCTGCGCGAGCAGGCCCGCGCCGGCGCCTCCGTCCCCGTCGGCTTCCTCGCCACGGTCAGCAAAGCGATGAAGGGGGAGGAGCTGACCGAGATGGTCGAGTTGCGCGAAGCCGGCGCCCTCGGCTTCTCCGACGACGGCCTGCCGATCGTCGACGCCGGCCTGATGCGCCGCGCCCTCCAGTACCAGCACCTTTGCGGCGGCAACATCGCCCTGCACGAGGAGGACCCGGCGCTCTCCCGCGACGGCGTCATGCACGAGGGGCCGGTCTCTGCCGTCCTCGGCCTCGCCGGCATCCCCTCGGTCTCGGAGTCGACGATGGTCGCGCGCGACGCCGGCCTCGCCGCCTACGAGCGCGCCCGCATCCACGTCCAGCACCTCTCCGCCGCCGAGTCGGTCGGGGTCGTCCGCGCCGCCAAGGCCGCCGGGGTCCAGATCAGCGCCGAGGCGAGCCCGCACCACCTCTGCCTCACCGACGAGGCTGTCCGCGGCCTCGACCCGCACCGGGCGAAGATGAACCCGCCGCTGCGCGAAGAGCGCGACCGCCAGGCGCTGGTCGAAGGCCTGCGTGACGGCACGATCGAGTGCATCGCCACCGACCACGCCCCCC
This sequence comes from Solirubrobacterales bacterium, assembly GCA_035558995.1. Taxonomy (GTDB): domain Bacteria; phylum Actinomycetota; class Thermoleophilia; order Solirubrobacterales; family 70-9; genus VAYN01. The sequence goes on from DATMBY010000088.1 coordinate 1,284, forward strand.
ACCAGCCGGAGGAAAAGGACGTGCCCTTCGAGCAGGCGGCGATGGGGGTCACCGGCCTCGAGACCGCCTTCGCGGCGCTGCACACGGAACTGGTCCTGCCGGGCGTCATCGACCTCGGCCTCCTGGTCGAGCGGATGGCCGGCGGCGCCGAGCCCTTCGACCTCGAGCGCCCGACCCTGGCGCCCGGCTCGGAGGCCAACGTCGTCCTCTGCGACCTCGGCGCCGAGTGGACGGTGGGGGAGGACGGCTACGAGAGCCGCTCCGCCAACTCCTGGTGCGCCGGCCAGACCCTCACCGGCCGGGTCCTGATGACCGTCGCCGCCGGCCAGGTCGCCTTCCGCCTGCGCAGCTTCAGCCTCGGAGTCGCATCGTGATGCGACTCCAATCATCGGGAGTGGTCGCATCGTGAGCGCCTACCTGCTGCTCGAGGACGGGACCCGGCTGGACGGGCTCGCCTGCGGCCACAACGGCGCCGTCACCGGCGAGGTCGTCTTCAACACTGCGATGACCGGCTACCAGGAGTCGGTCACCGACCCCTCCTACGCCGGCCAGATCATCGTCTTCACCTACCCGCTGATCGGCAACTACGGGGTCTCGGCGAGGGCGATGGAGTCCGACCGCATCCACGCGCGCGGCGTCGTCATGCGCGACGCCAAGAACGGCGAAGACGTCGCCACCGCCGAGGGCGGCTGGCTCGACTGGCTCGGCGACTGCGGCGTCCCCGCCGTCTCCGGCGTCGACACCAGGGCGCTGGTGCGCCATCTGCGCGACAAGGGCTCGATGCGCGGCGGCATCTTCCCGGCGGCGACGCCGGAAGCCGATGCGCGCGAGCGGATCGACGCCGAGCCCTCGATGGCCGGCGCCGACCTCGCCCGCACCGTCACCCCCGGCGAGATCATCCGTTTCGAGGGCGAGCGGCCGCACGTGGTCGGGATCGACACCGGCGTCAAGCTCAGCATCGTCCGCCAGCTGCGCGAGCACGGCTGCCGGCTGACGCTGCTGCCCTGCACCAGCAGCCCCGAGGAGGTCCTCGCCGAGGACCCCGATGTCGTCTTCCTCGCCAACGGCCCCGGCGACCCCGCCGCCCTCGACTACGTCGTCGAGACCGTCCGCGGCGTCCTCGGCCGCAAGCCGGTCTTCGGGATCTGCCTCGGCCACCAGCTGCTCTGCCGCGCCGTCGGCCTCGAGACCTACAAGCTCCCCTTCGGCCACCGCGGCGCCAACCACCCGGTCAAGGACCTGGAGACGGGGCGGATCGACATCACCTCCCAGAACCACGGCTTCGCCGTCGTCGGCCCCGGCGGCGAGCCGAAGATCGAGGGCGACGAGCCGGTCCGCTGGGACACCGACTTCGGCGTCGCCGAGCTCTCGCAGCTGAACCTCTACGACCGCACGGTCGAGGGCCTCGTCCTCCGCGACGTCGCCGGCGCCACCGTCCAGTACCACCCGGAGGCGGGTCCGGGCCCGCACGACGCAAGGCACCTCTTCGACCGCTTCCTGGAGCTGGCCGCGTGATCTGGCCGCCGCCGGAGGTGCCGCTCGAGGGGGGTCTGGTCCGCCTCGAGCCGCTGGCAGAGGAGCACCGCGAGCCGCTGCGCTCGGTCGCGGACCATCCCGAGATCTGGGAGTGGACCGAACGCACGGTTCCCGGGGAGGAGGACGGCTTCGACAAGTGGTTCGAGAGCCGCCTCCTCGCCCGCAAGCTCGGCGAGGAGCACGCCTACGCGACCCTGACCGCCGACGGCGCGCCGCTCGGCAGCTCCTCCTACCTCGCCCCGCGACCGATCCACGATGGCGTCGAGATCGGCTGGACCTGGCTCAACCCCTCGGCCTGGCGCACCGGCGCCAACGTCGAGGCGAAGCTGCTGATGCTCGGCTTCGCCTTCGAGCAGCTCGGCTGCATGCGGGTCGAGCTGAAGACCGACGCCCGCAACGAGCGCTCGCGCCGGGCGATGGAAGCGCTGCCGGCCAAGTTCGAGGGGATCTTCCGCAAGCACATGCTGATGCCGGGGATCGGCGTCCGCGATTCCGCCTACTTCTCGATCGTCGACGACGAGTGGCCGTCGGTCCGTCAAAACCTGGAGAGGCGCCTGGCATGGGCGCGGGAGGTGCGCAGTGCCTAAACGCGAGGACATCCAGAAGATCCTTCTGATCGGCTCGGGGCCGATCGTGATCGGCCAGGCGGCCGAGTTCGACTACTCCGGCGTCCAGGCCTGCAAGGTCCTGCTCGAGGAGGGCTACGAGGTCGTCCTCGTCAACTCCAACCCGGCGACGATCATGACCGACCCCGAGTTCGCCACCCGCACCTACATCGAGCCGCTGCTGCCCGGGCCGGTGACGAAGATCATCGAAAAGGAGCAGCCCGACGCGCTGCTGCCGACCCTCGGCGGCCAGACCGCGCTCAACATCGCGATGGCGCTCGACGAGGACGGGACCCTGGAGCGGCTCGGGGTCGAGCTGATCGGCGCCAATGCCGAGTCGATCAGCCGCGCCGAGGACCGCGAGAAGTTCCGCACGACGATGCAGGACGCCGGGATCCGCATCCCCTGGTCGGTCACGGTCGAAAGCCTGGGGGAGATGGAGTCCCGCCTGGCCGGCGGCGACATCACCCTGCCGGCGATCGTCCGGCCCGCCTTCACGATGGGCGGCCAGGGCGGCGGCATCGGCCGCACCGAGACCGAGCTGCGCCAAGTCGTCTCCGAGGGCCTCGCGGCGAGCCCGATCAACCAGGTCCTGGTCGAGGAGTCGGTGATCGGCTGGGGCGAGTTCGAGCTCGAGGTGATGCGCGACCGCAACGACAACGTCGTGATCATCTGCTCGATCGAGAACGTCGACCCGATGGGCGTCCACACCGGCGACTCGGTCACCGTCGCCCCCGCACAGACGCTGACCGACCCGCTCTACCAGGACCTCCGCGACCAGGCGATCAAGGTGATCCGGGCGATCGGGGTCGAGACCGGCGGCTCCAACGTGCAGTTCGCGGTCGACCCCGAGTCCGGGGAGATCGTCGTCATCGAGATGAACCCGCGCGTCTCCCGCTCCTCGGCCCTGGCATCCAAGGCGACCGGGTTCCCGATCGCGAAGATGGCGGCCAAACTGGCGGTCGGCTACGCGCTGGAGGAGATCCCCAACGACATCACCCGCGCCACGCCCGCCTCCTTCGAGCCGACGATCGACTACGTCGTCACCAAGATCCCGCGCTTCGCCTTCGAGAAGTTCCCGGGCTCCGAGGGCCGTCTCTCCACCTACATGCAGAGCGTGGGGGAGGCGATGGCGATCGGCCGCACCTTCCGCGAGTCCTTCGCCAAGGCGATGCGATCGCGGGAGCTGGACAGCGTCCCGGAGATCCCCGAGTCAGACGAGCACCTGCTGGCGAAGATCGCGATCCCGAGCGCCGAGCGCTTCGATCTCGTCCTCGCCGCCTTCGAGCGGGGGCTCGAGGTCGAGGCGGTCCACGAGGCCTGCATGGTCGACCGCTGGTTCCTGCGGGAGCTGCAGGCGCTCGCCACCGGAGGTGACGGCACCGACGGGCTCGCCCGCACCTACAAGGCGGTCGACACCTGCGCCGCCGAGTTCGAGGCGGCGACGCCCTACTACTACTCCGGCCACGAGCGCCCGCGCCACGACGGCTCGCCGCCGGCAAGCGAGATCCGCCGCGGCGACAACGACTCCGTCGTCATCCTCGGCGCCGGCCCGAACCGGATCGGCCAGGGGATCGAGTTCGACTACTGCTGCGTCCATGCGGCGATGACCGCGCGGGAGCTCGGCCGCGACGCGGTGATGGTCAACTGCAACCCGGAGACGGTCTCGACCGACTACGACACCTCCAACCGCCTCTACTTCGAGCCGCTGACGGCCGAGGACGTGCTCGCGGTCTGCGAGCAGGAGCGGCCGGAGGGAGTGATCGTCCAATTCGGCGGCCAGACGCCGCTGAAGCTCGCGCGCAAGCTGGAAGAAGCCGGGGTGCCGCTGCTCGGCACCCCTGTCGGCGCGATTCATCTCGCGGAAGACCGCGGAAGGTTCGGCGAGCTCCTCGAGCGACTCGGCGTCGAGGCGCCGCCCTACGGCACCGCCTTCTCGGCCGAGGAAGCCACCGCGGTCGCCGAACGGGTCGGCTTCCCCCTCCTCGTCCGGCCCTCCTACGTGCTCGGCGGCCGGGCGATGGAGATCTGCTACTCGACCGAGGACCTCCAGACCTACCTCGCCAAGCACGTCAAGGCCGACCAGGAGCACCCGTTGCTGCTCGACCGCTTCCTCGAGAACGCGATCGAGGTCGACGTCGACGCCCTCGGCGACGGCGAGGAGGTCTACGTCGCCGGGATCATGCAGCACGTCGAGGAGGCCGGCGTCCACTCCGGCGACTCCGCCTGCGTGATCCCGCCGCTCAGCCTCGGCGAGGAGATGCTGGAGAAGATCCGCGCCACCACCGAGCGGATCGCGCTCGAGCTGGGGGTGATCGGCCTGATCAACATCCAGTACGGGATCGCCGGCGGCCGGCTCTACGTGATCGAGGCCAACCCCCGCGCCTCCCGTACCGTGCCCTTCGTCTCCAAGGCGATCGGGGTGCCGCTGGCGAAGCTCGCCTGCCGGCTGATGCTGGGGGAGAAGCTGGCTGACCAGGAGGAGCTGCCGGACAGCAGCTCGCTCGACCACGTCAGCGTCAAGGAGGCGGTCCTGCCCTTCGCCCGCTTCGCCGGCGCCGACTCGGTGCTGGGCCCGGAGATGAAGAGCACCGGCGAGGTGATGGGGATCGCCGAGGATTTCCCGACCGCCTTCGGCAAGGCCCAGGCCGCGGCCGGGGTGCGGCTGCCCGAGTCCGGCTCGGTCTTCATCACCGTCACCGACACCGACAAGCCCGCCGCGACCCAGCTCGCGACCCGCTTCCACGACCTCGGCTTCGAGGTGATCGCGACCGGCGGCACCGCCCAGGCGATCGAGCGGATGGGGGTGCCGGTGCGGCGGATCAACAAGCTGCAGGAGGGCTCGCCGCACGTCCTCGACCTGATCCGCAAGTCCGAATGCGACCTCGTCATCAACACCCCGACCGGATCCGGCGCCCGCACCGACGGCTACGAGATCCGCACCGCCGCCGTCCGCCAGGGGATCCCCTGCGTGACGACGATGACCGGCGCCACCGCCGCCGCCCGCGCGATCGCCGCCGGCAAGCAGGGCGACGCCGAGGTCCGCTCGCTGCAGGAGATCCACGCCGGACAGGTGAAGGCCGCGGAGGCGCGATGACCGCGCCGTTCGGCCGCCGGCTCTGCGAGGTGGCGGAGAACCAGGTCTCCGGCGGCTACCGGATCTTCTCCCTGATCGACCGCGAGGGCCCCGCGCCCGAACCGGGCCAGTTCTACATGCTCGCCGGCGAGAAGAGCTGGGGAGAGAGTGGAGGCCGCCCCTTCCTGCCCCGCGCGATTTCCGTCGCCGAAACCGCCCCGGCAAAAGAAGGCGTCCGCCTCGACTTCCTCGTCGAGGGCGTCGGCCCTGGCACCGACCGGCTCTGCGATCTGGAGGCGGGAGAGAACGTCTGGGTCGCCGGCCCCCTCGGCAACTCCCTCTCGACCCCGAAGCAGGTCAACCCCGACGCCGCGGGAGCGATCCTCGTCGGCGGCGGCATCGGCATCGCCCCGATGGCCATCTGGCGCCGCCGCCTGGTCGAGAAGGGCATCCCACTGCGAGTCCTCCTCGGCTTCCGCAATGAAGAACACTCAGGCGGCCTGAATGAGCTCTTCTGCGCCGGCGGCACCCTCTGCCCCGACGTCCGCCTCGCCACCGAGGACGGCCACGCCGGCCACCAGGGCTACGTCACCGACCTCCTCGCAACCATGCTCGCGGGCGACGACGCCACCTCCGCCGTCGTCTACTCCTGCGGTCCTCCGGCGATGCTGGAGGCGGTCGCCCTCCTCTGCCAAGAGCGGGAGGTCAGCTACCAACTGGCCGAGGAGTCGCCTATGGCCTGCGGCTTCGGCGCCTGCTTCGGCTGCGCGGTTCCCCGTCCCGACGGCAACGGCTACATCCGCCTCTGTGTAGACGGCCCCGTTACGACCGCGGGTGGCACGGCAGGGGGGACCATGTCTGAGGAAGCTTTAGCTACCGGAAGACATGGGGGGTCCCCTACCGTGACAGGACCCGCGGACCCGCAAGCCCGATCTCTCGAGTTCTGCGGCATCGAGCTGGCTCACCCGGTGATCAACGCCTCTGGCACCTACGACGCGATCGCCGCCCGCAAAGTCTTTGGCGACGAGATCCTCGACGACTTCCCCTTCTCCGCATTCGTCTCGAAGACGATCACCCCGGAGCCGCGAGCGGGAAACGCGCCGCGCCGGATCTGGGAGACCCCCGCCGGGATGATCAACTCGATCGGGCTGCCGAACAAGGGGCTCGAGGGATTTCTGGCAAAGGACCTGCCGGAGCTGGCGCAGCTGCCGGTGCCGCTGATCGTCTCGGTGATGGCGACGAACCGCGAGGACTTCTCCCGCATGATCGTGGCCGTGGCTGAGCGGGAGGAGGTCGCGGGAATCGAGCTGAACGTCTCCTGCCCGAACGTCCACTCGGGACTGATCGTCGGGGAGAACCCCGACGAGACGGAGGCGCTGCTGGAGGCGCTGCGGCCGCTGACCGAGAAGCCGCTGATCGTGAAGCTGACGCCGAACGTCGCCAACCCCGAGGCGGTCGCGGTCGCGGCCGAGGAGGGCGGGGCGGACGCGGTGTCTCTGATCAACACGCTGAAGGCCAGCGCGATCGACCCGGTCACCCGGGAGCCGGCGCTGGCCGCGGGGCACGGGGGCCTCTCCGGGCCCGCAGTGCGGCCGATCGCGCTGCACCAGCTGCGCGCCGTTCGGGCCGCAGTGGAGATTCCCCTGATTGGTATGGGCGGGGTGTCCAGCGGGGTCGACGCGGCCGAATTTCTGACCGCGGGAGCCGCCCTGGTCGCGGTCGGAACGGAGAACTTCAGGGACCCGCGGGCAGGCTCGCGGATAGCAAATGGGCTGGAAACCGGCGTGTCGGCGGTGCCCTCACGCCTGGCTGCATTCGACCTCGACTAGAGGTTGAGACGAATTTTGGGAGATTTAGCCGTAGTCACCTTGCGCGCCCCCGAGCCGCGGCTATACTCGCCGCGCAGATGACGGCCTCGTCAGTCAAATCTTCGCTCGCCGCGCCCGAACGGTCCCTCGACCAGAGGATGGAGGCGCTGAAGCGGGCGAACGACATCCGCACCGCGCGGGCGAAATTGAAGAAGGACCTGAAGGCCAACCGGGCCAGCATCCAGACGATCCTGCTCGACCCACCGGAGTACGTCCTCACCGCCAAGGTCTTCGACATGCTCCTCGCCGTGCCCAAGTACGGCCGGGTGAAGACGAACCGGATCCTCAACCAGTGCCGGATCTCCCCGTCGAAGACGATCGGCGGCCTCTCCGAGCGCCAGCGCGCAGAGCTCATTAGTCAGCTTCGGCGCTAACGACCGCGGCGGCGGTAATGATGCCCGCCGCATGGCCAAGGTCTTTGTCATCACCGGTCCTTCGGGGGTCGGCAAGGGAACGCTGATCAAGGAGCTGCTGAAGGCGGTTCCCGATCTGGAGCTGTCGGTCTCCGCCACCACGCGAGCCCCGCGGGAGGGAGAGGTAAACGGCCGCGACTACCACTTCCTAACTCCCGAGGAATTCGAGCGGCGAGTCGAGGAGAAAGACTTCCTCGAGTGGGCCACTTACAGCGGCAACCGCTACGGAACGCTGCGGAGCGAGGTTGAAAAGCGAACCGAGGCGGGGCATTCCGTGGTCCTGGAGATCGAGGTGCAGGGTGCCCAGCAGGTCAGGCAGATTGACCTCGACTCCGTCCAGATCTTCATCGCCCCGCCCAACCCGACGGTCTTGCGGGAGCGGCTGGCGGGCCGCGGTACCGATTCCGCGGAAGCAATCGACGAGCGGCTGAAGGTGGCTGAGCAGGAGCTTGCAGCCCAGGACGACTTCGACCACCAGATCGTCAACGACGACGTCGGCCGCGCCGCCGGGGAGCTGATCGCCACTGTGTGCTCGGAGCTTGGCCAAGCCCCGGCCGCCTGATCCTCTAGACTCGGCCGCCGATGATCAAACCACGCGTAGACAAGCTTCTGGAGCACGCCGATTCGCATTACGCCGCAGTTGTCGTGTCGGCCAAGCGTGCTCGACAGATCAACAGCTACTTCCACAACCTCGGGGAGGGCGGCTTCGGGGAGTACCCGCCGCCGATGGTCGAGACCAACGCCGAGAGGAACTACCTTTCGATGTCGCTCGAAGAGCTCGCCGAGGGCAAACTGAAATACGAGTACCGGACCTAGCGGTCTCAGCGCCCCGCCAGCCGCGGGGCGCTTTCATTAGGGGCCGATGGCACGGCTTCTCCTAGGCGTGAGCGGCGGCATCGCCGCTTACAAGGCGCTCGAGCTGGCCCGGCTGGCGACGCTGGCCGGCCACGGCGTGCGCGTGCTGATGACCGAGACGGCGACCCGCTTCGTCGGCGCCGCCTCCTTCGAGGGCATCGTCGGCGCGCCCGTCCTCACCTCCGAGTTCGAGCGCGACCCGCTGCGCGGCGCCTTCCCCGGCGAGGAGCAGCTCGGCCACGACCCGATCGGGCACCTGGAGCTGGCGGGTCGCTGCGACGCCTTCCTCGTCGCGCCCGCTTCGGCCAACACGATCTCCAAGCTCGCCGCCGGCGCCGCCGACTCCATGCTGACCACCTCCTTCCTCGCCTGTGCGGCGCCGCGGCTCCTCGCCCCGGCGATGAACGACCGCATGTACGCCGACGCGGCGACCCAAGCGAACCTGGCGACCCTGCGCGAGCGCGGGGTGGAGGTGATCGAGCCCGAGGAGGGCAAGCTCGCCTCCCGCGGCGAGTTCGGCCGCGGCCGCCTGCCCGACCCCGAGCTGCTGCTGGCCCGGGTCGAAGCCGCCCTGCCCGCCGGGGACCGGCCCTGGGACGGGCTGCGGGTCCTGGTCACCGCCGGCGGAACCCGCGAGCCGATCGACCCGGTGCGCTTCATCGGCAATCGCTCCAGCGGCCGCATGGGGATCGCCCTCGCCGCCGCCGCCGCCAAGCGCGGGGCGGAGGTGACCCTGCTCGCCGCCAACGTCGCCCTTTCCGCTCCGGCCGGGGTTCGCCGCGTCGACGTCGAGACCGCGGCCCAGCTCGCCGCCGCCGCCGAGGAGGAGTTCGGAAGGGCTCACCTGCTGCTGATGGCGGCGGCGCCCGCCGATTTCCGCGCCGCCGCTCCCGCCGAGGGGAAGCTGCGCCGCTCCGAGGGGCTCGAGCTCTCGCTGGAGCCGACCGAGGACATCCTCGCCGCGCTCTCGTCGCGCCGCCGCGAGGGACAGATCGTGGTCGGCTTCGCCGCCGAGCACGGGGGGGAGGCCGCCGAGCGCGCCCGCGGCAAGCTCGAGCGCAAGGGGGCCGACATGATCGTCCTCAACGATGTCTCCGACCCGGAGATCGGCTTCGAGAGCGAGCGCAACGCCGTCACCCTGATCACGGCGGCGGGCGAGACCGAGGTCCCGATCGACTCCAAGGACGCCGTCGCGGAGGCGATCCTGGACGGAGTCGACCGCCTGCGGGCGAAAGCAAGCCGGCCGAGTGGCTGAGCGGGCTATACTGGCCACAAGCTTTTTTGTCCTCTAGGTATGTCGAGAAGTGGGCCTGGCCCACTTTTTTTACGCCTCCACCCCGAAACACCCAGGCATGACCGAGCCCACCGAGCAAGAAATTCAGCAGGAGCTGTCCGAGCTGGACGGCGGCGTCGAGCTGGTCGCCCTCGAGAAACCGAGAGGCGACGCGCTGCGCCTCTTCATCGACCACTCCGATGGAGTCGACCTCGCACTTTGCGAAAGAGTCACGCACCACCTGAGGCACCTCCTGGTCGATTATTCGCTGGAGGTCTCGTCGCCTGGTCCGAAGTACCGTCGCAACGCCACCGCTTCCGAGAGCAAGGAGTCCTCGCAGTGACCAAAGAGATCGTCGACGCCGTCAAAGCGCTGGAGCAGGAGAAGGGAATCTCCGCCGACAAGCTGATGGACGCCCTCGAGGACGCGCTCCTCTCGGCCTACAAGAAGACTCCCGGCGCCGCCAAATACGCCCGCGTCGACCTCGACCACGAAACCGGGGACTTCCGCGTCTTCGAGCTGATCCTGCCGCCTGAGCTGGAGGAGAAGCTGCTGGCCGAAGCCGCCGAGGAGCAGGAGGAGCCGGAAATCGACCCGGAGACCGGGGAGATGAAAGAGCCGGAGGACCCCGAGCTCGACCCGGAGATGATCGCTCCCTACGAGGACCAGATCGAGACCAGGGACGTCACCCCCGACGACTTCGGCCGGATCGCCGCCCAGACCGCCAAGCAGGTGATCCTGCAGCGGATCCGCGAGGCCGAGCGGCAGATGATGTACGACGAGTACCAGGACCGGGTCGGCGAGCTGATCACGGGGATCATCCAGCAGTCCGACAAGCGCTACACGCTGGTCCAGCTGCGCGAGCGGGTCGAGGCGCTGCTGCCGAAGTCCGAGCAGGTCTACAACGAGCGCTACGACCACGGGATGCGGGTCAAGGCCGTGATCACCGACGTCTCCGACTCGACCAAAGGGCCGGCGATCGTCGTCTCCCGGCGCAGCCCGGAGCTGATCAAAAGCCTGTTCGAGCTCGAGGTGCCGGAGATCGCCGACAAGCTGGTGGAAATCGTCGGCGTCGCCCGCGAGCCCGGCTACCGCTCGAAGATCGCCGTCGTCTCCCACGCCGACGGGGTCGACCCGGTCGGCGCCTGCGTCGGCCCCCGCGGCTCCCGCGTCCGCATGGTCGTCTCCGAGCTGCGCGGCGAGAAGATCGACATCATCCCCCACAACGACGAGCCCGCCCGCTTCGTCGCCAAAGCGCTCTCGCCCGCCCGCGTGCGCGAGGTGATCGTCGACGACGAGGAGCGCCAGGCGACCGTGATTGTCCCCGACGACCAGCTCTCGCTGGCGATCGGCCGCGACGGTCAGAACGCCCGCCTCGCCGCCCGCCTCACCGGCTGGCGCGTCGACATCAAGTCCGAGACCGAGTTCGCCTCCGAAGAACACGAGGTCGAGGTCGAGGGCGAGGAAACCTTCGACGGCCGCTGCATGGCGGTGCTCTCGAACGGCCGCCGCTGCCCGAACGCAGCGATCCCCGGCTCCACCTACTGCGGCCTGCCGCAGCACCAGGCGCTCTCGCGCTTCGAGACCAGCCAGACCGCGATCCTCGCCAACGTCTCCGAGACCGAGGTGGCGATCCTCGCCGACCCCGATGCCGACGAAGGCCAGGTCGAGGAGATCGTCAACCGCGCCTCGAGCGAATTCGTCGAGCCGGCCGAGGACGAGGCTCCCGCGGAGGAGACCGCGGACGAAGTCGCGACCGAGGAAGCGATCGAAGAGGACATCCAGCAGGAGGCGACCGAAGCCGAGGAAGTCAGCGGCGAGACTCTGGGGGAGGACCCCGAAGCCGCCGAGGCGCCGGTCGACGGCGCCGCGGAGGACGCTCCCGCCGAGGAAGCCCCAGCTGAGCAGGCAGAGCAGGTACCCGAGGAGGCGGAGCAGGCTTAGTGGCAAAGAAACGGGTTCACGAGATCGCCAAAGCGCAAGGCGTCAGCTCCAAGGAGCTTCTGGCCGCCCTCGAGGCGGCCGGGGTGGAGGCGAAAGCCGCCGCCTCGAGCGTCGAGGAGGCAGACGCGCTGAAGGCGATCTCCGCCGCGAAGGGCAACGGCGGCGCCGAGGCCAGGAAAGCGCCTGCCCCGCAGGCCGCGAAACCGGCCGCGCCGCAGGCGCCGAAAGCCGCCCCGCAACAGGCCGCGGCGAAACCGGCCGCCGCGCCGAAAGCCCGCAACACCTCGACCAAACCGGTGCGACCGGCCGGCCCCCAGCAGGGCGGCGGCGGTGCCGGTGGCGGCGCGTCGTCGAAAAAACGCCGCGTCGTGATCGACTCGCAGGCCTCCCGCCGCGAGCAGGGGGGCGGTCCGCCGCCGCAGCGGCCGCCGCGCCGCCGCGGAGGGCGCCGTCGCCGGCCGCTGCTCGAGGAGCCGCCGGCGCAGTCCGACACGCCGGTCGAGGCCGAGGCCGCGAAGGTCAACTCCGGCGCGACCGTCCGCGAAGTCGCCGAATCGCTCGGCCTCGCCCCGGCCGAGGTGATCAAAAAACTGATGATGATGGGCGAGATGGCGACCCTGACGCAGACCCTCACCGACGACTCGGTGAAGGCGATCGCCGACGAGTACGACCGCAGGGTCGAGATCGTCCACGCCGCCGACGAGGAGCCGGAGGAGCCGGAGTTCTCCGACGCCGACGAGGACCTGGTCGACCGGCCACCGGTGGTGACGATCATGGGCCACGTCGACCACGGCAAGACCTCGCTCCTGGACGCGATCCGCGAGACCGAGGTCGCCGCCGGCGAGGCCGGGGGAATCACCCAGCACATCGGCGCCTACCAGGTCCATCACTCCGACAAGACGATCACCTTCCTCGACACCCCGGGCCACGCCGCCTTCACGGCGATGCGCGCCCGCGGCGCCAAGGTCACCGACGTGGTCGTCGTGGTCGTCGCCGCCGACGACGGCGTCATGCCGCAGACCAAAGAGGCGATCGACCACGCCCGCGCCGCCGACGTGCCGATGCTGATCGCCGTCAACAAGATCGACAAAGAGGGAGCCAACCCCGAAAAGGTCCGCGGCGAGCTCGCCCAGATGGAGATCACCCCCGAGGAGTGGGGTGGCGACACCGTCTTCTGCGAGGTCTCGGCGAAGACCAAGGACGGGCTCGACAACCTGCTCGACATGATCCTCCTGGTGACCGAGCTGGAGGAGCTCGCGGCCAACCCGAACGCTCCGGCCTCCGGCCACGTGATCGAGTCCCAGCTCGACCCCGGCCGCGGCCCGGTGGTCACCGTCCTCGTCGAGCGCGGCACCCTGCGCGTCGGCGACTCGCTCGTCGCCGGGCCCCAGTGGGGGCGCGTGCGGGCGATGCAGGACTTCACCGGCAAGGCCGTCACCGAGGCGGAGCCGGGGATGCCGGTCGAGGTGCTCGGCTTCGACGGCGTCGCCGACGCCGGCGAGTTCGTGCAGACGGTTGACGGGGACCGCCAGGCCCGACAGATGGCGGGGGAGCGCGCCCACCGGCTCAAAACCGAGGCGCTGGCCCGCCGCCAGGGCCGCAAGGTCAGCCTCGACGAGGTCTTCGCCCGCGCCCAGGAGGGCGAGATCAAAGAGCTCAACATCGTCCTCAAGGCCGACGTCGCCGGCTCCCTGGAGGCGCTCCAGGACGAGCTCGCGAAGGTGCCGCAGGAACGGGTCTCGATCAACATCATCCACTCGCAGACCGGCGGCATCAACGAGTCCGACGTGATGCTCGCCTCGGCCTCCGACGCGATCATCATCGGCTTCAACGTGCGGCCGCTGCTCGACGCCAAACGGGCCGCCGCGCGCGAGGGCGTCGACGTCCGCACCTACTCGGTGATCTACAAAATCACCGAGGACCTGCGCAACGCGATGGAGGGCCTGCTGGACGCGCTCGAGGTCGAGGAGACGATCGGCGAGGCGCTGGTCAAACAGACGTTCAAAGCCTCCAAGGTCGGCCGCATCGCCGGCTGCATCGTCGCCGAGGGCAAAGCCGTCCGCACCGCCAGCGTCCGCCTGATCCGCGAGGGAACGGTGATCTGGACCGGCGAGCTCGGCTCCCTGCGCCGCTTCAAAGACAACGTCCAGGAAGTCGAGGAGGGCCAGGAGTGCGGGATCGTCCTCGAGGGGTACGCCGACGTCAAGGAGGACGACGTGCTCGAGTTCTTCCAGACGAAACAGGTCGAGCAGACCCTGGAGTAGCATGGCCGGCTCCCGCATGCGGCGCATCAACGAGGTGCTTCGCGAGGTCGTGGGCGCGGCAATTTCAAACGATCTGAGTGACCCCCGTATCGGCTTCGTGACCGTCACCTCCGTCGAGACCAGCCCCGACCTGCGCACCGCCAAGGTGTTCGTCAGCGTGCTCGGGACCGAGGAGGAGCGGGAGGCGACGCTGGAGGGCCTGCGCTCCTCCCACGGCGTGCTCCAGTCCCGGATCGCGGCCGAGACGCGGATGAAGCGGACCCCGACGTTGACCTTCCGCTACGACGACACGATCGAGAAAGGCGCTCGCATCTCCGAGCTGTTGGAGGGGGAAGAGTGAGCTCCGTGCCCGAGATCCCGACCAAGGACCTCACCGACCTCGAGCGGGTCGGCGCCGAGCTGCGCGAGCGCGACCGCTTCCTGCTGACCGCCCACGAGGGTCCCGACGGCGACGCCCTCGGCTCGCTGCTGGGGTTGCATCAAGTGCTCACCCAGCTCGGCAAGGACTCGGTGATGTTCATGGCGGCGAAGGAGTTCCCGCTGCCTATCGAGTACCGCTTCCTGCCCCTGGAGGAGGTCTTCCACGAGGCCCCGGCCGACATGGCCGACCGCACCGTCGTCTTCCTCGACTGCGGCAACCTCGACCGGATGCCGGTCGAGTGGCTGACCGCGGGCGGCAACGACGTCATCAACATCGACCACCACCACGACAACACCCGCTTCGGCGACCTCAACCTGGTCGACGTGAAGGCCTCCTGCACGGCGGAGATCGTCTACGACCTGGCGAAGCTGCTCGAGGCCGAGATCACCGCCGAGATCGCAGCCGCGCTCTACGTCGGCCTGATCACCGACACGGGCAAGTTCATGTACGAGAACACCAACGCCCACACGCACCGGGTCGCCGCCGACCTGATCGAAGCCGGCGTCAGTGTCGACGACACCTACCGCCGCCTCTACGAGCACGTGCCGCTGGAGAAGCTCCGCCTGGTCTCCCGCGCCCTCGACGGGATCTCCAGCCACTGCGACGGCAGGCTGGCGATCAGCTACATCACCGTCGCCGACTACGAGGCGACCGGCGCCGGCGAGGAGATGACCGAGGGCCTGATCGACAACCTGCGCTCGATCGACGGGGTCAAGGTCGCCGCCGTGATCCGCGACCTCGGCGACCGCGGCCGCGCCGCCCGCAAGGTCAGCCTCCGCTCCAGCGCCGGCGAGGTCGACGTCTCGGCGATCGCCCGCGAGCAGGGGGGAGGCGGCCACAAGCGCGCCGCGGGCTTCTCGACCGACCTCGAGTTCGAGCAGCTGGTCGAGTTCCTGACCGCAGAGGTTTCCGCCCAGCTCGGTTCCTGACGATGGCGGAAGAGGCCGGGACGGTTCTGCTCTATGACAAGCCGGCGGGCGTGACCTCACACGACGTCGTCGCCAAGGTCCGCCGCGAGCGCGGCCTCAAAGCTGGCCACGCCGGCACCCTCGACCCCTTCGCCACCGGCCTGCTGCTGATCCTGCTCGGCCGCGCCACCCGCCTGCAGCGCTTCCTCGTCGGCCTGCCGAAGACCTACCTGGCGACCGCCCGCCTCGGCTGGCGCTCCAGCACCGGCGACTCCGACGGCGAGCTGACCGAGACCGGCCGCGTCCCGGCGACGCTGGAGCTGCCGACCGGGACCGTGCGCCAGCGGGTGCCGATGACCTCGGCGGTGAGGGTGGGAGGGGAGCGGCTCTACAAGAAGGCCCACCGCGGCGAGGTGGTGGAGACGCCCGAGCGCGACGTCCAGGTCCACCGCGCCCAGCTCCTCTCCAGTGCCGGCGAGTTCGCCCACTTCGAGGTCGAATGCTCCGCCGGGACCTACGTGCGGACCCTGGTCGAGACCCTCTCCGACGCCTACTGCTCGGACCTGCGCCGCACCGCGATCGGCCCCTTCCGGGTCGAGAACGCGGGCGAAGAGGTGGCGGCGGACCGGGTCGCGGAACTGGTGCCGGCGGTTGCGGAGGCGCTGCGGTGAGCATCCAGGTCACCTCGCTCCCCGACGCCGAGCCGCGGCCGCGCAAGGTTGCGATCGGGACCTTCGACGGCGTCCACCTCGGCCACCAGGCGGTGATCGAGGGCGCCGACACGGTCCTCACCTTCGACCCACACCCGCTCGAAGTCCTGCACCCGGCGGCAACCCCGAAGCTGATCATGCCCTTCGAGGTCAAGCGCGACGTGATCGACGGCCTCGGCATCCGGGAGCTGGTCGTGATCCCCTTCGACAAGGAGTTCGCGAGCCGCTCCGCCGAGGACTTCGTCGAGCACGTCCTGGTCGAGAAGCTCACGGCCGCGCGGGTCTCGGTCGGCGAGAACTTCCGCTTCGGCGCCAAAGCCAAAGGCGACCCGGCGATGCTGGAAGCGCGGCCGGAGTTCGAGACCCGGGTGGTGCCGCTGGTCGAGGTCGACGGCGAGATCGTCTCCTCGACCCGGATCCGGGCCCTCGTCGCCGCCGGCGAGATGGAGGCGGCGCGGCGCTGTCTCGGCGCCCCGTTCATGGTCGAGGGGACAGTCGTCAAGGGCGACCAGCGCGGGCGGGAGCTCGGCTTCCCGACCGCCAACATCGTCCCCGACGACCGCCTCGCCTATCCCGGGCACGGCGTCTACGCCGCCTTCGCCAACGGCGTCCCCGCCGCCGTCAACGTCGGCGTCCGCCCGACCTTCGAGACCGGCAGGGGCGTCCTGATCGAGACCTACCTGATCGACCGTGAAGACGACCTCTACGGCAAGACCCTTCGCGTCGCCTTCGTCGAGCGCCTCCGCGGCGAGCACGCCTACCACGATGTCGACGAGCTGGTCGCGCAGATGCACCGGGACGTCGAGGACGCCAAGCGTGTCTGTGCTAATTTCCAGCGGCCGTCGCGCTGAATCGCGCGACGTTTTTATGAGATGAGCCTGACCAAAGAGAAAAAGAGCGAGCTGATCGGCAAGTACGGCCGCGGCGACAAGGACACCGGCTCGGCCGAGGTCCAGATTGCGCTGATGACCGAGCGGATCAACGAACTCACCGAGCACCTGCGCGCCCACGCCAAGGACCACCACTCGCGGCGCGGCCTGCTGATGCTCGTCGGCAAGCGCCGCCGGATGCTGCGCTACCTCGAAAAGACCGACCTCGAGCGCTACCGCGCCCTGGTCAAAGAACTCGGCCTGCGTCGATGATCGCGGTCGGGGACCAGGCCCCCGACTTCACCCTCCGCAACCAGGACGGGGAGAAGGTCTCGCTGTCCGACTACGCGGGACGCAAGGTCCTGCTGGTCTTCTACCCCGGCGACTTCAGCCCCGTCTGCGGCGACCAGCTCTCGATCTACCAGGAGGTCAAGCCGGAGATCGAGGGCAAGGGCGTCGAGCTGGTCGGGATCAGCGTCGACAGCTTTTTCGCCCACAAGGCCTTCCAGGAGAAGCTGGGGATCGACACGACCCTGCTCTCGGACTTCGAGCCGAAGGGGGAGGTCGCCCGCGCCTACGGCTCCTACCTCGACGCGCCGCTCGGCTTCGCCAACCGGACCCTCGTCCTGGTCGACGAGGACGGCAAGGTCGCCTGGACGCACGAGTCGCCGAACCCCGGCGAGTTCCCCGGCGCCAACGTCATCTTCGACGCGCTCTCCTAGCGCGATGAGCGACCTCGGCTCGGCCGCGGTCCCGCCGGTGGGGCCGGAGGACCACCTGCGCGGGGAGGGGGAGGAGGGGGCGGTCGTCTACGCCGACCTCGGCTGCCCGCGCTGCGCCGCCGCCTGGGGGCGGCTGCGCGAGCTTCCCGGGCGGCTCGTCTTCCGCCACTTCCCGGTCGCCAGCAAGCACCCGCGCTCGCCGGCGCTGCACGCTGCGGCCGAGGCGGCCGGGCTGCAGGGCCGCTTCTTCGCGATGGTCGACTTGCTCTACGCCGACCGCGGTCGGGTCGACGACCCGCACCTGTGGCGGCGGGCGGAGGATCTGGGGCTCGATCTCGACCGTTTCCAGGCCGACCGGCGCGAGGAGTCCGTCGAGGCCCGGATCAGGCAGGATTTCCGCTCCGGCATCCGCGCCGGAGTCACGGGCACTCCAGCGGTTTTCGATGCCTGTACTCTTCTGCGTGACAGAGAACGAGAGTTCTGAACGCAACGAGCCGCCAACCGGGCGGCCGGAGGTACAACTAAATGAGCATGTTTGACGTTACCCGCGTCTCGGCGGATATCGGCGATAGCCAGATTTCCTTCGAGACCGGAAAACTCGCGAAGCAGGCGGGTGGCGCCGTCGTCGTCCGCAGCGGCGACACGATGGTCCTCTGCACCGCCACCGTCGGCAGCCTGCGCGACGTGGACTTCCTTCCCCTCACCGTCGACATCGAGGAGCGGATGTACGCCGCGGGCAAGATCCCCGGCTCGTTCTTCCGTCGCGAGGGCAAATCCAGCGAGAAGGCAACGCTGACCGCGCGCATGATCGACCGTCCGATCCGCCCGCTCTTCCCCAAGGGCTGGCACTACGAGACGCAGCTGGTCGCGATCCCGATGTCGGTTGACCAGGTCAACCCCTACGACATCCTGGCGATGAACGGCGCCTCCGCGGCGCTGGCGATCTCCCCGGTCCCGGTCGCCGACCACGTCGGCGCCGTCCGCATCGGCAAGCACGAGGGCGGCTTCGTCGTCAACCCGCCCGAGGAGACGCACGAGGAGCTCGAACTCGACCTCATCGTCGCCGGCACCAGCGAGGCGATCCTGATGGTCGAGGCCGGCGCCAGCGGCGTCACCGAGGCCGAGATCCTCGATGCCCTCGACATCGCCCACACGGAGATCAAGAAGCTCTGCGCCGTGATGGAGGAGCTGCAGCAGAAGGTCGGCAAGGAGAAGATCCAGGTCGAGGCTCCGAGCATCGACGAGGGCCTCCTCTCCGAGATCCGCGCTTCCCACGGCCAGGCGCTCGTCGACGCGATCGCCACCGAGGGCAAGCTCGAGCGCTACGAGGCGATCGACAAGGTCAAGGACGAGGTCGTCGGCCACTACGCCGCCGCCCACGAGGACGGCGAGGTCGACTCCGACCGCGTCGCCGAGGTCAAGGCCGCGATCAACTCGATCGAGAAGGAAACCATCCGCAAGGCGATCGCCGTCGAAAAGAAGCGCCCCGACGGCCGCGCCCAGGACGAGATCCGCCCGATCGAGACCGAGGTCGACATCTCCCCGCGCGTCCACGGCTCCGCCCTGTTCACCCGCGGCGAGACCCAGATCCTCTCCAACGTCGCTCTGGGCACGACCCGGATGGACATGCGGATCGACACGCTCGGGCTGCAGACCACGAAACGGTTCTGGCACCACTACAACTTCCCGCCCTTCTCGGTCGGGGAGGCCGGCTTCATGCGCGGCCCGAAGCGTCGTGACATCGGCCACGGTGCCCTCGCCGAGCGCGCCCTGGTGGCGACGATCCCCGACGAAGAGTCGTTCCCGTACGTGATCCGGGTGGTCTCCGAGACCCTCGAGTCCAACGGCTCCTCCTCGATGGGCTCGGTCTGCGCCTCCTCGATGGCCCTTCAGGCAGCGGGCGTCCCGGTCACCGCACCGGTCGCCGGCGTCGCCATGGGCCTGATCAAGGAGGGCGACGACTACATCGTCCTCACCGACATCGCCGGCGTCGAGGACCACCTCGGCGACATGGATTTCAAGGTCGCCGGCACCGCCGAGGGCATCACCGCCCTGCAGATGGACATCAAGATCACCGGCGTCACCTTCGACATCCTCCGGGACGCGCTGGACCAGGCCCTCAAGGGCCGCCAGTTCATCCTCGGCAAGATGGCCGAGGCGATCGACGGGGCGCGGGAGAAGCTCTCGATCCACGCGCCGGCGATCGAGTCGATCAAGATCGATCCGGAGAAGATCGGGGCGGTCATCGGCAAAGGCGGCGAAACGATCCGCGCCCTCTGCGAGGAGTTCGAGGCCGAGATCGACGTCGAGGACGACGGCACGGTGCGGATCTACGCGCCGACCGGCGAACTGGTCGAGGGCTGCGTCTCCCGCATCAACTCGATGACCAAGGAGGCCGAGATCGGCGACCGCTACGACTCCGCCAAAGTCGTCAAGACGACCACGTTCGGCGCCTTCGTCGAGCTGGTCAAGGGCACCGACGGCCTGCTTCACATCTCCAACGTGAAGCCGGGCGAGCGGGTCGACTCGGTCGACGACGTCCTCAAAGCGGGCGAAGAGATCGACGTCACCGTGGTCGAGGTCGACAAGGAGCGCGGTCGGATCGGCCTGCGCCTCACCGAGGACCCCTCGGTCGCGGGCAAATCGCCGGAGGAACTGGCCTCGGTCGGCTCCGGCGACGGCGGCCGGCGCAACGGCGGCGACCGCGGGGGACGCGGCGGCCGTGACCGTGACCGCGGTGGACGCGGCGGCCGTGAACGCGAGCGCCGCGGCTAGTTGACCGGCGCCAAGCTCACCGAGCTCGGCTCGGGCGTGCGGGTCGTGACCGAGGAGGTTCCCTCGGTCCGCTCCGTCGCGCTCGGGCTCTGGGTCCGGACCGGATCCAGGAACGAGACCCCGGCGCAGGCCGGAGTCTCGCACTTCCTCGAGCACCTGCTGTTCAAGGGGACGGCGCGCTACTCGGCGATCGAGATCTCCGAGCGCTTCGACGGCCTCGGAGCCTCGATCAACGCCGCCACCGGCAAGGAGACGACGCACCTGCACGCGCGCTTCCTCGACGAGCACACCGAGGCGGTCTTCGACCTGCTGGCGGAGATGCTGCTGGCGCCGACCTACCCCGACATCGACTCCGAGCGCCAGGTGGTGCTGGAGGAGATCGCGATGTACGACGACGAGCCCCAGGACCGCGTCCACGACGTGCTGGCCGAGGCCGTCTTCGGCGAGCACCCGCTGGGGCGGCGCGTCCTCGGCGAACCCGAGGTGATCGCCTCGATCCCGGTCCCGGACATCGAGGCCTACCGCAGCGCCCACTACGCGGCGCCGCAGATCGTCGTCGGTGCCGCCGGACACCTCGACCACGCTCGCATCGTCGAGCTGGCCGAACGGCTGGTCGACCCGCCGAGCGCGGGGGATGGGGAGACCCGCGAGGCCCCGCTCAGCGGCGACTCCCGGCTCTGCTTCCTGCAGAAGGAGACCGAGCAGTACCACATCTGCTTCGGGGCGCCGGGTCTGCGCCGCGACGACCAGCGGCGCTACCCGCTGGCCGTCCTCGACGCGATCTTCGGCGGCTCCACCTCCTCGCGCCTCTTCCGCGAGGTGCGCGAGAAGCGCGGCCTCGCCTACTCGGTCGGCTCCTACAACGAGCAGTTCACCGATCAGGGCCTCGTCGCCACCTACGTCGGCACCCGCGAGGACAACGTCGAGGAGGCCTGCTCGATCATCGGCCGGGAGATGGCGCGGCTGCGCTCCGAGCCGGTCTCCGAGGAGGAGCTGGTGCGGGCGAAGGAGAGCGTCAAGGGCCGCCTCGTCCTCTCCTCGGAGTCGACGGCGGCGCGGATGACCCGGATCTCCCGCGCCACCCTGTTCGGCCTGCCGATCGAATCCCTCGACGAGATGCTGGCGAGGGTGGACGCGATCAGCGTCGACGACCTGACCGAGCTGGCAAGCGAGCTCTATGCCGCCGACCGCCTCTCCGCCGCCTGCGTCGGCGCCGACGAAGACCGCTTCCGCAAGGCCCTGGCTCCCGTCAGCGAGGCCCTGGTAGCCGCATGACGTCAGTCGGCACCTCCTCCGCTTCGCGTCCGGGGGCGCCTAGATGATCCACGTTGCCGTCGCGGGGGCCGCTGGAAAAATGGGCGCCACCGTCTGCGAAGCGGTCGAAGAGGCCGAGGGGCTGGAGCTGTCGGGCCGCGCCGATCCGGCGCTGGGCACCGAGCTGAGCGAGGTCCTGCCGGAGGCCGACGTCGTCGTCGACTTCACCGTCCCCGACACGACGCTGGAAAACGTACGCGCCTGCCTCGAGGCCGGAGTCCACACCGTCGTCGGCACCACCGGGTTCGACCTCGACGCGGCCCGCGCCGCGGCCGAGGCCTCCCAGGCCAACTGCTTCGTCGCGCCCAACTTCGCGATCGGCGCGGTGCTGCTGATGGAGGTCTCGCAGACGATCGCCAGGCACATGCCCGAGTGCGAGATCGTCGAGCTCCACCACGACCGCAAGCTCGACGCCCCCTCCGGGACCGCGAAGCGCACGCAGGAGCTGATCGACGCGGCCGGCGGCAACGTCCACCAGCCGATCCACTCGGTCCGCCTGCCCGGCCTCGTCGCCCACCAGGAAGTGATCTTCGGCGGCGTCGGCCAGACCCTCGCCGTCCGCCACGACTCGATCGACCGCCGCTCCTTCATGCCCGGCGTCGTCCTCGCCTGCCGCCGCGTCGCGGAGCTGCCCGACCGCTTCACGGTCGGGCTCGAGAAGCTGCTTTAGGGCCGCACGACGGGATACCCTGGAAGCGATGAAGGAGATCAAAGGACTGCTGACGGCGATGGCGACCCCGTTCGACGAGAGCGGGGCGGTCGACCACGACCGCGCTCGCCGCCTGGCGGCCTACCTGTTGGAGCACGGCTCCCACGGGCTGGTGATCGCCGGGAGCACCGGCGAGTGCCCGACCCTGACCGACCAGGAGGAGATCGACCTCCTGAAGACCGTGCGGGCGGAGGTCGGCGACGAGGTCCTGATCATCTGCGGCACCGGCACCAACGACACCCGCCACTCCTGCGAGCTGACGAGGATGGCCGCCGAGGCCGGCGCTGACGCCTCGCTGGTCGTCGTCCCCTACTACAACAAGCCGAACCCGGCCGGGATCCGCGCCCACTTCGAAACCGTCGCCGCGGCGGTCCCGGAGCTGCCGATGGTGATGTACAACATTCCCTCGCGGGTGGTGATCAACGCCAGCCCCGAGCTGCTCGGCGAGCTGGGCCGGGCCGTCGACAACATCGTCGCCCTCAAGCAGGCAAACGACGAGGAGCTGGGCCCGATCGACGGCCTGACCGTCCTCGCCGGCAACGACAACACCTTCCTCCGCGTGCTCGAGTTCGGCGGCGGGGGCGGGATCACCGTCGCCTCGCACCTCGTCGGCGACCGGATGCGGGCGATGTGGGACGCCGCCCAGAGCGGCGACCTCGACCGCGCCCGCGCGATCGACGCCGAGATCACGCCCGCCTACGAGGCGACTTCGGTTACCACCAACCCGATCCCGCTGAAGGCGGCCCTGGCGATGCTGGGGCTGTGCGAGGACCGGCTCAGACTTCCCCTGGTATCCGCGGACGCCGAGCAGCGGGCCACCATCAAGGCCGGCCTCGACAGCGCCGGCGTCGCGACTGCCAGTTAGACCTATCTACAAGAGAGTGAGCAACAACTAGTGCCAAGCAAACTTCGAGTGCTGCCCCTGGGCGGCCTCGGCGAGATCGGCAAGAACATGACCGTGATCGAGTACGACGGCCGAATCGTCGTCGTCGACACCGGGCTGATGTTCCCGACCGCCGAGATGCATGGGATCGACCTCGTGCTCCCCGACTTCTCATACCTGCGCGACCGCGTCGACGACATCGAGGCGATCGTCCTCACCCACGGCCACGAGGACCACGTCGGGGCGCTGCCCTACGTCCTCCGCGAGGTCGGGATGCCGCCGGTGATCTACGGCGGCCTGCTGACGATCGGGATGGTCCGCTCCAAGCTCGACGAGCACAAGCTCGGCGAGTCGGCGCCCCTGCAGGAGCTGCCGCCGGGGGAGAAGGTGAAGCGGGGTCCGTTCGAGCTCGAGCTGATCCACCTCGCCCATTCGATCCCCGACATGCGCGCGGTCCTGCTGAAGACCGACGCCGGCTCGGTGCTGATGACCGGCGACTACAAGTTCGACCAGACCCCGGTCGACGGCCGACCGGCCGACGTCTCGCGCCTCGCCGCGCTCGGCGAGGAAGGGCTGACGCTGCTCTGCGGCGATTCGACCAACGCCGACCGTCCGGGCGTGGCCCCCTCGGAGTCGGCCGTCGGGCCGGCGCTGCTGGAGCAGTTCTCCCGCTGCAAGGGGCGGATCATCGTCACCTCCTTCGCCTCCAACATTCACCGCGTCCAGCAGGTGATCGACGCCGCGGTGCGGCTCGACCGCAAAGTGGCGCTAGTCGGGCGCTCGATGCGCAAGAACTTCAACATCGCCTCCAACCTCGGCATCGCCAAC
>DATMBY010000089.1:0-4940 GCA_035558995.1 Solirubrobacterales bacterium
GACGTCGCGGTGAGGCAGGAAGGGGGAGGCGCGGACGCGCCGGATCGACTGACGCACGTCCTCCTCGACGTCGGTGAACGACTCGATCGCGAAGGAGGGGGCGATCCCGGTCGTCTCCTGCAGCTCGGTGCGGAAGCCGTCCTCGGTGATCTTCTGCATGCCGCAGTCGTCGTGGTGGATCAGCATCACCTCGCGCGTCCCCAGTCGGCGCTGGGAGAGCGCCAGCGAGCGGATCACGTCGTCGGTGATGATGCCGCCGGCGTTGCGGAGCACGTGCGCCTCGCCGTGGCCGAGGCCGAGGGCGGCGAAGACGTCGAGCCGCGAGTCCATGCAGGTGACGATCGCCAGGTGGCGCTGCGGTTCGACGTCGAGGTGCTGCTCGACGGCGCCGTCGGCGAACTCCTTGTTGTTCTCGAGCAGGGAATCGATCGTGTCCATGGCGCCGCAGCCTAGCCAGGAAGGCCGGAGGTAGCGAGTTTCCCCCCTCACCCCCTGGGGTAGCTGCCAGGCATGGACGACCGACCCGATCGCGACGAGACCCCGACCGGCTTCCCGGAGCCGCCCGGCAAGGATCCCGGCGACATCTCCCAGGACCGCGAGCCCCACCACGTGCTCAACAACCCCGTCGGCGAGCCCGACCCGACCGAGTGGCCGGATCCCTACGACAAGCGCGAGGACCCGCGTGACCCGCCCGACCCCGACGGTGAGATGTTCGGCGACGATGCCCACCCGCAGACGGGCTCGCGCAGCACCAGCGAACCGCACCCGTCGCAGGACCCCGAGGCTCCCGACTGGGAGGGGCCCAAGCGGGACAAGCTCGACCAGTAACCAGACGACCAGAGGGAGAGTGAACGAGATGGAGACGAGCAGCCTCGACAAGGGGATCTTCAGCGGCGATGCCTCCGGCACCCGCGAAGAGATCGTCGCCTTGTTGACCAAGGCTTACTGGATGGAGATCGAGACGGTGATGAGCTACCTCGCCGCCTCCACCAACCTCGACGGCGTCCGCGCCCAGGAGATCCGCGAGTCCCTGGCCGAAGACATCAAAGAGGAGCTCGGCCACGCCGAAGCGTTCGCCACCAGGATCAAGGAGCTGTACGGCGTCGTCCCCGGCTCCGAAGGCTTCTCCGCCGAGCAGAGCTTCCTGCAGCCGCCCGAGCACCAGGTCGACGTCGTCCACGTGATCCGCGGCGTGATCAAGGCCGAGACCGGCGCGATCGAGCACTACACGCGGGTCATCGAGGTCACCGACGGGGTCGACCCCGTCACCCAGGACATGGTGATCGCGATCCTCCGCGACGAGCAGGGCCACCGCCGCCTCTTCGAGGGCTTCCTGCGCGAGTACGAGTTCGAGGGCAAGGCGTAGGCGAACGGCCGCCCCGGGCGATGCGCTACCTCCACCTCTGCGCCCACGAGCAGTTCCCACCCGAGCAGCTGCTGCGCCAGGCGGTCGCGGCCGAGGACGCGGGCTTCGACGGGATCGGCTGCAGCGACCACCTGCAGCCCTGGTGGGAGCCGGGGGAGGCGGGGCACGCCTGGGTCTGGCTCGGCGCCGCCGCGCAGGCGACCGAGCGGGTCGGCTTCGGCACCGCGGTGACCCCGCCGGGGCCGCGCTACCACCCGGTCCTGATCGCCCAGGCCTGGGCGACGATGGAGCTGATGTTCCCCGGCCGCCCCTACCTCGGGATCGGCTCGGGAGAGGCTCTGAACGAGATGCCGCTGGGGGCCGAGTGGCCCTCGCCCGGTGAGAAGGTGGAGCGGATGGAGGAGGCGCTGGAGCAGATCCGCGCGCTCTGGGACGGCGAGCGGCTGAGCGGCGGCCGCTACTTCAAGACTGACCGCGCCTACGTCCACTCCCGCCCCGAGAACCGGCGGCCGCCGATCTTCGTCTCCGCCTTCGGCCCCAAGGCCGCCGGCGTCGCCGGACGTCAGGGCGACGGGATCTGGACCCTCGCCGACCCCGAATCGGTGCCGGAGATCCTCGACGCCTACCGCAGCGCCGCCGAGGACGCGGGCCGGGAGCCGGGCGAGGTGATCCTCCAGGCCGCCTTCTCCTGGGCACCCGACGACGAGGCGGCGCTGGAGGGCTGCCGGGTCTGGAAGGGCTCGCAGCCGAAAGAGTTCTACCGCGACGAGTGGCACGACCCGCAGGCGATGTACGAGGAGGGCGCGCGCCAGGTCTCCGACGAGGAGCTGACCGAAGCGCTGATCGTCGCCACCGATCCCGACGTCCACGTGGAGCGGATCCGCGAGGTCGAAGAGATGGGGGCCACCACCGTCGCCCTGATGAACAACTCCGGCGCCGCCCCGCTGGGGGCGATCGACGTCTACAAGAGCTCGGTGCTGCCCCGCCTCCGTGGCTAGGCTGCGAGCGATGGCAACCGCCAACGACGTCCAGATCCGCGCCGCGACCGAGGCCGACGTCCAGGTCCTCTACGACCTGATCCTCGAGCTCGCCTCCTACGAGAAACTCGGCGACAAAGTTGCGGGAACCGTGGAGACGCTGCGCCGCTCCCTCTTCGAGCAGCACGCGGCCGAGGCGCTGCTGCTGGAGACCGTCGACGGCGAAGCGGTGGGCTACGCGATCTTCTTCACCAACTTCTCCACCTTCGAGTGCCGGCCGGGGATCTGGCTCGAGGACGTCTACGTCCGCCCCGAGCATCGCCGCGGCGGAATCGGCCTGGCGATGATGGAGCACCTGGCGAGGATCGCCGAGGAGCGCGAGTACGCCCGCCTCGAATGGTGCGCCCTGGAGTGGAACGAGCCCGCGCTCGCGTTTTACGCCAAGCTTGGCGCCCGCCGCCTCGACGACTGGCGCATGCTGCGCCTCGAAGCGGATGGGATCAACCGGCTGGCCGCGCGGGGCTAGGGCGAAACCGCATTTTCGGCGGCCTCCTGTGCTTGGGTGGTCACGCTGTCGGCTTCCGCGGGCGGGAGGTAGGCGGCGTAGATCTGCGCTTTGGCCGATTCTTCCTTGAGCCCGTCTTGCGCTTTCTTGCTCTGCTCAGAGCCGATTTTGACCCCGAAGAACGCACCGACGATGGTCGCGATGACTCCACCCGCCGCGCTGGCGATAGTGGCGGCGGTTTGAGTGTTCTTGCTGATCGCTGCGAGGGCGATGATCCCAACAACTATGACGCCGATCGCCACGGCGGTAAGGCCCGCGGCGGCTTTCACGCGTTCGGTCAGGGTCCTGTCTTTTTCTTGAGGTGGAGAAGGTTGTGCGCTCATAGGGCCTAGTCAAAAACAAGTTCAAGCGATTAAGAAGCCTTTTGCCAAAAAACCCTCATGTGTACTTCCCAGGTTCCGGAAAACGATTCACGGAGCCACGGGATTTCGCCCGACGGAGCAGCAGCTCGCGCTCGCGTTCGTTCGCGGTCATCTCGGCAGCGCGGCGGAACTCGGCGGCGGCCTCCTCCTGGTGGCCGGCTTTCTCGAGGAGGTCGCCGCGGACGCTGGGGAGGAGGTGGTACCGCGCCAGGGCCGGGTCGTCTTCGATTCGCTCCAGCAGTTCGAGGCCGGCGTCGGGGCCGAAGGCGATGCCGACGGCGACCGCACGGTTCAGCTCGACCACGGGGGAGGGGGCGATCTGGGCGAGGGCGTCGTAGAGAGCGGCGATTCGCACCCAGTCGGTTTCCTCTGCCCGGATCGCGCGGGCGTGGCAGGCGGCGATCGCGGCCTGGAGGCCATAGGGGCCGAGCGACCCAGGCAGTGCTTCGGCCCGCTCCAGCGCCCGCCGCCCGCGGACGATCAGCAGCGGGTCCCAGCGGCCGCGATCCTGGTCGAGCAGCAGCACCGGGGCGCCACCGGGCCCGCGGCGGGCGGCCCCGCGTGAGGCCTGGATCTCCATCAGCGCGACCAGCCCGTGGACCTCGGGCTCGCGGGGCGTCAGCGCGGCGAGGATCCGGCCCAACCGCAGGGCTTCCTCGCAGAGGTCGGCGCGAATCAGGTCCTCCCCTGCGCTGGCCGCGTAGCCCTCGTTGAAGACGAGGTAGATCACTTCCAGCACCGAGGGCAGGCGCTCCTCCAGCTCCGCCCCCCGCGGCACCTCGAACGGCACCTTGGCGTCGCGCAGCGTCCGCTTCGCCCGCACCAGCCGCTGCGCCACCGTCGGCTCCGGGGCGAGGAAGGCGCGGGCGATCTCCGGCGTCGCCAGCCCGCCCAGCAGCCGCAGAGTCAGCGCCACCCGTGCCTCGCGCGAGAGCAGCGGGTGGCAGCAGGTGAAGATCAGCGCCAGGAGGTCGTCGCCGATTTCCTCGTCGGCGGCGGCCTCGAAGTCGGAGCGTTCCATCGCGAACAGCGCTCCGGTGTCGCGGGCGACCTCTTCGCGCTTGCGCCCGTAGGTCTTCTCCCGCCGCAGGCGGTCGATCGTCCGGTTCTTAGCCGTCGCCATCAGCCAGGCGCCGGGGTTGTCGGGGACGCCCGAGTCCGGCCACTTCTCCAGCGCCGCCACCAGCGCGTCCTGCGCCAGGTCCTCGGCGAGGCCGACGTCGCCGGTCATCCGCGCCAGGCCCGCGATGAGGCGGGCGGACTCGATCCGCCAGACCGCCTCGATCGCGCGCGTGGCCTCGCTCACCGCCGCCGCCTCAGGGGCCCTCGTAGGCGTCCTGCACGTCCTGGGGGAAGTCCTCCATCTCGAAGACGCGGCGGACTTCGATCCGGCAGTTGCTGTCAGGGCAGCGGCTCGCCCACTCCAGCGCCTCCTCCTTCGAGCGGGCCTGGATCAGCCAGTAGCCGCCGACGACCTCCTTCGTCTCGGTGAAGGGACCGTCGGTGATCGTCGCCTTGCCCTCGGCGTCGAAGACGACGTTGCCGCCGTCGCTCGGGGGGCGCAGCCCGTCCAGCCCCAGCAGCATCCCGGCCTTCTGCAGCTCCTCGTTGTAGCGACCCATCGCCGCCACCGCCTCCGGCGTCGGGTTCCAGTCCTCCTCCTCGATCTG
>DATMBY010000090.1:0-6740 GCA_035558995.1 Solirubrobacterales bacterium
TTCGAAGGGGTTGAAGGTGAAGTTGGGGCCGCCTCTGCCCAGGCGCTTGAGGCATTTGGGGGCCGGGATGTCGACCGCTCCCCTGGCACGGTGGATGCGGACGGTGACGTAGCCGCCTTCGCCCCGGAATCGGAGGTGGCCGCGGAAGATGCCGTGCTTCTTGATGAAACGGTTGGCGCCGCGGCAGCTGCGCCGTTGGCCGACCCAGGTGCGGTGGCGGGAGGGGCGGAAGCGCATCTTCACCTTGCCGAAGTTGCCGAAGGTCGCCTGCAGGCGTTCCGGCCGGGCGACGCCGCGAGCCATGTAGGAGGTGGCGACCCGGTTGCCGCGGTGCCCGCGCCAGACCTCGAGGAAGACGGCGCTGCCGAAGGTGCTGACGCCGACCCTGTAGCCGTCGGCCTTGAGCACGAATCCGGAGCGGAAGAAGGGGGTCGGATGGACCGGCTTGCCGTGCTGGCTGAGCAGGCGGCTGCGCGGCGAAGGCGGAAGCAGGCGCAGCGGCGGTGCCGCCCGGCGGTGTTCGAGCCGCGGCTGGTGGGCCTTTTGCGGCTGATGAGTCTTCCGGGGTTGATGATCCTTCGGCGCGGCCTGGCCCGCCAGCGCCACCGCAAGAGCGAGCACCAGCGCCAGCACGACCACATCCGTGAGCCGGCCCCTCATCGCTTCTTCGCCGCGCGGTGGAAGAGCCGCGCGACTTCCTTCCCGAAGTAGGCCCCGTAGATCGGGGAGGCTTCGTCGAAGTAGCCGTAGTTGGTGACGCTGTTGAGCCGGTCCCCTTCGATCGTCCAGCCGCCCCCCGAGGCGCCGCCGGTGAGCTGGCAGGTGACGGCGAGGTTGAGCGGGCCGCGGAAGACGAAGGAGCTGGCGTCGTGCCCGAGGAAGCGGGTGCCGCGGCAGATCCGCTGGGTTTCGCCGTCGAAGGGCGCTTCGGCCGGGTAGCCGTGGACGTCGAAGGTCTGGTCCGCTTTCTGGTTGAAGGCGATCCCGGTGCCGCCGACCGCCTCCCCGAGCTTGTCGCCCGCCTGGTTGCGACCGACCACGATCGCGCCGACGTCGTAGTTCTCGCTGCCGTTTGCCCGCCACTGCGTGGTGGTGTCGATCCAGCGGGCGGGGAAGACGCCGAACGGGCGCTGGCCGTAGCGGTAGGCGGGAATGAAGACCATCCGCCCGGTGAACCAGCGACCGCGCTTGCCGCCGCTGTTGATGCAGTGGGCCGCGGTGACGACGACGCTCTCGTTCCGCGAGCGCACCGCGGTCCCCGAGCAGCGGCCGTAGCCGAAGTTTCCGAAGGAGAGGAAGAGCGCGCCGTTGACCCGGAACTCCGGCAGGGTCGGATCCGGCACCTGTTCGAAATCCTCGCCGAAGCCCGACCCCGCGACCCCGAAGGCCGCCACCTGACCGGGGTCGCCCCGCCGCCCCCGACGCAGCTTTGCCCGCGCCTGCCGGTGCCGCGGGAACACCTCGATCGGCTTCGCCTCCCGCATCCGCGCCGGGGTCCAGAACGCCGCCGCCTTGCGAGCGGAGGTCGGCTTCACCCAGACGCCGCTGCGCGCCCCCGCGCTGCCAGTCGGGATCGCGACCAGGCAGAGGGTCGCTGCCAACACGGCAGCCGCCACCGCGCGCCGAATCCCGCCAGCACTCGCATTCATCAGGCCTGGATTCGCGCTATGCGCCCAGAAGCCTCTTTCGGTCGAGCGTGACTAAGCGGCCTGCGGCAGGTACTGCTCCCAGGCCGAGGGGATCTTCGGGCTGGCGACCTGGATGAAGACCGTCGGCGGCGGTGCCTTCGGCGTCCTCGCCGGGTGCATTTCGATCTCCCTCGGGAGGCGGTTGCCCTTGCGGCGGTTGCAGGGCGGGCAGGCGGCGACGATGTTCTCCCAGACTGAGAGGCCCCCGCGGGAGCGGGGAATGACGTGGTCGACGGTCAGGCCGGATTTGGTCGAGCCGCAGTACTGGCAGGTCCAGGAATCGCGGGCGAGGACGGCGCGACGGGTGATCTTGCGGCGGTGGGCCTCGCGGGGGATGCGGACATAGTTGACGAGGCGGATCACGTCCGGCCGCTCCATCGTCATCCGCTCGGAGTGAAGCGCTGCGCCCTCCCGCTGCTCGAGCAGTTCGGCCTTTTCCTTCAGCAGCAGGACAGCGGCTCGTCTCAACGTGCAGACGTTGATCGGCTCATACGTCGCGTTGAGTACCAGCACCCTGGCCATAACTGACCGGAAATTGTAGGCACCTCGGCGCCTGTCCCCGTCTTCGGGATTGGATCCAGGGCGTTTCAGCCGAGCGGATAGGAGCCGAGGATCCGCACCGAAGAGGCCTTCGTGCGCAACGCCGCGATCGCCTCGGCGACCGTGGAGTCGGTCTCCCGCCCCTCGAGGTCGCAGAAGAACATGTACTGGCCGAGGCCCTGCCGCAGCGGCCGCGACTCGATCCGGGTGAGGTTGATCCCGCGGCCGGAGAACTCGCTCAGGCAATCGACGAGGGCGCCGGGATGGTCGGCCCCGACCTCGGAGAAGACCAGCGAGGTCTTCCACGGACCGGACCCCACCGGCTCGCTCGCCGCCGGGGCGATCCAGACGAAGCGGGTGACGTTGTCGTCCTGGTCCTCGACGCCCTCCTGCAGCAGCTCGCACCCGTAGAGCGACGCCGCCGCTCTTGCCCCCAGCGCCGCCCATGGACGCGAGGACTCGCTGACCATCCGCACCGCCGCCGCGGTGCTGCTGACGTTGCGCAGTTCCACCTCGGGAAAGGTCTCGCGCAGGAAGCGCTGGCATTGGGCCAGCGGCTGCGGGTGGGAGAGCACCGCCTCGACCTCCTCGGCCCGCGTCCCCTTGCGGGCGATCAGGTGGACGCGCACCCGGTAGTCGTGCTCGCCGACGATCGTCACCGCTCCCGCCTCGAAGACGAGCGTGTCCAGCGTGGGGCGGACCGATCCCTCGAGCGAGTTCTCGATCGGGACCAGAGCCCGCTCGGCCTCGCCGCGCTCGACGGCGAGGATCGCGTCGGGGATCGTCGCCGTCCGCAGCGGCTCGAAGCCGCCCTCGGGGATCGCCTCCCCGAGGGCGTCCTCGGTGAAGGTTCCGGCCGGGCCGAGATAGGCGATGCGCATCCGCACAGCCTGAACTATTCGATCAGGAGCGTGTAGGTCGCTTCGTTGTTTTCGAGGACTTCCTCGCCCGGGACCGCTTCGACTTCGATATCCAGCGTCACTTCGCCACTCGGCGCGGGCGTCAGCGGGATCACCGTGGAGACGGTTTCCCCGGCGGGCAGTTCGTCGATTTCCCCGGTCACGGTGGTGCCTTCGTAGGTCACGGAGACGCCGATCCCGTTCTCGGTCGATTCGAGCGGGTTGCGGGCCGAGACTTCGACGTTGACGCCTTCTTCGCCGACGATCGTCGTTGGCGCGCCTTCGATCAGTTCGGTTTCGTTGACGGTGACGCCGGCGATTTCGGTGCCGTGGACGCCGGAGACGTCGGCACTGCTGCCGCCGCTGACGGCGCTGAGCGCGTCGCCGACGGTGCCCGAGTCGAGCCACTTTTCGTCGGGCAGGAAGGTGCTCTTCGGCAGGTCGCTGTCGGAGACGCCGTTGTCGCCGAGGACCGCGTCGACTTCAGGTCGCACCACCTGTTCGTAGATCACGTCGGCCGCGAGCAGCTTCTGCATCTGCCTGGCGATCGCTTCCGTCGCCTTTTCGGCGCCGGCGTCGCCGAGCGCGTCGTCGGTCTTTTCGGCGATTTCGTCCATCGCGCTGGCGCGCAGCTGGTAGGCGAGCTCGAGGTTGCCCTGGGCCCGGGACATGTCGCCGGGAGTGCTGAGATCGTCGATCCGGGTGGCCTGGCTGTCGACCGCGCTGCGGTCCGCTTCGACCTGGTCGACGAAGTCGGTGACCGAGGCGCTGCCCGGGTCTTCCAGCAATTTGAAGAACGAGCCGCTCGTGTGCTGGGTCTCTTCGACGATCTGGGTGACGTTGCGGGCGTAGTCGCCGAGCTCGCGGTTGGCGCGGGCGTCGAGGCAGCCCTTGACCCCGAGCACGATCAGGATCAGGAGGACGAGCCCGCCGCCGAGCGCGAGCGCGCGCCGCAGCACGATCTGCTGGCGCTCGGGTCGACGTTTGGGCCGCTCACGCCGGGGGGGGCGTCGTGAGGTGAAGTCCTCCACGGGGGCGAGAGTATGACTTCCCGCGGCGTTTCCTCGCCAGGAGATCCCGCAAACGGTGAGTTTTTCCCAATCTCCCGCTGGGCAGGAAGGCTTTCTTTTCCGGCGAAATGGGAGGAGCGATGGTTGGCTCGCTCGTCCTCAATCGTTTCCTGATCGAGCGCCGCATCGGCAGCGGCGGGTTCGGCGTCGTCTACGAGGCCTGGGACGGTCGCCTCGAGCGACCGGTGGCGGTGAAGGCGATCGAGCAGCGGGGGGAGGCGGGGCGCCGGGTCCTGCGCGAGGCGCAGGCCGCCGCCCGGTTGAACCATCCGGGGATCGTCACCCTCTACGAGCTGGGGGAGGAGGACGGCAACGCGCTTCTGGTCACCGAGCTGGTCGAGGGCTCGACGCTTGCCCGGCTCGCCCACGCCGGCGAGCTGTCCGACCGCGAGATCGCAGAGATCGGCGCCGATCTCTGCGAGGCGCTCGACCATGCCCACTCGCGGGGCGTCGTCCACCGCGACATCAAGCCGCAGAACGTGCAGGTGGTGGAGGACTCCGAACCGCGGGCCAAGCTGATGGACTTCGGCGTCGCCCACCTCGCCGACGAGGCGCCGCTGACCGCGGTCGGCGACGTGGTCGGCACCCTCGCCTACATGGCCCCCGAGCAGGCGGAGGGGCGACCGGCCGGTCCCGAGGCGGACGTCTACTCGCTGGCCCTGACCCTGTACGAGTGCTGGAGCGGTGAGAACCCGTACCGCCGGGCCACCCCGGCGGCCACGGCACGGGCGATCGGCGGCCGGGTGCGGCCGCTGCGCCGGCTCCGCCCCGACCTGCCGCGGGAGCTGACGGAGACGGTCGACGCCTGCCTCTCGGCGCGCCCCAACCACCGCCCCTCGCTGGAGGAGCTGGGGACGACGATCGAGGAAGCGCTCGAGGAGCTCAGCGACCATCTGCCGGGCGCTCACGCCCACGGCCTCCTCGCCCGCGCCAGCGCTCTGGCCGCCGCGGTCGCGGCCGGCGGCTTTCTTGCCCTTCACGGCGCGGCCCTGCCGTAGCCCCTTCCCTAGGATTTCCCCATCGGTGCGCTGAGTCGTCTGGAGTCGATGTTCGAAGGCCTCGTCGAGGGGGTCTTCAGCCGCGCCTTCAGCTCGGAGGTGCAGCCGGTCGAACTGGCGCGCAAGCTGGCGAAGGAAATGGACGCCCACAAGACCGCCTCGGTCCAGCGCGTCTACGTCCCCAACGAGTACACGGTCTTCCTCGGCCGCCAGGACCGCGGCAAGCTCGAAGGCTACGAGCGCTCGCTCGAGCAGGAGCTCTCCGGCTACCTGCTGGAGCACGCGCGGCGGCGCGGCTACGACCTGCTGACCCGGCCGGCGGTCGACTTCGAGACCGACGAGCGGCTGCGGCTGGGCGAGTTCGGGATCCAGGCGCGGCTGGTGAAGCCGCCGGCCAACGAGGGCCAGGCGCCCGAGCAGGGCGAAGAGGGCCACACGATGGTCTACTCGGCGGTGCGCGAGCGCGACCGCGGCCGGCCGAAACGGCCCGAGCAGGCGGTCGGGGCGCTGGTCTCGACCCGCGCCGTCGTCTCCCTCGGCGACCGCCGCTACGTGCTCGACGGCCCGGTGGCGACGATCGGCCGCTCGAAGTCGGTCGAGTGCGTGCTCTCCGACCCCAACGTCTCGCGCCGCCACGCCGAGCTGCGGCGCGGCGACAACGGCGACTGGCAGATCGTCGACCTCGGCTCCACCAACGGGATCAAGGTCAACGGCCGCCGCGTCCCCTCCACCCGGCTCAGCCCCGGTGACCAGGTCACCGTCGGCACCACCTCCTTCACCTTCGATATCGAGCAGTAGGGCGGCTGCCGCCCTCATTAAGGTGCTGTGCGCGTGGACTACGACCCCATAAGCGTGGCGCTGAAGTTCGGCTTCCTCGCCGTCCTCTACCTGTTCGTGCTCGTGATCGCGCGCAGCGCCTTCAAGGACCTGCGGCGGACCCTCGCGCCGGCCCCCGACTCGACCGGTTTTCACGCCGCCCCGGCCTACTCGGAGGCGCCGCGCGGCCCCGACGGCTGGCTGGTCGCCGAGCGCGGCGGCGGCCTCGAGCGCGAGCACCGCTTCGACCTGATCGGCGGCCTCTCGATCGGCCGCTCGAAGGAGGCCGACGTGCGGATCGACGACCGCTACGCCTCCAGCATCCACGCCCGCGTCTTCTCGCGTGAGGGACGGTTCTACGTCGAGGACATGGGCTCGACCAACGGCACCTACCTCAACGGCCGCAAGCTCCGTACGCCGGAGCGCCTGAAGCTGGGGGACGTAATCCGCATAGGCGACAGCGAGTACCGGTACCAGGAGTGACACTGCAGATCGTCGAGCAGGTGGGCCGGACCGACGTGGGGCGTCAGCGCAGCGTCAACGAGGACTCCCTTGTGCTCGACCCTCCCTTCTTCGCGGTCGCCGACGGAATGGGCGGCGCCCGCGCGGGAGAGGTCGCGTCGGCGATGGCCGCCGACACCTTCGAGGGGGAGAAGGACTCCGGGGAGGGGGAGGCGCCCGAGGCCCAGCTGACGCGCATTCTGCGCGAGGCCAACCGGCGCATCTACG
>DATMBY010000091.1:0-7180 GCA_035558995.1 Solirubrobacterales bacterium
CAGCCCCGCTTCGACGAGGACCTTGAGGTGGTGGCTGACGGTCCCCTGGGCGAGGCCGAGGAAGGGTTCGAACTCGCAGACGCAGACGGGCTTGCCATCCGCCCGCAGCAGCATGTTGACGATCCGCAGGCGGTTGCGGTCGGCCAGCGCCTTCATCACCAGCTCCAGCTCCTCGGCCTGCTTCTCGCCGAGGGAGCTGCCGGCGAGCGGGGTGCAGCAGTTGATCACCGGCAGGTCCGTCATCGCCGCGAAGCTATCACTTCATCGATGGACGTCGATGAAAGAGTTCAAAAAAAGGGACGACCGCCTGGGCTAGTTGAAACGGGCCAGATCCGCGCGACGCTGTTCCTTGCGCTTCTCGAGCCGGTTCTGGATCAGCGAGAGGACGATCACCAGGGCGGCGAAGAAGAAGATCACGCCGAAGCAGAAGAAGGTCACCGTCTTGTCAGTGGTCGGGCCGGCGAGGCCGACTCCCTCGTCGGCGAGGGCGGCCGGGGCGGCGGCGAGCATCAGGGCCCAGATCGAGAGCAGGGCTGCGGCGGTGCGCTTCACGGGGCGGAAATCTAGCGCAACTTCCGGTCGCGCCGCATAGGATGCGCCGCGATGTCGAACCTCGAGGCCCTGCTGCTGGGGGTGGTCCAGGGACTGACCGAGTTCCTGCCGATCTCCTCCTCCGGCCACCTGATCATCGTCCCCTGGCTGCAGGACTACACCTTCCTCCAGGACAACGAGTCCTTCAACAAGACCTTCGACGTCGCCCTCCACGCCGGGACCCTGATCGCCGCGATCGCCTACTTCCGGGTCGAGGTGGTGGTCCTCATCCGCGGCTTCGTGGAGGCGGCGCGGCAGCGGGCGATCCGCACCCAGGAGCAGCGGCTCGCCGTCGCGATCGCGATCGGCACCGTGCCGGCGGTGATCGCCGGCGGCCTCGGCTCCAGTTTCATCGACGAACACCTCGGCGAGCCCTGGATGATCGCGATCCAGCTGATCCTCTTTGGCTTCCTGCTCGGCTACGCCGACCGCATGCCCGAGCGCCGCAACCTCGGTGACGCGAAGCTGCGGGACGGCTGGATCGTCGGCCTCGCCCAGGTGCTGGCGTTGGCGCCGGGCACCTCGCGCTCGGGTATCACGATCACCGCCGCCCGCTGGCTCGGCCTCGATCGCGACGCCGCCGCCCGTTTCTCCTTCCTGCTGCTGATTCCCGCCGTCGCCGGCGCCACCGCCTACAAGGCCCTCGAGGCCGCCAAAGAAGGCCTGCCGCCGGGGGTGGGGGAGCCGATGGTGGTGGGGACGATCGCCGCCGCCGTCTCCGGCTACCTGGCGATCTCCTTCCTCCTGCGCCTGCTGCGGACGACCAGCTACCGGCCCTTCGTCCTCTACCGCTACTTCGTCGGCGCCGCGATCCTGCTGATCATCGCCACCGGCCTGCGGCCGGCGACCTTCTGAGGCAAATTCGCGGCGGTTGCGGGCAGACTCGTGAAAATCCCGTGAACGCAGCGGTTAACGCCCCCCGAGGTGCATACACTCTGTCCATCCGAATCGCCGTCCTCGATACCGACAGCGGCTTCGTCACCGTTCTCGCCCGCCGCGCTGAGGCGGCTGGTTGGCACCTCAGCCAGAAGACCGGCCCCGTGCCGCCGCGCGACCTGGTGGCGATGAAGCTGAATGCCCTCCTCGTCGACCCGGTCGTCCTGGGCGACGAAGCCTGGGCCTACCTGGAGCGGGTCGCAGAGATGCTGCCCGACCTCGGCCTTGTCGTTTGCACCGGTCGCTCCACCGTCGCCCAGCGGGTGAAGGGGCTGCGGCTCGGAGTCGACGACTGGATGACCAAGCCCTGCCACCCCGAGGAGGCGATCGCCCGCCTCGAAGCGGTCTCGCGCCGCCGCCGTCGCGGTCGCCAGGAGCACGAGGCGGCGCCGCTCGCGATCGGCGAGATGGAGATCCGCCCCGATCGCTTCCAGGCCTTCGTCGGCGACGAGGCGCTCGATCTCACCCGCCGCGAGTTCGAGCTGCTCTACCTGCTCGCCGAGGAGCGCGGCCAGGTGCTCGAGCGCGAGCAGATCTACCAGCGGGTCTGGGGCTACGCGATGGCCCACGGCGACCGCTCGGTCGACGTCTTCGTCCGCAAGCTGCGCAAGAAGCTGGAGGCCCTCTCGCCGAGCTGGACGTACATCCACACCCACTTCGGCATCGGCTACCGCTTCGACCCCGAACCGGAGCAGCCGGTGGCGCCGAGCTCGCGGCCGACACGCCCTCTTCACAACCCGTTCACAACACCTTCACGGCCGGATAACCGCGCGCCCCTGAGCCGTCGCCATGCTCGCACGCATGGGACGGCTCGAGATCAAGCCTGAGCAGCACGCGGCCCTCGTCGACGGCCGCCCGCTCAGCTTGACCGTCCGCGAGCTGCAGCTCCTGGTCACCCTCTCCGAGCACCCGCAGCGGATCATGACCCGCGACGAGCTCTTCGCCCATGTCTGGGGCGGGGAGCCGCGCAGCGACGATCGTTCGGTCGACGTCTACGTCAGCCGCCTGCGCGCGAAGCTGGGCGAAGCGCTGCCGGGAGCGCAGTTGATCCACACCCACAACGGCATCGGCTACCGGTTCTCCCCGGACGGCTGACGATCTTTCTGGCGCTTTTACATCTTTTTCACACGCTCGACACAGCCGCGTAACAAGGTTCGGGGTGGCCGCTGCGAGGGTGGCGCCACTGTGAATCGACCCGAAGGAGATCAGAGTTGACCAGCTCTAAGTGGTTCGTGGTGCTGAGCGCCGCGGTGACCCTTGCAATCGCGCTTGCCGCCTGCGGCGGCAGCAGCGACGACACGACCGGCGGCAGCGGCGGCGGCGTCTCCGGCGAAATTGCCGGCGCCGGCTCGACCGCGCAGCAGGCCGCACAGGAAGCCTGGATCGCCGAATTCGAGAACGAAAACTCAAGCGTGACCATCTCCTACGACCCGGTCGGGTCCGGCGGCGGTCGCGAACAGTTCATCGCCGGCGGCACCGCCTTCGCGGGCAGCGACGCGGCGCTCTCGCCCGAAGAAGGGGAACTGGAAAAGGCCGAAAAGCGCTGCAGGACCGGCCAGCTGATCGAGGTCCCGGACTACATCTCGCCGATCGCTGTCATCTACAACCTCCCCGGCGTCGAAGACCTTCAGCTCGACCCGGAAACGCTGGCGAAGATCTTCAACCAGGAAATCACCAGCTGGAACGACAAGGCGATCGCCGCCGACAACCCCGGCGTCGAGCTGCCCGACACCCGCATCACCCCGGTCAACCGCTCCGACGAGTCGGGGACGACGGAGAACTTCACCGAATACCTCTCCGAGGTCGTGCCGAGCATCTGGAGCTACGAAGTCAGCGGCGACTGGCCGGTCAAGGGCGGCGAAGCCGCTTCCGGCACCTCCGGCGTGGTCGAAGCTGTGGCCGCCGGCGAAGGCGCGATCGGCTACGCCGATGCCAGCCAGGCCGGCGAACTCGGCGCCGCCAAGATCAAGGTCGGCAAGGTCTACGCCGAACCGACCCCGGAGGCCGCGGCCAAGGTGCTCGAGGAGTCCCCGCTCGACAAGGAACTGAGCCCGGGCAAGTACACGCTCGCCTACAAGCTCGACCGCAAGACGGAATCCGAGGGCACCTATCCGATCGTCCTCACCTCCTACCTGATCGCCTGCACCAAGTACGACTCGGCCGACGAAGCGAGCGCGGTGAAGGCGTACCTCGAATACGTCATCAGCCCTGAGGGGCAGGAACTGGCCGCCGAACAGGCCGGCTCGGCTCCGCTCTCCTCGGCTCTGACGTCGAAGGTGACCCCGGCGATCGAAGCGATCGAAGCCGGTTAGGGAGCCTGTGTCACAGGTCGACACCACGACCAACGCGGGTCAACTGCTGGCGGCGGCGTCCGGAGGGCGCCGCCGCCTCGGTGACCGCGTCTTCTCCCGGACCGCGGTCGTCGCCGCGGTGACGATCCTGGCCCTGCTGGCCGGGGTCGCGATCTTCCTCATCTCCGAGGGCTACCCCGCCTTCACCGCCGCCGCCTCCGAACTGCCGGAGGGCAAGAGCTTCCTCGACTACGTCGCGCCGCTGGCCTTCGGCACCGTCCTGGCCTCGGCCATCGCGGCCGTCGTCGCGGTCCCGCTGGCGATCGCTGCGGCCCTCTTCATCACCCATATCGCGCCGCCGAAGATCGCCGGGACGCTCGGCTACCTGGTCGACCTGCTGGCGGCGATCCCGAGCATCATCTACGGCCTCTGGGGGATCTTCGTCCTCGGCCCGGCCGCGGTGCCGGTGCTGAAGTGGCTGGAAGAGAAGCTGGGCTGGATCCCGCTCTTCGAAGGGCCCGCCTCGGCGACCGGGCGGACGATGCTGGTCGCCGGGATCGTGCTTGCGGTGATGATCCTGCCGATCGTCTCCGCGATCGCCCGCGAGGCCTTCGCCCAGACGCCCCGCAAGCTGACCGAAGGCGCCCAGGCGCTCGGCGCCACCCGCTGGGAGATGATCCGGATGACCGTCCTGCCGTTCGGCAAGTCCTCGGTGATCAGCGGCGCGATGCTCGGCCTCGGCCGCGCTCTCGGCGAGACGATGGCGGTGACGATCATCCTCTCGGTCTCCGGCGCCGTCAGCCTCAACCTGATCAGCCAGGCGAACCCCTCGACGATCGCCGCCAACATCGCCCTCGACTTCCCCGAGTCCTCGGGCCTGGCGATCAACGCCCTGATCGCCACCGGTCTCGTCCTCTTCGCGATCACCCTGGTCACCAACATGGCGGCGCGCGCGATCATCGCCCGCCAGAACCACGAATAGGAGGGGAAATGGAGAGCGCCAGCGTCGCCGAAAGCCCCGCCCTCGCCCGCCCCTCCTCGCTGCTCGCCAGCGGCGCCGGCTGGCGCCGGCGCGCCAAGGACCGGCTGATGACGGTGCTGATCGCCGGCGCCTTCGCCCTGGCGATGATCCCGCTGATCTCGCTTGTCTTCGAGGTGACCAAGCGCGGCATCCCCGGCCTCAGCCTCGACTTCTTCACCGAAGACGCGCGGGGGGTGGTGGGCGAAGGCGGCGGCGCCTCGCACGCGATCGTCGGCACCCTGGTGATCACCGGCGTCGCGGCCCTGATCTCGGTCCCGATCGGGATCATGGGCGCGATCTACCTCAACGAGTACGGGCAGGGACGGCTGCGCCGCGCCCTCACCTTCTTCGTCGACGTGATGACCGGGATCCCCTCGATCGTCGCCGGCCTCTTCGCCTACGCGCTCTTCGAGCTCTTCCTCGGCCCCGGCATCCGCCTCGGCGTGATGGGCTCGGCGGCGCTCTCGGTGCTGATGATCCCGATCGTCATCCGCTCCGCCGAGGAGGTGCTGAAGATCGTCCCCAACCACCTGCGCGAGGCCGCCTACGCGCTGGGGACGCCGAAGTGGAAGACGATCGTCAAGGTCGTCCTCCCGACCGCCTTCGCCGGCCTGGTGACCGGGGTGATGATCGCGATCGCCCGCATCGTCGGCGAGACCGCGCCGTTGCTGGTCACGACCGGCGTCGTCGACTCGATGAACAGCGATCCGTTCCACGGGCGGATGCAGAACCTCGCCGTCTACGCCTACAACGAGTATCGCTCGCCTGGCGTCTTCAAACAGGCGGCCTACGACAAGGCGTGGGCCGCGGCGCTGACCCTGATCGCGATCGTGATGCTGCTCAACGTCGCCGCCCGCCTTGTCTACCGGCGCTACAAAACCGAGATCCGCTAGAGATGACCGATTCCACGGCCAGCCGCACCTGGATGACGCGCCCGGCACACTTCGCATCTCGGCGTCCTCGGCCTTGCCTTTGCCAACCGGCAAAGGCGGCGACCTGCGTCCTTGATCTGCTCGGCCGGGCGCGCCCCCAGGCGCACCTGGCCATGAAACCGGTCATCTAGTGGAAGGAAGAAGGTTGAGATCGATGCTGGGAGCCGCGACGAAACGCAGCGCCGCCGAGGAGGGGAAGCCGACGATGAGCGAGCGACCGGCGGGCGTCACCTCGACCGGGCCCGCGACCAAAGCGGGTCGGGGCGCGAAGACGATCGAGGCCCGCGACGTCAACCTCTTCTACGGCGACTTCCACGCCGTCGAGGACGTGACGATGACGATCGCGCCGAACAAGGTGACGGCGCTGATCGGCTCCTCCGGCTGCGGCAAGACGACCTTCCTGCGCTCGCTCAACCGGATGCACGAGCTGACGCCGGGGGCACGGGTCGAGGGACATGTCTCGCTCGACGGCGAGGACGTCTACGCCAAGGGCGTCGACCCGGTCGAGGTGCGGCGGCTGATCGGGATGGTCTTCCAACAGCCGAACCCGTTCCCGACGA
Source organism: Solirubrobacterales bacterium (assembly GCA_035558995.1). GTDB lineage: Bacteria > Actinomycetota > Thermoleophilia > Solirubrobacterales > 70-9 > VAYN01. Next base: position 6,332 of record DATMBY010000091.1, read on the forward strand.
TGTCGATCTACGACAACGTCGCCGCCGGGCTCAACCTCAACTCACGCCGCGTGCCGAAGGCCGAGAAGGACGCGGTCGTCGAGCGCTCGCTGCGCGGCGCCAACCTCTGGGAGGAGGTCAAGGACCGGCTCGACAAGCCCGGCTCCGGCCTCTCCGGCGGCCAGCAGCAGCGTCTCTGCATCGCCCGCGCGATCGCGGTCGAGCCGGAGGTTCTGCTGATGGACGAGCCCTGCTCGGCGCTGGATCCGCTCGCCACGCTGGCGATCGAGGACCTGATCGCCGAGCTGAAGAACCGCTACACGATCGTGATCGTCACTCACAACATGCAGCAGGCGGCGCGGGCCAGCGATGTCACCGCCTTCTTCAACCTCGACGCGACCGGCAAGCCGGGGCACCTGGTCGAGGTCGGCGCGACCAACGAGATCTTCACCAACCCGACCGAGAAGCAGACCGAGGACTACGTCAGCGGCCGGTTCGGCTGAGAGCGGAGGAACGACGATGCCGGAAATAGCCCGCGGCGAATATCTGGAAGAACTGGCGACGCTGGAGGCGAGCGCCCTCGGCGGCCTCGACCTGGTCGCGATCGCGCTGGGCCGGACGATGGAAGCGGTCGAGAACCAGGACGTCGAGCTGGCGCAGGTGGTGATCGCCGACGACGACCGGATCGACGGCCGCTACCTGGAGGTCCACCAGGGGCTGATCACCCTGCTGGCGACGCAGTCGCCGGTGGCCACCGACCTGCGGTTGATCTCGGCGCTGCTGCATGTGCTGAAGAGCATCGAGCGGATGGGAGACCAGTGCGTCAACGTCTGCAAGGTGATCCCCCTGACCGGCAACTACGCGCCGGTC
>DATMBY010000092.1:0-13630 GCA_035558995.1 Solirubrobacterales bacterium
GGTGATGGGTTTCGCGGAAGAGGTTGCGGCGGAAGTCGCCGAGCGGATCGGCCTCCCCGGGCGGCCGGCGGATGAAAGTGCGAGAAAAGGACTAGTCGGCGCGTTGAACCCCTAGAGGGTCGAATCGCCACCGGTTCTGGCTCTCGCCGACGCCATGTACCAGGTAGAAGCCTCCAAAGTCCTGCTGAAGCCACGGTTGTGGGCTGCGCGCTCCGCCCGCCTGCGCGTCCCGCGCAACGTGGTCATGCTCGGCCTGGTCAGCCTCCTCACCGACGTCTCCTCGGAGATGGTGGCGACGGTCCTGCCGCTCTACCTCGTCTTCAGCCTCGGCGCCAGCCCGCTCGTCTTCGGCGCGATCGACGGCGCCTACCGCGGGGCCTCGGCGCTGGTCCAGGTCGCCAGCGGCTTCGCCTCCGACCGCTGGCGGCGCCCGAAGGGGGTCGCGGCCCTCGGCTACGGACTCTCCGCCGCCGGCAAGGTGGCGCTGGTCGCGGCCGGCAGCACGCTCGGCGGGATCGGCGCGATCGTCGCCGTCGACCGGGTCGGCAAGGGGATCCGGACGGCCCCGCGCGACGCCCTCATCTCGCTCTCCAGCGCCAAGGACAGGCTGGCGACCTCCTTCGGCGTCCACCGGGCGATGGACAGCGCCGGCGCGATGCTGGGCCCGCTGGTCGCCTTCGGCATCCTCTTCCTCGCGCCGGCCCGCTTCGACGCGGTCTTCGTCGTCAGCACCCTCTTCGCCGTCCTCGGCCTCGCGGTCCTGATCCTCAACGTGCAGGGCAAGCCCGACCGGACTCCGCGAGACGAGGCCGCTCCCTCGTTCCGGGCGGCTCTGCGCCTGGTGATCGAGCCGCGCTTCGCGCCGCTGCTGGTCGCGGCAGCCGGCCTCTCGGTCGCCAGCGTCTCCGACGCGATGATCTACATCGGCCTGCAGCGCAGCATCGAATTCGACCCGGCCCTCTTCCCGCTGCTCTACGTGATGACGGCGATCGCCTTCATGGGCTTGGCGATCCCGGTCGGGCAGCTGGCCGACCGGATCGGCAAGGTGCCGGTCCTGCTCGCCGGTCAAGCCCTCCTCTTCGTCGCCTACGGTGTGCTGATGATGAGTTCGGTCGGCTATCTCGCCCTCGCCTTCAGCCTCGTCGCCCTCGGCGGCTACTTCGCCGCCACCGAAGGGGTGCTGACCGCGCTGGCGGGGGCCTTGCTGCCCGAGAAGCTCCAGGCCAGCGGCATCGGCCTGCTGATCACCGTGACCAGCCTCGGGCGCCTGCTCTCCTCGCTCCTCTTCGGCGCCCTCTGGTTCGCCGGCGGCCTGCAGACGGCCGTCGTCTGCTTCGCCGCTGCCCTTGCGCTGGCAATCGCTCTGGCGGCGCCGTTGCTTCGACGCGCCCAGAGCGCGGCCCTGGATGGATAGCCGCGGCGGCAAGATCACCGTCGCGCTGGTGATCCTCTGCGTCGTCCTTGGGGGCGGCTATGTCGTCTACGCCGCCCTCGGCCCCAACCAGACGACGACCGACGCGAAGCCGAAGGCCGGCGGCGCGGCCGCGGTCCCGCTGATGGTCCGCGCCGTCGATCCCGACAGCCCGACCCTCAACGGCGGCGTCTTCGTGGTCGAGGACGGCAAGGTCAGGCGGCGGTCGAAGGACCTCGCCTGCGAGCGCATCTACTACGCCGGTGGCCACGGCATCTGCATGGGAGTGGCGCCCTCCGGCGTCGAATACGAAGCGACCCTGTTCGACTCGCGGCTGCAGCCGACCGGGAAGATCACCCTCACCGGCCTGCCCTCGCGGGCGCGCGTCTCCGCCGACGGCCGCTACGGGGCGATGACGGTCTTCGTCACCGGGGACTCCTACCTCGCCTCGCCGACCGCCTTCTCGACCCGGACCACGATCCTCGACATGAGCGACGGCGAGCAGCTGGCCCAGCTCGAGCAGTTCTCGGTGACCAAGGACGGCAAGCCGTTCGACGCCGTCGACTTCAACTTCTGGGGGGTCACCTTCGTCCCCGGCGACGACGATCGCTTCTACGCGACCCTGGGGACCGGGGGAGTGCACTACCTGGTGGAAGGCAGAGTCAGCGACCGCTCGATGCGGGTGCTCCGCGACGGCGTCGAGTGCCCGTCGCTGTCTCCGGACGGGAGCCGGATCGCTTACAAGAGCCGGATCGGCAGCCAGTCGCGCTGGCGCCTGCGGGTGCTCGACGTGGCGACCCTGGCCGACCACGCGGTCGCCGAGAAGCGCTCGATCGACGACCAGGTCGAGTGGCTCGACGACGACACCCTCGTCTACTCCGACGGGCGCAACGTCTACACCGTCCCTGCCGACGGCAAGGGCTCCCCGCAGCTGCTGGTGCGCGACGCGACCTCGCCCGTCCGGCTGTCCGAGGGACAAGAAACGAGCGCTCTGGACCGTTAAAGGGGTATGGGCCCGACCGATGCCCCGCCGCAGCTCGCCGCCGCGAAGGACGCCGCTCCGAACGAGCCCGGCCTGCGCGCGAAGCACGCCCACGCCGGCGTGGCGATGGCCGTCGCGACCTTGGCGATGGGCGCTGCCTCGGGGATCCAGGCGCTGCTCTACCTCAGCTCCTTCGGCATCGACGGGCGCACCGACGGCTTCTTCATCGCCTTCGCGCTGTACACGAGCTTCGGCGTCTTCAGCCAGAGCATCCGGGTCACCTCGGCGCCGCTGCTGGTCGGGGCGCGGCCGCGGCTGAAGCCGGCCGAGCTGGCGCTGGCGCTGGTGGCGATCGCGATCCCCGTCGCGATCGCGACGATCCCTCTTGCCGGACCCCTGGCGGGACTGCTGGCGCCCGGCCTCGGGGAGGCCGGGCGCGGCGTCACCGAGGCGGCGCTGCCGATCCTCGGCGGGGCGATGATCCTGCAGCTCTGGGCGGCCGGCGCCGCGACCGTGCTCGCGGTGCGCGACCGCTTCGACCGCATCGCCTTCTCCTACATCGCCGGCGCCGGCGCCGGGCTGGTCGTCTACCTGGGCGTCGCCGGGGTGGCGGGGGAGCTCTCGCTGGGCTGGTCGATGCTGGCGATGGCGGTGGTGACCAGCGTCGCGATGCTCGACGGCGTCCGCGCCAGCCGCGCCGGAACGGCCGGGGACTTCAAGCTTTCCGGCGGCCTGCGCCGCATCGCCCGCTGCGTCTGGATGGTCCTCAGCAGCACCGCCGTCTACCTGGCCTTCAACTTCCTCTACGTGATCACGCTCGCCTTCGCCAGCAAGTACGGCGCCGGCGGCGCCACCGTGCTCTCCTACGCCTACCTCTTCGCCAGCTACCTGGTCGCGGCGACCGGCTTCGCGCTCGGCATGTCCCGGATCGCCGACATGAGCCGCGGCGTCCTCGCCGACTGGCGCGAGGTGATCGCCGCCACCGTGCCGGCCGGCTTCCGCTACGCGATGCTGCTCGTGGCCCCGGCGCTGGCCGCGCTGATCGCCGGCGGCGCGACCCTGATCGGCGACGTCCTGCCGAAGAGCTTCGACGTCGCCCAGGTCGAGCAGCTGCGCGTCTTCACCGCTCTGCTCGCCGCCTGGACCGTGGCGGCGCTGCTCGTCAACCTGCTGCTGCCGGCGCTCTTCGCGCTCGGGCGCACCCGCCTCGTCAACGGCCTTGCGCCCGTCGTCGTCGGCCTCCACGCCGGCGTCACCGCCCTCGCCGGAGTCCTCTTCGGCGTCAACGGAGTCGTCGGCGCCTTCTGCATCGTTCCCACCGCCTTCGCCGCGGTGCTGCTGATCGCCGGCGCCGGACGCGGCTGGGCTCCGATCGCCCGCGAGCTGCTCCGCGACGGCCTCCGCTTCACCGCCCTCGCCGCGGGCTCCTTCGGCCTCGGAGTCCTCGTCGCCGACCAGCTCGTCGAAGGCACCGTCGCCCCGCTTCTGGCGATCGGCATCGGCGGCGTCCTCTACGCCCTCACCACCTCCCAGCTCGCCCCCCGCCAGATCCGCCTCCTGGTAGGCGCCGTCCGCCCGGCTTCAGCCGAGGCTTAGAGTCGCGGTCAGAAGCTCGTCACGCGTCTGCGCGTGACGACGATCCCTGCCATCGACTAAAGCTCTGAGAGCGGCACCGTGTCGCCGCGGCGAGCCTCCTCGATCGACACCTGCGCCCGCTCCCATGCAGCAGGAATCCCATCAAGGATTTCGGTGATCCGTGAGGCGTCCGGATCGGCTTCATCGAGTGCGCTCGAGCGTAGAGAGCGAGCCAACGTCCCCTCTTGGAGATGCGTGCGCTCCGCCAGGCTCGTCAGCTTCCGAGCGTAGTCCGGCTCGAGAGTGACGTTGATTCGCCGGTTCCGCTCAGCCATGGCCCAAAAGTACACGCAAGGGCACACGGCGTACATCGAATTCCAACCCGAACGGGCCTCTCGGCCTACAGCGGGGGCAGGATTCGAACCTGTGGCCTTCGGGTTATGAGATTGATCGGCTGGACTACGTAGAGCTAGGTTTCAAGCCGATTCACGAGATCGGCCTACGTAGAGATCGGCTGGAATCTGTGGGGCTTCTTGCCCCAGCGAACGGCCGGCGCCGCCGTCCTGACCGTCAGCGCCATCGGATAGACATCGCGGATATGGCAGAGACGATCTCCCAACTGCTGGCCACCGACGCCGCACGGGTCAAGCTCGGGGCGCGGGATATCTCGACCGCCGAAGCAGAGCAGCTACCGCGCAACCGCCACGCGACGGCGCGCAATCCTCGCGGCAGCGGGGAGGAGGGCGAGCGGCTCATGCTTATCGGGCAGACTGATGGCGGGCGGGTGCTCACGTTGGTAATAGAGCGCACCCTCGAGCCGACGACGTGGTTGATCGTCACCGGTTGGCCCGCCACCGACCGCGAGCGTAAGATCCTTGATTGAGATGGCCAAGGATCCTTGGAGAGACCCTGATCCACAGCCCGGTGACTTCGACGCCGAGCTGGACCGTGCCCAGATCGAGATCCACGAGGGCAACCCCGACGCAGAGCTGTCGATCCTCGTCAGCGTCGAGGGCGACGACGCCAAGCGGCTAGAGCGCATCGCCAACGAGCGCGGTCAACAGCCCGGCGAGGTCGTCTCCGAGCTCTTGCGCAGCGCTTGAGACAGATTCAGTTCGGCTCGACACTAGGCGCGAGGGCCGTGCCCATTCGTTTGATCCGCGGTACATAATGGCCGACATGAAGAAGGTCATTGTCTGCACTCGCCTGGATAGCCGAGCGACGGAGATGCGGGCCTTACTGCGTCACGCCCTTCCCCATGGAGGCAACGCTGCCGAGCGAGTGAAGCAGGTGCGGCCGCGGGCTTCCACGGCCGCCCAACCAAGGTTTTCTTCTTGCGGCTATCGATCAGGTCAACGATCACGAACACGCGCAACTCCGATTCAAGTTTTGGATTTAGGAGCTATTTCTCCAAAACTCTGCTCCTTGAGGATCTCGCTCATCCGATCAAGAACCGACGTCAACCGCGACTGAGAATCGGAGCTGAGCGAGACCGCCTGCCGTCGGGCGAAGAGCTCTAAGATCGCCTGCCGAAGCGCCTTCTTAGGCTTCGGCACAGCATTTCCGTCGGTAAAAATTGCCGCAACCACCTTCTCCCGATCCTCCGCGTCGAGCAGTTCCTCGATGTCGCTAACCGTCTTATCGCTGCAGATCTCCGAAAGTAGAAAACAGCGGCCGTTGAGCAACGGCCCAAACTCAGACTCATACCTGTCTTTTTGTTTCACGCCCTCGGTGTCGGCGTCAAGGAGCACCATGAAGCTCTTGCCCCAGCCGATGTGCAAGCGAATCAAGGTATCGAGCGAGCCGGCACCGCTCCCTGGGACAAGGGTTACCTCCGAGCCAATTCCGAGAACCTCCTTTGCGTAACGCAGCAAGTAGAAGTCGCTCTTGCCCTCGACCAAGACGACGTCGGGCACGGGCTCAAGGACTGAAGGTCGGTAATCAAGTAGGTCGAGGACGGGCTGGAAGTAGGAGGTCTGATCTGGGTGCTCGGCGACGAACCTTCGGTATGGAGTAGCCGAAATCGCGGTGTTGGCACCAACACGGCGCGAGACGTAGTCAGTCATATCAAGGGAGTCCAGTGACCCGAGTGCGGCATTCTTGACGATGTAAGCGGAGTCCAGCCATCGCACGTCGATCAAGTGGTGGCTGTGGGTGCTGTAGACAAGATCGCATTGCTCGGTCAGCGTCTCGAAGCTCTTCAAGAGCTCGGCTTGCGCAGTGGAGTGAAGGTTGGAGGCAGGCTCGTCGAGGAGGAAGAGTGACTTGCGTCCGTCCTCGCTCTCCAGCCCGTGGAAGGAGGTCATCAAGAGGAACATGAAGAACCAGCGAAAACCGAGGCTGCGCTCGGAGAGGTCGTAGTAGCCGTCGGCTCCCTTTATCGTCAGCTCTAGATATGGCTCCTCCTCATCAGAACGAGCCTCAATCTGCACCTCCTGCGCGGCCGGCTCGCTACCGAAGATCCGACCCCACCCCTCGAAGACAGTGTCGGTTATGACCTTGCCCATGCCAAGCAGGAGTGCGCTTAGGCTGCGCTCGTCGGCACGTTCAGTCGAGTCGAGGCGCTCGACCACATGGTCCTGCAGATTGGCGCCGCTTCCCGTTTTGGCAAGGATTTGTTCGAAGGTCGAGCGGTAGAAGCGGCTGCGGTCACGCTCGGGGGCCTCGACACCCTCCTCATCCTGAACAAGAGCGAAGCGCTCGGGCAAGTCGAAGAGGAAGTTCGGGAAATACCAGATGCGAGGAAGCCGCTCCTTAAGAAGGTTGACGGCGCTTTGCCACTCGTCAGTCTTCGAATTGAAGCGCCGCGGGTTGCGCTGACGCCCCGTCGTGCCCTTAAGTGACAGGTTCCAGGTGAAGCTTCGTCTCTTGAAACGACTGTTCTCGAAGTGATGCTTCTCGGAAATCTCGATCGTCTTCGGTAGATCGCTGAGCGCTAGATCGAACTCACGACGCATATGTTTCCTAAGCGCCTTTTTGTCCTCGGCTGAGAGTTCGACTACCGCACTAATCTCTATCGAGTCGTTGAAGTTTGCTCGCTGAGAAATCGGGATCCACTGATCGGCCTCACGGAGCGAAGCCATTTCAGGGTTGATCATCTCGAGGTCTTCCGCACCGTAGGAAAAGCAGAAAATCGCCTCGAGAAGCGTCGTCTTGCCGCTCTCATTTAGCCCGACGAGAGTCGTCACGGGACCAGTTAGGTCGAGGGTCATCTCGTCGATGCCCTTGAAGTTCTTGAACCCAAACCCCGTGTAACGCATCGCCCACTCCCTTTTTGGCGGAACCTGAATAGGCGCAGCTTATGTAATAGATCGGGGAATTCCCGTTACTACGCTCGCGCTCTCGATGTGCTTCCTCGTGCGGAGACCTCCTGCTGTGCCACGCCCCCGCCTGCGTAGCCAGCGGGGGGCGTTGTGGTTTCGGCGGCGACGTAGGTCGACCGGCAGCCCCAATTCAAGGGCCGGAATCTACTTCTCCCAGACCTCACCTTGCCCCAGCGCTTGCCCCACGGCCAATTCTGCACCCTGTTGTCTGTGAGACAACAAAACGAAAAGGCCCGCATTTGCGGGCCTTTTCGTCCTATAGCGGCGCAGGATTCGAACCTGCGACCTTCGGGTTATGAGCCCGAGGGCTCTGAGGCCCTGATCGCGACGAGAAGGCGGGGGGCCCCAAACTGTTCGAGTGTCCCGTTGGGCTCCCCCGAGTCGGCGCCGTCAGCTCGAGAACGAGGCGACGGCCTCGGCGATGCGGGTGATCTCCTCGTCGGTGATCGACGGGAAGATCGGGAGGGAGCAGCTTTCGGCGGCGAGCCGTTCGGTGACGGGGAGGTCGCCTGGGCCGGGGGCGGCGCCGGCGTAGGCCGGCTGCAGGTGGATCGGGGTGGGGTAGTGGATCGCGCTGGCGACGCCGTGGCGGCCGAGGTGGTCGCGGAGGGCGTCGCGGTCGGGCGTGCGGGCGACGAAGAGGTGGAAGACGTGGTCGCTGCCGGCGGCGACGGGTGCGGGGAGGGTGAGGCCGGAGTCGGCCAGGGCCTCGCCGAGAACGGCGGCGGCGCGGCGGCGGTTCTCGTTCCAGCCGTCGAGGCGGGTCAGCTTGACGCCGAGGATCGCCGCTTGCAGCGAGTGCAGGCGGTGCGTCCCGGACGGCATCTCGTGGTGATGGCGGGTGCCCTCGCCGTGGGAGCGCATCAGCTGGATCCGGGCGGCCAGCTCGGGGTCGGCGGTGACCACGGCGCCGCCGTCCCCCCAGCCGCCGAGGTTCTTGGTCGGGTAGAAGCTGAAGCAGCCGGCGTCGCCGAAGGTGCCGGCGCGCTGCCCCCTATAGCGGGCTCCGTGCGCCTGGCAGGCGTCCTCGATCACGCGCAGGCCGCGGGCGCGGCAGAGGGCGAGGATCGGCTCCATCTCGACCGTGCGGCCGTAGAGGTGAACCGGGATGACGCAGCGGGTGCGCTCGGTCAGCGCCGCCTCGACGATCTCGGCGGTGAGCAGGGCGGTGTCCTCGTCGACGTCGACGAGGACCGGGGTCGCACCGGCGGCGGTCACCGCCTCGGCGGTCGCGATGAAGCTGTTGGTCGGCAGTACGACCTCGTCGCCGGGGCCGATGCCGAGGCCGCGCAGGGCGAGCTCGAGCGCACTGGTGCCGGAGGAGACGCCGATCGCGTGATCGGTCTCGCACCAGGCGGCGAACTGCTGCTCGAAGGCCTCGAGCTCTTCGCCGAGGGTGAAGGCGGCGGTGGCGGCGACGCGCTCGATCGCGGCGAAGATCTCCGCGCTCAGCTCGGCGTCGGCCGAGTCGAGGCGGACGAAGGGGACGCCGAGCGCCTCGGGCGCCGCGGGCGCGGCGAGCTGTGGGGCGTTCATGCGACGGGCGCGACCATGTCGCGCGGCGTCGCGGAGTCTTCCGGGTCGGGCGCGGCGGTACCGACGCCGAGGAGGCCGACGCTGCGCGCCTGCTCGGGGTCGAGCAGGAGCGCGGTGACCTCCTTGCGGGAGCGGATGCCGAGTTTGGTGAAGGCCGAGGAGAGGTGGCTCTTGACCGTGCTCTGCGCCAGCAGCATGCGTTCGGCGATCTCGCTGTTGGTGAGGCCCCTGGAGACGAGCGCGAGGACCTGGCGCTCGCGGTGGGAGAACGCAGGCCGTTCGATGCTGGCGCGCAGCTTACGCGGCACCACCGACTGGCCGCTGGCCACCGCAAGCGCGGTGACGGCGAGGGTGGTCTCGATCTCCGGCTCGAAGACGATCGCGTCGGCGCCTGCGTCGAGGGCGCGGCGGACGCCGGTTCCGGTGGCGGGCGGCGAGATGACGATGATCGGGGCCTTGCCCTGCTCGCGGTGGAGGCGGCGCAGCGCGGCCATGCCGTCGGCCTCGTCGACGTCGCAGGCGCAGACGAAGATGGTCGAGGAGTCGATCGCGGCCTCGTCGACCTGCTCCGGAGAGGAGATCGCGCGCACGGCGGTGAGTCCGCCTTCGCCGCAGGCGGCTGCGATCCGCCGCGAGACGGCGAGGTTGTCGCTCAGCACCTGCAGGCGAGGCTTGACGGGATCCGCTTTCACCTGGAAATAACGGTTGGCCGGGGGCCGTGCTTGCGCGCGAATCGGCGAAATAGGGCGGTTTACGGGGTTGCCGCTTTGAAGTGGGCGGCGATTTCGGCGGCGCTCAGGGCGCGGTTGTAGATCGCGACCTCGTCGAGGCTGCCGGAGCCGAAGAGCGAGGTGCTGGCCCGGGACATGAAGTAGAGGGTCGAGTTGGCGAAGTTGCCGGCGCCGGTGCCGCTGCTGACCTTGCTGTAGGCGATCGGCGCCCCGTCGACGTAGGGGATGACCTGCTGGGAAGCGATCGCGCTGCTGTCGAGGACGAAGGCGTAGTGGTGCCAGACGTTGGCCGAGGGGCGGGCGAAGTAGGCGGTGTTGCGGCTGGTCAGGCGGCCGATCCCGACCCCGAAGCGCCCACCCAGTTCGGGCGAGTTGGGGTCGGCGAAGAAGCCGCCGTTGTTGTTGGTCGAGTTCGGGGTGAACTCGAAGGCGAGGTCGTCGTTGTTGCTGTACGAGCTCCATTTGAGCCAGAACTCGATCGTCAGCTTGTTCGTGCCGGAGAGGTTGAGGGGGGCGCTGGCAGCCTCGTTGGCGCCGTTGAAGGAGACGGCGGTGTTGGGGTCGGCGCCGCCCGCAAGGGCGCCGGCCGTCCCCAGGGTCGGAGTGTTGACCGTGGTCGCGGTTTTACCCCCGACGCTGTCGGCGAGGCTCGTGCCCGAGGTCTCGGCCATGCGCCAGTAATCGGTGAGGCCGGCGGTGGCGGTGACCGCCGGTGCGTAGGCGCTCTGGACGTTCAGGATGACGGTGGCGGTGCCGGTGGCGCCGGCGTTGTCGGTGACCCGCAGCCCGATCGTGCGGTTGCCGGAGGTCGCGAAGGCTTTGCTCGTGGCCGCGGTCGCTCCGGTGCCGGTCTCGTAGGTCCCGTTGCCGTCCAGGTCCCATTCGTATTTGGCCACGGTGCCGTCGGGGTCGGTCGAGGCGGAGCCGTTGAAGGTGGCGGTGCCGCCGACGGTCAGCGGGTTCGGCGTTGCGGTGAACGAGGCGACAGGAGCGCGGTTCTGGACCGTCAGCGCTCTGGTGGTGGTCGCGGCCAGGCCGAGGTTGTCGGTGACCCGCAGGCCGACCGTGACCGTGCCCGCGGTGGCGAACGATTTGGTCGTCGTCGCGGTGGCGCCGGTGTCCGTCTCGTAGGTCCCGTTGCCGTCGAGGTCCCACTCGAATTTGGCGATCGTGCCGTCGGGATCGGTCGAGCCGCCGCCGTTGAAGGCCACGCTGGTGCCGGTCGGGACCGGGTTCGGGGTCGCCGTGAAGGAGGCGGCGGGGGCGCGGTTGGTGACGGTCACCGCGCGGGTGGTCGTCGCCGTGCCGCCGTTGTTGTCGGTGACCCGCAGGCCGACGTTGATCGTCCCCGCGGTCGGCATCGCCCTGGTCGTCGTCGCCGTGGTCCCGGTGCTGGTCTCGTAGGTCCCGTTGCCGTCGAAGTCCCATTCGTATTTGGCGATCGTCCCGTCCGGGTCGGTAGAACCGGAGCCGTTGAAGGTGACCGAGCTGCCGCTCACCACCGTGGCCGGCGTCGCCGTGAAGGAGGCGGTGGGGAGGCGGTTATGCACGGTGAGGACGCGGGTGGCGGTGGCGGTGGCGCCGTTGCTGTCGGTGACGCGGAGCCTGATCGTCGGCGTCGCCGCGGTGGCGTAGGTTTTCGTCGTCGTCGGCGTGGTCCCGGTGCTCGTCTCAAACGTCCCGTTGCCGTCGAGGTCCCATTCGTATTTGGTCACGGTGCCGTCGGGGTCGCTGGAGGCGGAGGCGTCGAAGCTGACCGCGGTGCCGGTCGCAACGGGGTTCGGCGTCGCCGTGAAGGAGGCTGCCGGCGACCGGTTCTGCGCCGTCACCGTTCTGGTCGTGGTCGCGGTGAGCCCGAGGTTGTCGGCGACCCGCAGGCCGACCGTGTAGGTCCCCGGCGTGGCGAAGGATTTGGTCGTCGTCGCGGTGGTCCCGGCGATGGTCTCGTAGGTACCGTTGCCGTCGAGGTCCCATTCGTATTTGGCGACGGTGCCGTCCGGGTCGGTGGAGCCGGACCCGTTGAGGGTCACGGTGGTCCCGGTCGGCGCCGTGCTCGGGGTCGCCGTGAAGGAGGCGGTCGGGGCGCGGTTGGTGGCGGTGACCGTGCTCGTGGCGGTCGCGGTGGAGCCGTTGTTGTCGGTGACCCGCAGCCCGACGGTGAAGGTCCCAGGGGTCGCAAAGGCTTTCGTGGTCGTCGCCGTGGTCCCGGTGCTGGTCTCGTACGTCCCGTTGTTGTCGAGGTCCCACTCGTATTTGGCGATCGTGCCGTCGGGGTCGGTGGAGCCGGCGCCGTTCAAGGTGACGCTGGTCCCGGTCGGGGCCGGGTCCGGCGTCGCCGTGAGGGAGGCGGTCGGGGCCCGGTTGGTGACGGTGAGCGAGCGGGCGGTCGTCGCCGTGCCGCCGTCGTTGTCGGTCACCCGCAGGCCGACGCTCGGCGTGCCGGGGCCGGCGAACGCCTTCGTCGCGCTCGCCGTCGTCCCGGTATCGGTCTCGTAGCTCCCGTTGCCGTCGAGGTCCCATTCGTACTTGGCCACGGTCCCGTCGGGGTCGCTGGAGGCGGAGGCGTCGAAGCTGACCTGGGTGCCGGACGGCGCCGGATCGGGAGCGGCGGTGAAGGAGGCGGCCGGCGGGCGGTTCTGCACGGTTACCGCTTTGACCGCGATGCCGGTGTCGCCGTTGTTGTCGGTGACCCGCAGGCCGACGCTGACGCTGCCGGCGGTCGGGTAGGAGGCCGCGGCGCTCGCCGTCGTCCCGGTGTCGGTCTCATAGGTCCCGTTGCCGTCGAGGTCCCACTCGTATTTGGCGATCGTGCCATCGGGGTCGCTGGAGCCGGAGGCGTCGAAGCTGACTTCGGCTCCGGTCGGCACGGGGTTCGGGGTCGCCGTGAAGGAGGCGGCGGGCGGGCGGTTCTGGACCGTGACCGTACGCGTGGCGGTGCCGGCTGCGCCGTCGTCGTCGGTGACCCGCAGCCCGACTTCGCGGTCGCCGGCGGTCGCGAAGGAGCGTGAGGCGCTCGGCGACGTCCCGGTGTCGGTCTCGAAGCTGCCGTTGCCGTCTAGGTCCCACTCGTATTTGACGATCGTGCCGTCCGAATCGGCCGAGCCGGAGGCGTCGAAGGTCACCTGGCTCTGGGTCTGGACGGGGTTGGGCGACGCCGTGAAGCTCGCCGAGGGCGCCCGGTTCTGAACCGCGAGGCCGACCGTCGTCGTCGCCCTGGCGCCGTCGCCGTCGGTCACCCGCAGGCCCACCGTGACCGGGCCTTTGGCGGCATAGGAGCGGCTTGCGGTCGGCGACGTCCCGGTGTCGGTCTCGTAGCTGCCGTTGCCGTCGAGGTCCCACTCGAATTTCGCGATCGGGCCCTCGGGGTCGGAGGAGCCGGAGGCGTCGAAGCTGACCTGGTCGCCGGTCCCGACCGGGTTCGGCGTGGCGGTGAACGAGGCGGTGGGGAGGGTCCCGCTGACGGTGACGGTACGAGTGGTGGTCGCGGTCTCGCCGACGTCGTCGGTGGTCCGCAGGCCGACCTGGACGTTCCCCGCGGTGGGGTAGGAGGCGGTCGCAGCAGGCGTTTCGCCGCTGTTGGTCTCGAAGCTGCCGTTGCCGTCGAGGTCCCACTCGTATTTGACGATCGCGCCATCCGGGTCGACGGAGCCGGAGGCGTCGAAGCTCGCGGGGACCCCTGCAGGGACCGGGTTCGGGGAGGCGGTGAAGGCGGGCGCGGGCGGCTTGTTGACGCTGGCGTCGAAGTGGGCGCCGATTTCGGAGGCGCTGAGGGCGCGGTTGTAGACCGCGAGCTCGTCGAGCCGGCCCTTGCCGAACAGGCTGGTCGCGTTGCGCGACATGAAGTAGAGCGTCGATTTGGCGAAGTTGCCGGCGCCGGTGCCGCTGGCGGTCTTTTCGAAGGGAACCGCTTTGCCGTCGACGTAGGGGACGACCTGCTGGGTTGCCGGGGCGGCACTGTCGAAGACGAATGCGTAGTGGTGCCAGGCGCCGGCGCTGGGACGCGCGAAGTAGGCGTTGTTGCGAGAGGTGCCGCGCCCGATCCCGACCCCGAACCTGCCGCCGAGCTCACCCG
>DATMBY010000093.1:0-6639 GCA_035558995.1 Solirubrobacterales bacterium
AAGGTCGAGGCCGGCCCCAACGGCGACGTCCGGGTCGACGCGCGCGGCAGGCAGTACAGCCCGCCGGAGATCAGCGCGATGATCCTGCAGAAGCTGAAGGCGGACGCCGAAGCGAAGCTCGGCGAAAGCGTCGACAGCGCCGTCATCACCGTCCCCGCCTACTTCAACGACGACCAGCGCCAGGCGACCAAGGACGCCGGCAAGATCGCCGGGCTCGAGGTCAAGCGGATCATCAACGAGCCGACCGCGGCCTCGCTCGCCTACGGGCTCGACAAAGAGGAGACCGACCACGCGATCCTCGTCTTCGACCTCGGCGGCGGCACCTTCGACGTCTCCGTGCTGGAAATCGGCGACGGCGTCTTCGAGGTGAAAGCGACCGCCGGCGACAACCACCTCGGCGGCGACAACTGGGACAAAGCGATCGTCGAGTGGCTGGTGGCGGAGTTCAAACGCGACCAGGGCGTCGATCTCTCGCAGGACAAAAACTCGCTGCAGCGTCTCTACGAGGCGGCGGAGAAGGCGAAGATCGAGCTCTCCTCGACCCAGGAGACGCAGATCAACCTCCCCTTCATCACCGCCGTCGAGGGGCAGCCGAAGCACCTCGACCTGAAGCTGTCGCGCTCGAAGCTGAACGAGCTGACTGGCGACCTGCTCGATCGGGTGGTCGGGCCGGTGAAACAGGCCCTGGCCGACGCCGACACCGCGGTCGACCACGTCGTCCTCGTCGGCGGCATGACCCGGATGCCGGCGGTCCGCGAGAAGGTCAAAGAGCTGACCGGCAAGGAGCCGCACCAGGGCGTCAACCCGGACGAGGTCGTCGCCGTCGGCGCCGCGATCCAGGCCGGCGTGCTGGCCGGCGACGTCAAGGACGTGCTGCTGCTCGACGTCACCCCGCTGACCCTCGGGATCGAGACCAAAGGCGGCGTGATGACGAAGCTGATCGAGCGCAACACGACGATCCCGACGAAGAAGTCGGAGGTCTTCTCGACCGCCGACGACAACCAGCCCTCGGTCGAGATCCACGTCCTCCAGGGCGAGCGCGAGATGGCCAGCGGCAACAAGAGCCTGGGCAAATTCCAGCTCACCGGGATCCCCCGGGCGCCGCGCGGCATCCCCCAGATCGAGGTCACCTTCGACATCGACGCCAACGGGATCATCAACGTCAGCGCCGCCGACAAAGGCACCGGCAAAGAACAGAAGATCGAGATCAAATCCGGCTCCGGGCTCTCCGACGAGGAGATCCAGAGCATGGTCTCCGACGCCGAGGCCCACGCCGAGGAGGACCGCAACCAGCGCGAGCTGGCGGAGGCCAGGAACCTTGCCGAGAACTCGGCCTACCAGGCGGAGAAAGCGATCGAGGAGGCCGGCGACAAAGTCGATGACGCCTCGAAGGAGCAGGTGCGCTCGGCGGTCAAGGAGGTCCGCGACTCCCTGGAGAGCGGCTCAAAGGAGGAGCTCGACTCCAAGATCGAGGCCCTGAACACGGCGATGACCAAAGTCTCCGAGCAGATCTACGCGGCGGCTTCGGCCGAGGCCGCCGCCGAGGGGCCGACCGAGAACGGCGCCGCCTCTGACGAGGAGGAGGTCGTCGACGCCGAGGTGGTCGACGAGGAGGGCAAATGAGCGAGGCCCCCGAGCAGACGGAGGCCGTTCAGCAGGAGGACGAGGGGCAAGAGGTCGAGAACGACCTCGACGCCCTTCTCTCCGAGGCCCAGAAGGAGCGGGACGAGTACCTCGAACTCGCAAAGCGGACGAAAGCCGACTTCGAGAACTTTCGCAAGCGGGTGGCCGCCGACGTGCAGGCTGCTGCCGCTCGCGGAAAGGCCGAGGTGGCGCGGGAAGTGATCGACGCGGTCGACAACCTGGAGCGGGCACTGGAGGCCTCCGAGGGGGGCGAAGGGCTCGCGGAGGGGGTCGAGATGGTGCTCGGGAACCTGCGGGAGACGCTGCAGCGACACGGGATCGAGGCTGTCGATCCCAAGGGGGAGAAGTTCGATCCCAACCAGCACGAGGCGCTCTCGACGATGCCGGTCGAGGGGACCGAGGGCGGGACGGTGGTCGAGGTGATGCAGAAGGGCTACCGGATGGGCGAGCAGTTGATCCGCCCCGCGCGGGTCGTGGTCAGCGCCTAGGAGGAAAGTGGCAGACGAGCTCTACAAGACGCTCGGCGTCTCGAAGAAGGCGACCGACGAGGAGATCAAGAAGGCCTACCGGAAGCTCGCCCGGACCTACCACCCTGACCGCAACCCGGACGACAAGGAGGCTGAGGAGCGGTTCAAGGAGATCTCCGCCGCCTACGACGTCCTCGGCGATCCCGAGAAGCGCAAGGAGTACGACGAGGGCGGCGTCTTCGCCGGCTTCGGCGGGGGCGGAGGCGGCGGGGCCCCGTTCGGGACCGGCCCCGGCGGCTTCGGCGGCTTCGACTTCGGCGACATCCTCGGCGGCGTCTTCAACCGCGGCGGCGGCGGGCGGCCGCAGGCCCAGCAGGTGCGCGGCCGCGACCTCGAGACGGAAGTCTCGCTCTCCTTCGACCAGGCGATCAACGGCGCCCAGATCAGCGTCACCGTCCCCAAGTCCTCCCGCTGCGGCACCTGCCACGGCAGCGGCGCCAAACCGGGAACCTCCCCCACCACCTGCCCGCGCTGCGAAGGCCGCGGCGTCGAGGCCCAGGGTCAGGGCTTCTTCTCGATCAGCCAGCCCTGCTCCCAGTGCGGCGGCTCGGGCCAGATCATCGAGAACCCCTGCCCGACCTGCGGCGGCTCCGGCCTCACCCAGCAGACCAAGCGCTACAAGGTGAACGTCCCGGCCGGGGTCAAGGACGGGACCCGCATCCGCCTCGCCGGCAAGGGCGAGGACGGGCCGCGCGGGGGACCGCCGGGCGACCTCTACGTCACCACCCGCGTCGCCTCCTCACCCGTCTTCAAGCGGCTCGACGGCGGCAACCTCGAGGTGACGGTGCCGATCTCGGTCGTCGAGGCGATCCGCGGCGGCACGATCGAAGTGCCGACGCTGAACGGGACGAAGAAGATCAAGGTCGCGCCCGGGACCAGACACGGGGCGATCCAGAGACTGCGCGGCGAGGGCCCGCCGAAGCCGAAGGGCTCGGGCCGTGGCGACATCCGCTACCGCCTCGAGATCGCGATCCCCGCCGGTCTGAGCGAGGAGCAGAGCGAGGCCGTGGAGAAGCTCGCCGAGAGCCTGAACGGGTCCGACCCGCGCGCCGAGCTGCTGCGGAAGGCGGGGCGCTGATGGCCACCTACCGCCGCCGCGTCAAGGCGACCTTCGACGAAGAGCAGGGCGTGTTCATGATCTCGGTCGCCGCCGAACTGGCGGAGATGCACCCGCAGACGCTGCGGATGTACGAGCAGCGCGGGCTGATCGCGCCGAAGCGCTCGCCGAAGAACACCCGCCTCTACTCCCAGCGCGACGTCGAACGGCTGCGGCGGATCCAGGAGATGACCGCCGAAGGGCTGAACCTGGCCGGAGTGGAAATGGTGCTGGCGCTGGAAAACCAGGTGCAGAGGCTGCGGGCCGAGGTGGCGCGGCTGCGCAAGCGGTTGGAGGAAGTGGGAGCGACCAAGGACGAGAACGGAGACGGAGGGACGAGCTGATGCAGGCGGACAGGTTCACGGAGAAATCCCGCGAGGCGGTGGCGGCGGCGCAGGAGCTGGCGCGTGCCCGCCGCAACCCCGAGATCGCCTCCGCCCACCTGCTGCTGGCGCTGCTCGACCAGGCCGAAGGGATGGCGATCCCGGTCCTGCAGAAGGTCGGTGTCGACCCGGCGACGGCGCGGGCCGAGGCCGAGGGGGCGGTCGCCGCGCTGCCGACGCTCGGCGACGGCGCCGACCCGCAGATGTCCTCGAACCTGGCGCGGGTGCTGCGCGCCGCCGAGCAGGCGATGGCGAAGCTCGGCGACAGCTACATCACCGTCGGCCACCTGCTGCTGGCGCTGGCCGAGGACGGCTCCGGTGTCTCCGATCTGCTGCCCGACCGCGAGCAGCTGGAGCGGGCCGTGAAGGCTGTCCAGGGCCCGGCCAAGGTGACCTCGCCGAACGCCGAGGACAACGCCCAGGCCCTGGAGAAGTTCGGCCGCGACCTCACCGCCGAGGCCGAGAGCGGCAAGCTCGACCCGGTGATCGGGCGCGACGAGGAGATCCGCCGCGTGATCCAGGTCCTCTCCCGCCGGACCAAGAACAATCCCGTGCTGATCGGCGACCCCGGCGTCGGCAAGACCGCGATCGTCGAGGGGCTGGCGCAGCGGATCGTCAAAGGCGACGTCCCCGAGAGCCTGCGCGACCGCCGCGTGATCGCTCTCGACATCGGCTCCCTGCTCGCCGGCTCGAAATACCGCGGCGAGTTCGAGGAGCGGCTGAAAGCGGTCCTGAACGAGGTCCAGCAGGCCGAGGGCCAGATCGTCCTCTTCCTCGACGAGCTCCACACGATCGTCGGCGCCGGCGCCGCCGAAGGCGCGGTCGACGCCGCCAACCTCTTGAAGCCGATGCTGGCCCGCGGCGAGCTGCGCGCGGTCGGGGCGACCACGCTCGACGAGTACCGCAAGCACATCGAGAAAGACGCGGCGCTGGAGCGGCGCTTCCAGCCGGTGCTGGTCGGCGAGCCCGACATGAACGACACGATCGCGATCCTCCGCGGGCTGAAACCGCGCTACGAACAGCACCACGGCGTCCGCATCTCCGACGCGGCGATCGTCGCCGCCGCGACCCTCTCGGAGCGCTACATCGCCGACCGCTTCCTCCCCGACAAGGCGATCGACCTGATCGACGAGGCGGCCTCGCGGCTGAAGATCGAGATCGACTCGGTGCCGACCGAGATCGACGAGGTCGAGCGGCGGATCCAGCAGCTGGAGATCGAGCGGGAGGCGCTGAAGAAAGAGACCGACGAGGCATCGAAAGCGCGGCTGCAGGCGCTGGAGGGCGACCTCGCCAACCTCGGCGAGGAGGCGGCCGAGCTGCGCACCCGCTGGCAGAACGAGAAGGAGCCGCTGGAGCAGATCAAAGCCGCGAAGGAACAGCTCGAGGAGGCGCGGCGCGAGGCCGAGCGGGCCGAGCGTGAGACCGACCTCGAGCGGGCGGCGAAGCTGCGCTACGGCGAGATCCCGGAGCTGGAGGCGCAGGTCAAAGAGCAGGAGGCGCGGCTGGAGGAGCTGCACGCCGGCGGCGAAGTGATGCTCGCCGACGAAGTGACCGAGGAGGACGTCGCCGAGGTCGTCGCCAAATGGACCGGGATCCCGGTCAGCCGGCTGATGGAGGGCGAGGTGCAGAAGCTGATCCAGATGGAGGAGCGGCTGCACGACCGGGTGATCGGCCAGGACGAGGCGATCGCCGCCGTCTCCAACGCGCTGCGGCGCTCGCGCGCCGGGCTCTCGGATCCCGACCGGCCGATCGGCAGCTTCCTCTTCCTCGGCCCGACCGGGGTCGGCAAGACCGAGCTGGCGAAGGCGCTGGCCGAGTTCATGTTCGACTCCGAGCAGGCGATCGTCCGCCTCGACATGTCCGAGTACATGGAGAAGCACACGGTCGCGCGGCTGATCGGCGCGCCTCCCGGCTACGTCGGCTACGAGGAGGGCGGGCAGCTGACCGAGGCGGTGCGGCGCCGGCCCTACGCCGTCGTCCTGCTGGACGAGATCGAGAAGGCCCACCCCGACGTCTTCAACACCCTGCTGCAGCTGATGGACGACGGGCGCCTGACCGACGGCCAGGGCCGCACCGTCTCCTTCGCCAACACGGTCCTGATCATGACCTCGAACGTCGGCTCCGACCGGATCGTCGGCGAGGCGGTCGACGAGAAGATTCGCGAGGGGATCGAAGAGGTGCTGGCGGCCACCTTCAAGCCCGAGTTCCTCAACCGGATCGACGACACGGTGATCTTCCACCGGCTCTCGAAGGCCGACATCGGCCGAATCGTGGAGCTCCAGGTGAACCAGCTGGTCGGCCGCGTGCGCGAGCGCGGGATCACGATCGAGCTCTCCGACGACGCCCGCACCCTGCTCGGCAACCTCGGCTACGACCCCACCTACGGGGCGCGGCCGCTGAAGCGGGTGATCCAGAAGCAGCTGGTCGACAAGCTGGCGCTGAAGATCCTCGAGGGCGAGTTCGGCGAGGGGGATTCGGTCCGGGTCGACGCCCGCGACGGCGAGATCGTCTTCGAGCGGGTGGGGACGCCGGCCGCCACGGCAGCATAGGGACGCCCTACCGCGTTTCAGGGCTCATTTTCCCGGCCCTTTCTGCCGAAACAAGAACCTCATGAAGGTGCTCTTTAATTGGTCCCGGCAATCTAGGCTGTGGGAGAGCACCGGCAAGACCCGATGAACGACGACCAGACCCCGATCAACGCGCGCCCGCGGCGGCGCCGGGAGGAGGCCTTCGAGGACCTCTCGCTGGCCTTGCGCGACCGCGTTCTCTGGCCGGCCGAGGACTACTTCCGAAGCTTCAGCGACGCCGGCCGCGCCGCGGTCGCCGGCGGCGCCGTCGTGCTTGCGCTCGGCCTCGCCGTCGGCGGCTACTCGCTCGCCTCCTCGGGTGGGAACGACCCCGCGCCCCCGCCGCAGGTGGCGGTGACGAGCGCGCCGGCTCCGAAGCCGACCCCCGTGAAAGCGGCGCCGAAGCCCGAGGCCGACCCGAC
>DATMBY010000094.1:0-3986 GCA_035558995.1 Solirubrobacterales bacterium
GCTGGTGTTCGGGGCCGAGCGCCGGGACGTCTACGGCCGCCTGCTCGCCTACGTCTACCTCGGCGAGCGCTTCGTCAACGCCGAGCTGGTCCGGCGGGGGCTGGCCCGGACCCTGACCATCCCGCCCAACGACCGCTTCGCGGGGCGCCTCAAACGGCTTGAGATAGCGGCTGCGCGGGCCGGCCGGGGCCTCTGGGGCGCCTGCTGATCTGTGAGCTTTCTGTGAGCCGTGCAAGATCTTTTGCTACGGTGCCCGCTGTTCCGAGAACCTCCCTGGAGGACCGCGGGACTTTTTCCCTTATGAGAATGCGACAGAGCATCTCCCAGTTCGAGACCGCCTTCGAGCAGGAGACCTACCTCGAGCGCCGCCGGCGCGAGCAGCTGCGCCGCCGGGCTGCGAACCGCTCCCGAGCGCGGAAAATCAACCGCGTCGAGCAGGAGGGGAAGGTCCGCTTCAGCGTTCTCGCCGTCTGCCTCACCGTCACCGTCGTCGTCGTCGTCGTGGCGATGTTCGAGGCGCTCGCCTTCCTGATGGCCTAAGCCCCACCGTCACCCCGCCTCCCGATGCCCTCCTTCAATAGACTCGCGCGCCGATGGCTAGACGCTCGCTGAAGCCGCAGCTGAACCAGATCCGCGCCTGGGTGCAACAGGGGCGGACCGACGCGTGGATCGCCCACCAGCTGGAGATCAGCGCCGGTGAGCTGCGCGAGTTCCGCAAGCAGTACGACCTTTCCGCCGACGACGAGAACGCCGGCGCCAGCGAAATCGACCTCCGCGACGAGATCGAAGCCGAGATCGAAGCCGCGACGGAGGCCGAGGAAGCCGAAAAGGCCGAGCAGGACGAGGCCGAGGGCGAGGATGAAGGCGAGGGCGACGAGGACGGGGAGCGCGAGGAGCGTGCCGAGGGCGGCAGCGGCTCCGGCCGTCGCCGCCGTCGTCGCCGCGGCCGCCGCGGTGGTCGCGCCCGCCGCAAGGAGCTCGAGGCGGCCTTCGACCACGGCGAGACCGACGGCTACGGCCTCTGGCTCGACGCCGCGGTCAAGGACAACCCCGTCTACGCCGAGCACTGGGCCGGCAAGCGCGACGTCACCGTCCGCATCGAGGCCGACCAGATCGTCATCCGCCGCGCCGGCGAGCCGCAGGAGGACCCCAACGGCTCCGAGGGCTCGAACGAGCCCGACGACTCCGACGACGAGTAGCTAGACCGGCAGCTGCCGGCCGCCTGCGAAGTCGGTGGCCCCTCGTAGGTACAGCCAGAAGGCCGCGTCCGTCAGCGAGCCGGCTTCCCCCTCGATCGCCGGGGCGACGTCGAAGGCAACCTGCTGCGCCCAGTCGGTGCCCTGGCCGTAGAGGTCGGCGAGGTCGGCGGCGGTGAAGGTCGGGCCGATCCGGCGCCGCAGCTCGTCGCGGATCGCGTCGACCACCCTGTCGGCCAGCCGCCGCTCCCGCGGCTCCTCGATCTCGCGGTAGGCGCGGTAACCGCTCTCCCATTCGAAGAAGGCGTTTTCGACCGGATACGCCATTGGCCGAGGTTACCCCGCCCGCCGCGCCGGCAATCAGGCGGCCGGCGTCTGCGGGACTTGCCGCAGCGGCGCGTTGGCGGGGCCGCAGGCGCGGGGGTCGAGGTCTCCGCGGACCTGCCAGACGGTGACGGGACCGCTGCGGAGGACGGGCCGCACCGCCTTCTCCCCGCGCAGCCAGCGGGCCTCCGGCGAGGCGACCGGATCTCCGGGGTGGAGGAAGTTGAGGAACGGGGCGGTGACGAGGTAATCGAGGTCGGCGTCGTTGACCGCCGCGCGGAAGGCGGCGCAGGTCGGTAGCGCGTTGAACGCCCCGTGCGCCCCGTCTTCGCCGAGGTAGCGGACGCGGTTGCTGAGGTCGGTCCCGTAGAAGCCGTACCCGGCGAAGCCGGCGGTGGTGCCAGCGAGCCCGATCCGCGCGTCCTCCACCCCGCGGGCCCAGCGGTAGGCGCTGCCGAGGTGCATGCCGGGGATGCTCTCCTCGTCGCTGCCTTCGTTGGCGAAGCGGTGCTCGAGGTAGTGGCGCTGCAGCGGGTAGCCGATCGCGACCAGGGCGAGGAGGAGCGCGGCGGCGCCTCCGGCGAGGAGAGGGACGCCGGAACCGCGGCCGCGCAGGTAGAGCAGCAGCGCCGGCACCAGGACGACGAGGGCGACGAGGAGGAAGGCGAAGACCCGGCCCTTGTCGTGGAGGGCGTCGTCGGGGCGGTTCGTGACGAGGAAGACCAGCACCAGCACGGCCGTCAGCCCCCACTGCCGCCGCGGCGTGTCCAGCCATCGGTCGAGCGGAAGCAGGACGATCCCGGCGAGCAGCGCCGGGATCACGTAGCGGATGTTGATCCCGAAGCCGACCGGTTCGCCCTCGGCGCCGGCGGCGCTGAGGGGCGTGAAGAGGTAGGCGAGGGCGCCGAAGAGGGCGACGGCGCCGATCCAGCGGACGATCCTGTCGCGGCCGCGCAGGAGCGCCAGCAGCGCCGCCGCGACGGCGCCGAAGACGACCAGCGGCCAGAGCGCCCCGAAGGCCTCGTGCAGTCCAGGCCCGAAGTACTCCCGCCAGACGCCGGTGTCGGTCGCGTAGTGGACGATCGAGAAGTCCGGCCGCCCTTCCTGCAGGCGCTCCGGGTGCGGCAGCGAGATCGGCCCCAGCTTCTCCACCTCCGGGATCGGGTTGCCGGCGACGACCAGGTTCCGCAGGTACCAGAACGCCCCGCCCGCCAGAGCCGCCCCGAACCACCATCCCGCCGCCGCCCACCGCCTCCCCTGCGGCGAGAGCGCCACCACAGCCACCGTCAAGGCCCCCGCCATCGCCAGCCCGGTAACCCGCGTCCCCGCCGCCAGCCCAGCCGCAAGCCCAGCCGCCGCCAGCGCCCACCGGTCCCACCCAGGGTGTGGTTGAGGTTTGTCTCGCATACCGGAACGAAGCTCAACCACACCCCTGGATGCGTAGGCCTCGACGAGGATCGCGATCGAGGCCAGCAGCAGCGCCGCGGCCATCAGGTCGTTCTTGGCGGCCCCCGGATCGCGTACCACCAGCGTGTGGCACTCCAAGAGGATCGCCGCGGCGATCACGGTCACAGCTCCACGCCCATAAGGCCGTCCGACGCAATACGCAGCCAGGAACGCCACCGCCAACCACCCGAAGTTCAGGAACAACGACAGCGTGTCCCTGCCCGTCAGCAGGATCCCCACCGCATGCAGCAGCTCCGAGTTCTGCGGATAGAACCAATTCGTGAACACCGTCTCCACGTGGTGCATCCCGACGACGCTGTGCGTCTGCACCATGTCGACGGCAAACGGCAGGTGGTACCAGAGGCTGTCGAAATTGAAGACCCCCCGGTCCCAAGCATGCTGCGCGGTCACCCCCCAGCTGAAAACCGTGGCAGCGACGACTGCGAGTGCGATCAGCGGCAAGACGAACGCTGCTGGGCCGGCGGGTCCTGTCGCCGATTTGGTCCCACCATCCCTGCGCTGCAGTAGCTGCTCGGGATGGTCCCCCAAATCCGCGCCACCCCCCGGCAGGAGACCTATGGCCAGGCACAGCAGGAGCGAGGCGGCGATCAGGGTGCCAACGTAGAAGAGGCCGAAGGTGCCGAGGATCTCGGAGAGCCAGATGAGGAGAGCCACGAAGACGATCGACTCGACCAGGCGGGCGGGGGCGCCCTCCCAGGTGGGGAGCAGGCGCCGGCGGAGCTTGTAGCCGCAGAAGGCCAGCGGCACGACGACCAGGGCCAGTTGGGCGACTCCCAGGAGGTAGCCGCCGAGGTCAACCATGGGAGGCTCCCCGCGGGGGCGTCAGCCGCCGAGCTTGCCGTGGATGACGATCGGCGTCTCGCCTTCGGCGACCATCCCCTGAGCGCGCGCTTCGTGGTCGACGACCAGCGGGTCGTCGGCGGACTGGATGCGGTTGTGAAGGCGATGGTTTTCCTTCAGCAGTTCGTGCAGCTCCGCTTTGGCGGCGGTCGTCCCCGT
>DATMBY010000095.1:0-3590 GCA_035558995.1 Solirubrobacterales bacterium
TAGAGCGGCCGCGGCTCGCCGTCAGGTTCGAAGGCCTCGTCTGTGCAGTCCGGTTCGGGCGAGTAGAGAGGAGCTGGGCTCACTCCTCGGCTTCTACCCGTTCCTCCGGCATTTCCAGGCGTTCGATCGGCGGCAGTTTCCACATCGCGCTGGCGATCGCGAGGCCGATCGCGACCGAGAGGAAGACGAGGAACCATTCGCCCGGTCCGAGCAGGACGAGGTCGAAAAATTCGCGCAGGAAGGGGAGGGCGAGGATGCCGGCGTAGATGCCGCCCAGACCCATCACCATCCCCAGCATGTTGCTTTGGATCGCGATGTGCTCGCGGCCGGGGCCGCGCTCGAGCAGGAGGATGAAGGCGAGCCCGAGGGCGATCAGGGTCGAGGTTGCCGCGGTCCGGCCCTCGGCGAGGGTGCCGCCGGCGACGGTGTCGACGAGAAAGAAGGAGACGATCGAGGCGAGCGCGGTGGCGACCCCCGCCGGGACCGCGAACGCCGCCAGTGCCCGAAGCAGCCGCCCGCGGTACAGCGGCCCCTCGGAAGGGAGCAGCGCCAGGGCGAAGGAGGGGATCCCGATCGTCAGCAGGGCGGCCACGGTCAGGTGGCGCGGCAGGAAGGGGAAGACGAAGCCCGGCACAGCGACGAGCAGGATCAGGGTCGCCGCGTAGACGGTCTTGGTCAGGTAGAGGCGGCCGAGGCGGTGGATATTGCGGGCGATCTTGCGCCCCTCGCCGACCGCCTCCGGCAGCCGCTCGAACTGGTCCTCGAGCAGGACGACGTCGGCGACCCCCTTGGTCACCTGCGTCCCCGAGCCCATCGCCACCGCCATCCGCGCCCGCTTCAGCGCCGGCACGTCGTTGACGCCGTCGCCGATCATCGCCACGTAGCGCCCGCTGGCGACGAGCGCCCCGACCAGCGCTTTCTTCTGCTCGGGTTTGATCCGGCAGAAGATCGTGTTCTCCATCGCCGCCTTCGCCAAGCCCTCCTCGTCCTCCGGCAGGTCTGGCCCCTCGATCACCGGGGCGTCCTGCGGCACCCCGACCGCGTAGGCGACCGCGGTGACGGTGGCGGCGGCGTCGCCGGAGATCAGCTTCAGGTCGACTTCCTCCTCGCGCATCGTCGCGATCGTCTCCGCCGCGTCGGGCCGCAGCGTCTCCTCCAGCACCACCAGCGCCAGCGGGTCCAGCCGCGGCGACCCTGTCGCCGCCGGGTCCTCGGGCAGCGCCTCGCTGGTCTGGCCGAAGGCGACGACGCGGCGGCCGGCGGCGGTCTCCTGCTTCAGCTTCTCGGCCAGGCGCGGCGGCAGGCTCAACGCGCCCGACTCGGCGAGGATGTCCGGCGCCCCGAGCACGTAGGTGGCGCCGTCGCCGGAGCCGTCCAGGGAGACGCCGCTCCACTTCCACTCCGAGGAGAACGGCACCTCGCCGCGGACCGCCCCCGCCTCGCCCGGGAACTCCCCGGCGATCGTCTCCAGGGTCTGGTTGCGGTTGCCGGCGCTGGCGGCGAACCGGCCCAGTGCCGCCGCTCCGGTCTTGGGGTCGATGCCGTCCGCGTACTCGACCCCGGAGAGCCGCAGCTTGCCCGCCGTCAGGGTCCCGGTCTTGTCGACGCAGATCGTGTCGACCGAGGCGAGGCTCTCGGTCGCGCTCATCTGCTGCACCAGCGTCCCCCGCCTGGCCAGCCGTTTTGCCGCGACCGCAAAGGTCACGCTCATCAGCAGCACCAGGCCCTCCGGGATCAGGGTGACGAGGCCGGCGGTGGCGGTCTGCGCCGCCTCGTCGAGCGGGACGTTGCGCAGCTTCAGGCTGAGGATGAGGACGATCGCCAGCGGCACCATCACGTAGGTGGAGGCGATGATCACCCGGTTGACCTCCTCTTGCAGCGGCGAGGGCGGGTGGCGGAAGGCCTTCGCCTCGCCGGCGATCTTGCCCGCGTAGCTCTCCTCGCGGACCGCGGCGGCGACGTAGGAGCCAGAGCCCGAGACGCAGAAGGAGCCGGAGAGGACGCGGTCGCCGTCGTCCTTCCTGATCCCGTCGGACTCGCCGGTCAGCAGCGACTCGTCCATCGTCATCCCGCGCGAGGCGACCACCTCGCCGTCGGCGATCAGCTGGTCGCCGGGACCGATCTCGACCAGGTCGCCGGGGACCACCTCGTCGGCGATCAGCTCCAGCACCTCGCCGTCGCGGACCACCCGCGCGTGGGGGGCGACGAGGACGGCGATTTCCTCCAGGGTCTCCTTCGCCTTCTTCTCCTGGTAAATGCCGATGCTGGAGTTGACGACGGCGATCAGGCCGAAGATCGAGTCCGCGTAGAGCCCGAGCCCGAGGTCGAGGACGAAGAATGCGGCGATGATCGCGTTGAAGAGCGTGAAGACGTTGGCGGCGACGATGCTCGCCAGCGAGCGCGAGGAGTTCTGCTGCGGCGGCCCGAGCTTGCGCAGGCGAGCGGCGGCCTCGCCGCTGGAGAGTCCCCGGTCCATGCTGACTTGGCCGTTACCCATCAGACCCCTATTCAATAGGGTGCGGGAACTATGGGCCTGAAGCTCGGACTCAACCTCGGTTACTGGGGGATCGGCCCGGCCGGTGAGGAGGCGGCCGAGATCGTCCGCGCCGCCGAGGATCTCGGCTACGAGTCGGTCTGGGCCGCCGAGTCCTACGGCTCCGATGTGGTCAGCGTCCTCGCCTGGCTGGCGGCGCAGACCGAGAGGATCAACCTGGGCGCCGCGATCATGCAGGTGCCGGCGCGCCCTCCCGCGGCGGCGGCGATGGCCGGGGCGACGATCGACAAACTCTCCGGCGGCCGCTTCCTCTTCGGCTTCGGCCCCTCGGGGCCGCAGGTCTCCGAGGGCTGGTACGGGGTCCCCTACGCGAAGCCCTGGGGACGGACCCGCGAGTACATCGAAGTCGTGCGCGAGATCATCGCCCGCGAGGGCCCGGTGAACCACCAAGGGGACCACTACACGCTGCCGCTGCCCGGCGGCGAGGGCAAGCCGCTGAAGCTGAACTTCCACCCGCTGCGCAACGAGATCCCCGTCTTCGTCGGCGCGATCGGCCGCAAATCGGTCGAGATGGCGGCCGAGATCTGCGACGGCTGGATCCCGATCTTCTTCAGCGTCGACGCCTTCGAGGAAACCTGGGGCGAGCACCTGGAGGCGGGCTTCGCCAAAGGGGGACGGCAGCGCTCCGACCTCGAGGTCAGCCCCTCGCTGCAGGTGGCGATCGACGGCGACCTCGAGGCGGCGAAGAACGTCGTCAAGGCCGGCCTCGTCCTCTACTTCGGCGGCATGGGCAGCCGCAAGCCCAACTTCTACGTGGACCTCGCCCACCGCTTCGGGTTCGGCGAGGTCGCCGACGAGGTCCAGCAGCGCTTCCAGGACGGCGACCGCGGCGGCGCCTTCGAGGCGATGCCGGACGAGATCGTCGAGGCGACCTCGCTGGTCGGGACCGAGGCCGAGGGCGCCGAGCGGGTCGAGCGCTTCCGGGGAGCGGGGATCGACAGGCTGATCGTCTCACCGGTGCACGTCGAGCGCGATCAGCAGCTGCACACGCTCGACCGGCTGGCGTCGATGGCGGGTGTGGGAACACCGGCCTGAC
>DATMBY010000096.1:0-5151 GCA_035558995.1 Solirubrobacterales bacterium
GACGATGCCGGGCAGCTCGGGCAGTACCGGGCCACCCACCTCGGCGACGACGAGCCGGGCGAGGTCGACGCGGTGAACGGCGCCTTCATGCTCTGCCGCGCCGCGGCGATCCGCGAGGTCGGCCTGCTCGACGAGGGCTACTGGCTGTACATGGAGGACCTCGACTGGTGCCACCGCTTCTGGGACGCCGGCTGGAAGGTCTTCTATGAGCCCGCCGGCGTTGCCCTCCACGTCAAGGGCGCTTCCAGCGGCGCCCGCCGCCGTCCGCGGCAGGAGATCGCCTTCCACCGCGGCATGGCCCGCTTCTACCGCCGCTTCGACGCCCCCGAGAACAACCCCCTCCTCAACGCCGCCGTCTACGCCGGCATCGGCGGCAAGTTGGCTGTCAGTCTGGCGATCACCGCAGTCCGCGGCCGCTGATCGGAGTCGAGGACCACCGCCACCCCTGGCGCAGCTCCTCCACTTTGCAGACGCAGTTAGGACCGTGGTGAGGTCGCCGAACGGGCGTCGTTCATCGAGACGACGAACACACGATCGGTGTCCTCGTCGTAGCTGTAGAGCAGGAGCATCCACGACCACGGTCCCAGCACGAATCGGGCTGGCGCCCACCTTCCCCCCAGCTGCGGACCCGAGAGCGGGAAGGTTTCGAGAACCCGCAGCGAGCGGACTACTCGAGTCCAGGTATCGGCGGGAAGGCTGAGGCTCGAGATGGCCTCATCCACGTCCCGCTTCGCTTGCGGGCTGACGATTACCTGCGCCACTCAGGCCAGCTCGTCGAGCGGCGTGCCTTCCCCGCGCGTCGCCTGGGCGAGTCCCTCCTGGGTGCGCTCCCAAGCGCCGGGGATTCCGTCAAGAATCTCCGTTATCCGGCCGACATCCGGATCTGCATCGTCCAGAGCAGTTGCGAGGAGTGACCGGGCGAGCGTTCCCTCCTGGATGTGCGTCCGCTCGGCAAGCCTGGTGAGTTTGCGAGCGTGAGCCTCGTCCAACGTGACATTGATGCGCTTCGGATTGGCAGCCACGGACTGAGGATTGCACAGATCTACACGGTCTGTGTCACCTGAAGGGAAGACTGCCGCTGACTTCAGCCAGGCTCGGAGCGTTCTTGTCGCGCTCGCTCAGCAGTGGCCCGCTGACCTGCCAGTCGACCCCGACGTCGGGGTCGTCCCAGGCGATGCCGGACTCGGTGGCTGGGTCGTAGAGGCTGGAGACCTGGTAGGCGACGTCGGCTTCCGCGGAGAGGACGGCAAAGCCGTGGCCGAAGCCGACCGGGACGAAGAGCTGGCGGTGGCGGACGTCGTCGAGGCGGTGCGCCTCCCACTGGCCGTAGGTGGGGGAGCCGCGGCGGAGGTCGACGGCGACGTCGAGGATCTCGCCGCGGGCGCAGCGGACCAGCTTCGCCTGCCCCGGCTCGGTCTGGAAGTGGATCCCGCGCAGCGTCCCCCGGCGCGAGCGCGAGTGGTTGTGCTGGACGAACTCGACCTCGACCCCGAGCCGCCGCCACGCCTCGCGGCTGTAGGACTCGAGCATGAAGCCGCGCTCGTCGCCGTGGACGACCGGCTCGATCAGGACCACCCCGTCGAGCTTCGTCTCCAGCCGTTCGGCCACTAGCCGAGGCTCTTCCCATAGTGCTTTTCGTAGTACTCGCGGTACTCGCCGGAGCGGATCGGGCCCCACCACTCCTCGTTCTCGCGGTACCACTCGACGGTCCGCTCGAGACCCTCGGCGAAGTGGACCTGCGCCTCCCAGCCCAGCTCCGTCTTCAGCTTCTCGGAAGAGAGCGAGTAGCGGCGGTCGTGGCCGGGGCGGTCGGTGACGTACTCGATCAGCGACTCGTCGGCGCCGACCAGCTCGATCACCCGCTTGATGACCTCGATGTTCTCGCACTCGTCGGGACCGCCGACGTTGTAGGCCTCGCCGGCCCTGCCCTTCGCCAGCACGGTGTGGATGCCGCGGCAGAAGTCCTCGACGTAGAGCCAGTTCCGAACCTGGCGGCCGTCGCCGTAGACCGGCAGCGCGTCGCCGTGGATCGCGTTCAGGACGATCAGCGGGATCAGCTTCTCCGGGTACTGGCGGGGGCCGTAGTTGTTGGAGCCGCGGACGATCGAGGCGTCGATGCCGTAGGTGTGGAAGTGGGCGGAGACAAGCAGGTCGCCGGCCGCCTTCGTCGCCGAGTAGGGGGAGGAGGGGTCGAGCGGCGAGGTCTCGGTGAAGGAGCCGGAATCGATCGACCCGTAGACCTCGTCGGTGGAGACCTGCAGGTAGCGCTCGACGCCGAGTTCCCGCGCCGCGTCGAGCAGCGTCCCGGTGCCGACGACGTGGGTGCGGGCGAAGGCTTCCTGGTCGTCGATCGAGCGATCCACGTGACTCTCCGCAGCGAAGTTGACGACCGCGTCGGC
This sequence comes from Solirubrobacterales bacterium, assembly GCA_035558995.1. Lineage (GTDB taxonomy): Bacteria > Actinomycetota > Thermoleophilia > Solirubrobacterales > 70-9 > VAYN01. The sequence continues at coordinate 2,400 of DATMBY010000096.1, forward strand.
TCCCTGCATCGCTTCCCGCACCACCACCGGGTCCTCGATCGCACCCTCGATCAGCTCCGTCCCCTCGGGCAGGTTCTCGCGCCGGCCCGCGTAGGTGAGCTTGTCGAGAACGACGACGTCGTGCTCGTCCCCCATCAGCCGCACGTAGGTGGAGCCGATGAAACCTGCCGCTCCGGTGACCAAAAGCCTCATTTAAGAAAACACACCTTTCACGCTCCGCGTTCAGAGCTCCGCTTTTCGTTGGGCGAGGTAGCCTGCCAGCCCGTCCTGCCAGCTGGGCAGCCGGATCGCATGCTCGCGCTGGCTGACCAGTGCCGAGAAGGCCGGCCGCGGCGCCGCGGCGCCGAATTCCTCGCTCGTTATCGAGAGCACTCTGCACTCAACGTGCGCCTGCTCGAAGATCTCGCGCGCGAACTCGTACCAGGAGCACTGGCCCGAGGCCGCCATGTGGTGGATGCCGTACTCGATCCCCTCGATCAGGCGGACGATTCCATAGGCCAGATGCCAGGTGTAGGTCGGCGAGCCGACCTGGTCGCGGACCACGGTGACCTCGTTCTGCGCTTCGGCGAGGCGCAGCATCGTGCCGACGAAGTTGCGGCCGCTGACCCCGAAGAGGCCGGCGGAGCGGACGATGAAGTGGCGCTTGTTGGCAGCGGCGACCGCCTCCTCCCCGGCCAGCTTGGTGCGGCCGTAGGCCGAGAGCGGCGCCGGCTGGTCGCTCTCGACGTAGGGCGCGGCCTTGGCGCCGTCGAAGACGTAGTCGGTGGAGACGTGGAGGATCCGCGCTTCCACCTCGGCCGCGGCGGCGGCGGCGTTGCCGGCGCCCCTGCCGTTGACGGCGAAGGCCGCCTCCTCGGCGGTCTCGGCGCCGTCGACGTCGGTCCAGGCGGCGCAGTTGATGACCACGTCGGGCCGCTCCAGCTCCATCCGGCGCCCCAGCTGGTCGGGATCGGTGACGTCGAGCTCGACGCGGCCGTAGCCGACGACCTCGTGGCCGGCGTTGCCCGCGGCGAGCATGACGTCGCGGCCGAGCATTCCGGCGGCTCCGGTGACGAGCAGCTTCATAGTGACGAGACAGTAATGACGGTGATCAAGCGACGAAGGACCAGAGGGCGAACTGGGCGGTGAATATCGCCATCCCGGCCGCGAGAAGGGCGACGACCCGCGTCGTCCACCCGCGCTTCTCGGTCACCGTCGCCAGCCAGAGGAAGAGCGGGAAGAGGACGACGATGAAGCGCGAGGCCGACCAGAAGGGGTCGCCGTCGACCTGGGAGACGAAGGTCGGCGCCAGCGAGAGCAGGACCCAGGTCCCGTAGGCGGCCGGCAGCGTCCGCAGCATCGCGATCCCGCCGGCCATGGCGAAGGTGACGAAGACCAGCTGCATGATGTTGAGGTAGTCGAAGGTGCCGTGGTAGGAGCCGGTTGCGAGATGCCCCACCCCCTTCCCGGCTTCGCGGAAGCCGGCCCAGATCCCCGTCAGCGGATCGACGGTGTGGCGACCGAACAGCGCCTGGGCGTCGTTCCAGGCCATCCAGTTGTCGAGCGTGAAGTGGAGGTAGGCGCTGAAGGCGAGGAGTCCGAGCGGCGCCAGCAGCAGCCAGAGGAAGTCGGGGCGCAACCGGTAGCGGGGCCAGCGCCCGTCGTGGAGCTCGCGCTCGCGGTCGGTCCGCGGCCCGTAGAGGTAGAGCATCGCCACCGGCACGATCAGCAGCAGCCCCGGAACCCGCGTCGCCGAGGCCAGCGCGAGGACGATCCCGGCGATCGCCCAGTGGCCGGTGCGGGCGGCGAGGAAGGCGGCGACGGCGAGCAGCAGGAACATCGACTCGCTGTAGGGGATGCCGAAGAAGAGCGCGGTCGGGAAGAAGGAGAGCAGGAGCAGGGTCGGGGTCGCGAACTGCTCGCCGAGCTCGATCACGGTCAGCCGGTGCAGCAGCGTCAGGGCGCCGAAGAAGCAGGCGAGCGAGACCGCGTAGGCGACGATCAGGATCAGGCCGGGACTGGCGCCGAAACCGCTGAAGATGTGGACGACGCCGGGGTAGAGCGGGAAGAAGGCCGGCCGGTTGTCGACCGGCGGCAGGCCTTCGTAGCTTTCGACGTAGCCGTCGTAGGCGATCGCCAGGTAGTGCTGGGTGTCCCACTTCGCCATCGGCGAGAAGACGAGGTCGAGGAGGTTGTGCCCGGGCCAGGCGGCGAAGGGGTGGGAGAGCGAGGCCGATTCGCCGACGACGTTGGGGATGAAGCCGGAGATCGTGACCCAGATGGCGACGCCGAAGACGACCATTCGGCTGGGCCAGAACGCGGCCCAGGCCGCCCGAGCGCTCTGCCGCCAGTCCACTAGACGAGTTTGATCTCGGAGCGGTCGCCGACCAGGAGGCGCAGCGTCTTCGGCATCCCCTCGCTGCGGGTCAGCTTCACTTCCTTGCCGAGCAGGCTCGCCTCCATGCGGGTGCCGAGGTCCTCGACGACGGAGCCGGAGAGGACGATCGAGTTCTCGACTTCGGAGCGGCGGACGTGGACGTCGTCGCCGATCGAGGTGTAGGGGCCGACGAAGGCGTCCTCGACGACCGCGCCGGCGCCGATCACGGCGGGGCCGCGGACGACCGAGCGCTCGAGCCGGGCACCGGGGCCGAGGACGACCCGGCCCTCGACCTTGGATGCCTCGTCGACCTCCCCCTCGATCTCGGTCACCAGCTCCTCCAGCACCAGCCGGTTGGCCTCGAGCATGTCGGCGAGCTGGCCGGTGTCCTTCCAC
>DATMBY010000097.1:0-3452 GCA_035558995.1 Solirubrobacterales bacterium
GTGCCACCTTTTTCTTCTTCTTCTTTGGTCGTGCCGCCGCCGCCTTCGACACCAGATTCGTTGAACGTCAGCTCGATGCGCCGGCTGACGCCATCAACCGTTCCCACGGAGACGACACAGAGTGCGTATCCACCGCAGGTCGACCCCGCGGGGCTCACCCAATAGGTGTAAGTCCCGCGCCCCACGGTCCCCGAAACCGGCGGGCACCAGGTCTGACCACCGGTGCTGACCGCTTTCGTCGGGGTCAGCGTTCCGCCGGAGTCCCAGATGCACTCGGAAGTGGCAAGCGTTTTCGAGTACCGAGCCAGCCTCAGGGTGGCGACGTTCGCCCCCGCGTCGGCGGCGGCTATCGCGCTCTTCGAACCGCTGTCACGATTCGCTCCCTGCTGCACGTCCACGGAAGCGACTACCGCGGCACCGGCCAGGCCCATGCTCGCCATCATCGCGAAGAGGACCGTCGGCAGCGCAATCCCGCGCTCGCCTCTGCGCAGGTCTCGTACAAGCAGGATGAAGCGGTCGATGGCGGTCATTCGCGTCATCTCATCGTCACCCCGGTGGCCGGGCTTGAGGGCCACGCTCTGTCGTCGACCCTCACTTGGACGCCCGTCCTACTCGGTAGCGGGTGCGAGCTGCTCGATGCCGCTCGCGCGCTGGCCACCCGCCGCCAGCATCAGTTTGAAGTCGTGGGGGTTGGAGGCGAACTCGAGCGCGACGTCCTCGGTGACCTTGCCTTCCATCACGTAGTGCATGAGGGACTGGTCGAAGGTGCGCATGCCGTAGTACTCGCCCTCGGCGATGACTTCGGTGATCTTGCCGGTCTCCTCCGGGTTCATGATCAGGTCCTGGACGCGGCCGGTGACGATGAGGATCTCCGAGGCGGGGACGCGGCCGTCGCCGGTGATGTCGGGGACGAGGCGCTGGGCGATCGCGCCCCTGAGGGTGGCCGCAAGCATGACCCGGGCCTGGTGCTGGAGGTGGGGCGGGAAGAAGTCGACGATGCGGTTGATCGTCTCGGTCGCATCCAGGGTGTGGACCGTCGAGAGCACGAGGTGGCCGGTCTCGGCCGCGGACAGCGCCGTGCGGACGGTCTCCTCGTCGCGCATCTCGCCGATCAGGATCACGTCGGGGTCCTGGCGCAGGACCCGGCGCATCGCGCGGGCGAAGCTTTCGGTATCCGAGCCGACTTCGCGCTGGTTGATGATCGAGTTTTTGTCCGGGTGCAGGTACTCGATCGGGTCCTCGAGGGTGACGATGTGATCGGTCCTGGTGCGGTTGATGTGGTCGATCATCGCCGCCAGCGTCGTGCTCTTGCCCGAGCCGGTGGTGCCGGTGACGAGGATGATCCCGCGCTGCTCTTCGGCCAGCTTGGTGACGACCGGGGGCAGCCCGAGGTCGTCGACCGAGCGGATGTCGAAGGGGATCGCGCGGCAGACGATCGAGATCGAGCCGCGCTGTTTGAAGGCGTTGACGCGGAACCGCGAGAGGCCCTTGATCGCGTAGGAGAAGTCGGCCTCGCCGCATTCCTCGAATTCGGTCATCGACCGCACCTCGGCCATGTCTTGGAACGCCTGTTCGGTGTCCTCCGGAGTCAGCGGCTGGTAGCCCTCGAAGGGCGCGAGCTCGCCGTGCATGCGAGCGGTCGGAGGCACCCCGACCTTGATGTGCAGGTCGGACCCCTCCCGCTCGATGAGCTTTCGCAGCGCTGAGTCGATCTCGAACATCCCGACCGATATCGGCCGGGATGCCCGATCACTTAATCCTGGTTACGCGACCTCGCGCAGTTTCTGGGCCTCGCCCAGAGACTGCAGCTTTTTGAGGCTCTGGTTCTCGATCTGGCGGATCCGCTCGCGGGTGACGTTGAAGGTGCGGCCGACCTCGTCGAGGGTCCGCGGGTGCTCGCCACCGAGCCCGTACCGGAGCTCGAGCACGCGGCGCTCGCGGTAGGAGAGGTTCTCCAGCGCCTCTTTCAGCGCCTCTTTGGTCAGCAGGTCGGCGGCCCGGTCGAACGGGCTCTCGGCCTTCTCGTCGGCGATGAACTGGCCGAACTCCGACTCCTCCTCGTCGCCGACCGGCTTCTCCAGGGAGAACGGGGCCTGGGCGGAGCGCTTGATCGAGTCGACCTCCTCGGGATCGATCCCCGTCACCTCCGCGATCTCCTCCGGGGTGGGCTCGCGGCCCAGCTCGGTGACCAGCTTGCGCTCGGCGCGGCCGATCTTGTTCAGCTTCTCGACGACGTGGACCGGGATCCGGATCGTCCGTGCCTTGTCAGCGAGCGCGCGGGCGATCGCCTGGCGGATCCACCAGGTGGCGTAGGTGGAGAACTTGAACCCCTTGCGGTAGTCGAACTTCTCCGCCGCGCGGACCAGGCCCAGCGTTCCCTCCTGGATCAAATCGAGGAAGGGAAGGCCCTGGTTGCGGTAATTTTTCGCGATCGAGACGACCAGTCGCAGGTTCGACTCGACCATTTTCTGCTTCGCGTCGAGGTCGCCGCGCTCGATGCGTTTGGCGAGTTCGACCTCCTCCGCCGCGGTCAGCAGGCGGACTTTGCCGATGTCCTTGAGGAACAGTTGCAAGGAATCGGTGGTCATGTCCGGTTTCAGGTCGAGCGCCTGTTTCTGGCGCCGGCGGCCTTTTTTGCCGGTGTCGGCGGGAAGCGCTTCGGCGGCGGCTTTCTGCGCCGGGTCCATGTCCTCGACGAGCTCGATCCCCGACTTCTCGAGGTGGCCGTAGAGGTCCTCGACGTCAGACTCGTCGAGATCGACCTCGGAGACGGCGGAGGCGATGTCCCCGAAGGTCAGCACGCCGAGCTGCTGCCCGCGATTGATGAGGTTTTTGACCTCGTCCAGTTCCTGAAGCTCTGCTACCAGCATCCGTTCTTACTCGTTCCCTTGCGGTCGATGTTTAGTCCTGGCGATGAAATACCGTCGCGAGTCGAAAGTCGCGCCGGACCGACAAAAAACGGACCCGAGTTATCTGGTCCGCGAAGTAGCGTCTACATCGTCATTGTGCCCAGTTGGGCGACGTCTGCACCTAGGTCAAACGCCTGTTCGCATGGTACTCGCTTCAGTTTGTGAAGTCAATGCCCAGCTCCCTCCGTCATCCGACCCCCTGGCTGCGCGCCTTCTGGCAGCGCGCCTACCGCGAGAACGTCACCGGGCTCTCGGCGATGGTCGCCTACAACCTGATGCTGGCGGTCTTTCCGTTCGCCCTCCTCGTCCTCTTCGTCTTCGGCCAGGTGCTGAAGATCGAAGGGGTCGAGAGCAGCGTCCTCGCCGACCTCCAGCGCCTCTTCCCCAACACCGAGCAGCAGACGCTGACCGACGCCCTCAACCGGATCGAGAACAACACGGCGACGATCGGGATCGCCGCCTTCGCCGGCTCGCTCTGGATCGGCGCCTCCTTCTGGGGCGCGATGGACACCGCCTTCTGCCGCATCTACCACGTCCAGTGCC
>DATMBY010000098.1:0-8096 GCA_035558995.1 Solirubrobacterales bacterium
GAGGCAACTCATCCAGATCCCTCTCCGTCACTCGGGGGGAGATCTGTTCGATCAGGGCGGTCATGGCTGCTGCCATCTCCCGGCAGAAGTCGTCGAGGCCGGCCTCGGCCTTGGCGGTGAGAACACCGCGCTCCTCCATCGCCTTGAACGGCCCCAGGCCAGAGCCCGAGCCGTAGAACTGCTTCTGCGACGTACCGAGCAGGAGACGGTAGTAGCCGACGAGCGTCGGCTTCTCGCGAAGCACGGAGGGGATCGGGAACACCTCCTCGTCTCTGATGCCCACCGAAGCGAGGAGCTTCTGCGCCTCGTCCGGCACGAACTCACCCACCTCTTTCTTGACCGTCGCCTGTGAAAGGCCGGCTACGGTGGAACGCAGGGCATCCTTCAGAACAGTCTTGCGAGCGGCGACCAGCAACTCGTGGAAGGCGAGCTGGCGAGCCGGATCTGGAACTCGAATGACTACCCTCCGTTCATCTCATCGCCCAGGCGTTCCTCGGCGATTTGGATGTACTCGGGATTCAGCTCGATTCCCACGAACCGCCGTTGCGCCTTCAGCGACGCCACCCCGGTGGTGCCCGATCCCAGGAAAGGATCCAGTACGAGATCGCCCTCGGAGGTAGCCAGGAGGATGCTCGGCTTGATCAGCTCCAGGGGAAAGGTCGCAAAGTGTGCTCCGCGATAGGGCTTGGTCTTGATATCCCAAACCGTGCGTAAATTTCGGTTGTTGGGGCCTCGAACCGCGTCCTGGTTGTACTTGTAGCGATCGCTCTTGCTGAACAGGAAGAGGTACTCGTGCGCCCTGGTGGGACGGTCCTTCACCGACTCGGGTTGACAGTTCGGCTTGTGCCAGATCAGATCCGAGCGTAGGTACCACCCCGCTTCCTGCAAAGCGAACGCCAGCCGCCATGGCACCCCGATCAAGTCCTTTGGCTTGAGACCTTCGGGAGTAGGCGGCCTCACGTCCATCGCGCGGATTGGGTTTTTCTTATCGGGAGCCCGCCAGGTGCGACCGCCTGACGTGTAGGAATCGCCGATGTTCAACCACAGCGTCCCATCGTCGCGGGTCACTCTCCGCACCTCCTCGAAAAGGGCCACCAGTTTCTCGACGTATTTCTCAACGGAGGCCTCGGCACCGATCTGACCATCGATGCCGTAGTCGCGCAGCGACCAGTAGGGCGGGGAGGTGGTCGTCGTCTGGAAGGTTCGGTCGGGGATGCCCTTCAGCAGCTCGAGAGCGTCGCCAAGCAGAACCGCAGAATCGCCGGCGCCTGGCTCGAGAACCCCGCGCCAGCCCTCCTCGCCGAGCGGGTCATGCGAGACCAGAACCTCGGCATCCCCGTTTCGGGCAGGAGCCTGCTGCGGGGCGGTTGCGCTCTCCATGAAGTTCATCCTTTCAACTGAATCGGCGAATGGAGAGCGGCTCGGCGGCGGCGCACGACGCCGAGCTCAAAGCGATACTTAGGCCATGCCCACGGCTGACCTCCCCGCTCACCAAGAGCTCGGGCTGACCGACTCCGAGTACGAGCTGATCGTCGAGAAGCTCGGTCGGGAGCCGAACGACGTCGAGTTGGCGATGTTCAGCCTGCTCTGGTCAGAGCACTGCGCCTACAAGCACTCGCGCAAGCTGCTGCGGCGGCTGCCGACCGAGGGCGAGCGGGTGGTGATGGGGCCGGGCGAGAACGCCGGCGCCGTCGACGTCGGCAACGGCTACGCGGTCGCCTTCAAGGTCGAGAGCCACAACCACCCGAGCGCGGTCGAACCGTTCCAGGGCGCGGCCACCGGCATCGGCGGGATCATGCGCGACGTTTTCGCGATCGGGGCGCGGCCGATCGCGCTGCTCGACAGCCTCCGCTTCGGCGAGCTCGACTCGGTCCGCTCGCGCCACCTGCTCGACGGCGCCGTGCAGGGGATCGGCCACTACGGCAACTCGATCGGGGTGGCGACGGTCGGCGGCGAGATCTACTTCGAGGAGCCCTACGAGCACAACTGCCTGGTCAACGCGATGTGCATCGGCTTCGCAAAGACCGCCGACATGGTCCGGGCGGCGGCGGCCGGGGTCGGCAACTCGATCGTCCTCATGGGCGCCTCGACCGGGCGCGACGGGATCGGCGGCGCCTCCGTTCTCGCCTCGGCGGAGCTGGGCGAGGGCGACGAAGCGAAGCGGCCGACGGTGCAGATCGGCGACCCCTTCGAGGAGTCGAAGCTGCTGGAGTGCTGCCTGGAGCTGCTGGAGAAGGGGCTGCTGGTCTCGCTGCAGGACCTCGGCGCGGCGGGGCTGACCTCCTCAGCCGGGGAGATGGCGAGCGCCGGCGGGGTCGGGATCGACATCGACGTCGCCCGGGTGCCGCTGCGCGAGGCCGACATGGAGCCCTTCGAGATCATGGTCTCCGAGTCCCAGGAGCGGATGCTGGCGGTGGTCGAGCCGGGCCGGGTCGAGGAGGTGCGGGCGATCTGCGAGAAATGGCAGACCGGCTCGGCGGAGATCGGCACCGTCACCGACGGCGGCCGGATCCGCATCCTCCGCGACGGCGAGGTCGTCGGCGAGATGCCGGTCGAGGCGCTGGTCGACGGCTGCCCCCTCTACGACCTCGACCCGGCCGAGCCGGACGGCTGGATCTACGGCAACCGCGAGACCCTGGCGCCGGGCGCCGCGCCCGAGCAGGAGCTGCTGTCGCTGCTCTCGGCGCCGAGCATCGCCTCCAAGCGCTGGGCGTTCGAGCAGTACGACTCGATCGTCGGCTCGCGCACGGTGCGCCGGCCCGAGCAGGCCGACGCCGCCGTCCTGCAGCTGCCCGAGGCCGGCAGCGCGATCGCCGTCTCGATCGACGGCAACGGCCGCCGCGTCGCCTGCGAGCCCTACCTGGGGACGATCGACGCGGTGCTCGAGTGCGCCCAGAACCTCGCCTGCGTCGGCGCCGAGCCGCTCGGGCTGACCAACTGCCTCAACTTCGGCAACCCCGAGAAGCCGACCGGCGCCTGGCAGCTCGACCGCGCGGTCAGCGGCCTCGCCGACGCCTGCAACGCCCTCGGCGTCCCAGTCGTCGGCGGCAATGTCTCCCTCTACAACGAGGGCCCCGACGGCCCGATCTACCCGACGCCGGTGGTGGCGATGGTCGGCGAGCTGCCCGACCCGACCCAGGTCGCCGGCAACGCCTTCGCCCAAGAGGGCGACGCGATCGGCCTCGTCGGCCCCTTCGAACCCAGCCTCGCCGGCTCGGAGCTGGCGAAGCAACGGGGCGAGCTGAAGATGGGCCTCCCCCGCCCCGACGTCGCCGGCGCCGTCGCCGCCTGCGACGTCGTCCGCACCGCGGTCCGTGCCGGCAGGCTCGCCTCCGTCCACGACGTCTCCGACGGCGGCCTCGCGGTCGCCATCGCCGAGTCGGCGATCGCCGGCGGGATCGGCTGCGAGACCAACATCGAACACCTGCGCGAGCGCGGCGCCCAGCCCGAGGAAGCCCTCTTCGGCGAGGGCCCCGGCGGCTTCCTAGTCAGCGGCGACCGGCCGACGCTCGAGGAGCTCGGCGCCGTCCTCATCGGCACCGTCGGCGGCGCGAGGATCGCGATCGGCGCCGGCGACCGCAGCCTCTCCGTCAGCCTCGCCGAGGCGGAGGGCGCCTGGCGCTCGCTGCCGGCTCAGGCCGAGCGCGGCGACACCTGAGGCGAGCGCGGCGAGAGCCGCGAAGAGGTAGGCGCTGTCGGAGACGTCGAGTGCCTGGGTGAGATCGGCCGGTTCGCCGACGATGGCGATCAGGATCGCGGTGCCGAGGACGGCGCCGACCTGGCGGAAGGCGGCGTTGACGGCGCTGGCGGTGGCGAAGCGGTCGTCGGCGACCTCGCGGACCGCGGCGGAGCCGAGGGCCGGGAAGGCGAGGCCGATGCCGATGCCGGTCAGGATCGAGCCGGGCAGCCAGAGGCCGACGTAGTCGGGCTCGGTCCCGGCGGAGCGAAGGACGATCACGCCGGCGGCGAAGACCAGCACCCCGGGGACGATCACCGCGCGGTGTCCGAAGCGGTCGGCGAGGCGGCCGGCCGGGCCCGAGACGAGAGTCGTGGTTGTCGGGCCCGGCAGCGTGGCGAGGCCGGCGCTGAGGATGCCGTAGCCCCAGACCGTGGTGAGGAAGAGGACGTTGCCGAGGATCAGCGAGAAGAAGGCGGCGGCGAAGAGCAGCGTGCCGAGGTTGCCGAGCCCGAAGGATCGGTGGGCGAAGAGCGCCGGCTCGACGATCGGCCGTGGGTGGCTCAGGCTGCGAGTGACGACGACGCCGAGCAGGAGCGCGGCGGCGGCGAAGACGGCCAGCGTGCCGGCCCCGGTCCAGCCCCAGTCGTTGCCCTCGACGATCCCGAGCGTCACCGCGGCCAGCCCGAGCGCCAGCATCAGCGCCCCCGGCAGATCCGGAAGGCGGCTGTCCCGCAGCGCCTGGTGCGGCAGCAGTCGCCGGCCGGCGAGCAGCAGCGCGGCGCCGAGCGGCAGGTTGACGAGGAAGACGAGCCGCCAGCTGTCGAGTTCGACCAGGGCCGCGCCGAGGGTGGGACCGGTCGCCGCGGCTGCTGCGGCGGCGGCGCCCCAGAGGCCGACGCCGGTCGCTCGCTTCTGCGGCGGGAAGCTGTCGAGGACGATCGCCAGCGAGGTCGGCGCGATCGCCGCCGCCCCCGCCCCCTGCAGGACCCGGAACCCGATCAGCGCCTCCAGCGAAGGGGCGACCGCGCAGAGCAGGCTGGAGAGGGTGAAGAGGCCGAGGCCCCAGAGGAAGACGCGCTTGTGGCCGAAGCGATCGGCCAGCCCGCCGGCCGGCACCAGCAGCGCGGCGATGACGACGAAGTAGCCGTCGAGCACCCAGGAGAGCAGTCCCCGGCTCGCCTCTGGGAAGGAGGCCGAGATGTCCGGGAAGGCGATGTTGACGATCGTCGTGTCGAGGAAGACGAGGAAGGCGCCGGTGCAGGCGATCAAAACGCCCGCTCTATGTCCACGGTCATACATCGCGGCCGCGACTATACTATGACCGTGGGCATAACGCGACTCGCCGATGCGAAAGGGCTCGAGCCGACGCGCCGCGATGGGCGCGACCGGCTGCTGAACGGCGCCCGCAAGCTGCTCGCCGAGAAGGGCTACGCCGGGATGGAGCTGCGCGACGTCGCCGACCGCGGCAAGGCTCCCCGCGGCTCGATCTACCACCACTTCCCCGGCGGCAAGAAGCAGCTCGCCGTCGAGGCGGCCGAACTCGAGGGTCGGGAGATCCGCGCCGCGATCGAAAGCTCGCTGGCCGAGCTCGGCCTCGCCGAGACCCTGAGCACCTTCGGCGAGATGTTCCGCCGCCGCGTCAAAGACCAGCCGGAGCGGCTCGGCTGCCCGGTTGCCGCCGCGGCCCTGGCCCGGCCCGAGGACCCGGCGCTTGCCGCCGCCGCGACCGCCGCCTTCGAAAGCTGGGAAGCGCCGATCGCAGCGGCGTTGCGCAGCGAAGGCGTGAAGAAGAAGGATTCGGAGGATTTCGCCGGGCTCGTGGTCACGACCATCGAGGGCGCCCTGATCCGCGCCCGCGCCGCCGGCGACCAGGCGCCGCTCGACTCCGCGGTCGCCGGACTCCATCGAGCGCTCGTGGCGCTGCTCGCGAGCAATTAACCGGCGCATCCGACTTTCGCCCCAGCCGGGTGTGGCGAATCTCGGCTGCGCGATCCCGGTTTAGACAAGCAGTCGCGCGGGCAGCTTCATCAATGCACCCTCGGGAAAGGGTGCATTGAAAGAGGAGCGGCGTTGAAAACCAGTTGGGCTGCACGATCTCTGCTTTGCCTCGTGACCGCGGTTCTCGTCGCGACCGCGCTCACGGCCTGCGGCGGCAGCTCGAGCGGCTCGGGGCCGCGGGAGCTGACCTTCTTCGTCGCGATCCAGCCGGGCGGGACGATCGAAGAAGTCTCAAAACGGTGCTCGGAAGAATCGAACGGCAGGTACACGATCATGCCGGAATTCCTCCCCACCGACGCCAGCCAGCAGCGCGAACAGCTGGTGCGGCGGCTCGGCGCCGAGGACTCCTCGATCGACATCGTCGGCATGGACGTGATCTGGACCGGCGAGTTCGCCAACGCCGGCTGGGTCGAACCGTGGACGGGGAACCTGGAAGAGAAAGTCACCGAAAAGGTCTTCCCCAACGTGATCGAAACCGCCTCCTTCGAAGACAAACTCTACGCGGCGCCGTTCAACACCAACACCCAGCTGCTCTGGTACCGCAAAGACCTGGTCAAGCAGCCGCCGAAAACCTGGGACGAGATGATCGAAGTCGCCGAAGGCCTGAAAGAAGCCGGCTCGATCCAGGTTCAGGCCAACCGCTACGAGGGCTACATGGTCTTCGTCAACGCGCTGATCGAGAGCGCCGGAACCGAGATCCTCTCCGGTCCCGAAGAAGTCGACCTCGAACAGGGACCGACCGAAAAGGCACTGCAGGTGATCGGCACGCTCGCCAACGGCGGCGCCGCGCCGCCGAGCCTCTCGACCTCCGACGAGGACACCGCCCGCCTCGGCTTCGAGGCCGGCGAATCGGCCTTCATGACCAACTACACCTTCGCCTACGCGAGCGCCCAGGAAGAAGCGCCTGAAATCGGCAAAGAGATGGGCTTCGCACGATTCCCGCGGGTCGACGCAAGCAAGCCGAGCAAACCCCCGCTCGGCGGCTTCAACCTCGCGGTCAGCTCCTTCTCCAAGAACAAGGATGTCGCCTTCGAAGCGGCGGCCTGCCTGGCCAACGACAAAAGCCAGAAAACCGCGGTCGAACTCGACGGCCTGCCGCCGTCGCGCTCCGATCTCTACACCGACAAAGCCGTGACGAAAGCGTATCCCGGCTTCGCCCAGCTGGTGAAGGAATCGATCGAAGCCTCCGGCCCGCGGCCGACCACGCCCGCCTACCAGGACGTCACGCTCGCGGTCCAGCGCGCTCTGCATCCGCCGGACAAGATCGACCCCGAAGACACCGAATCCGTCTACGACGAACTGAAGTCCAACGTCGAAAAGGCGGTCAAGCGGGAAGGGCTGCTCTGATGACCGTCAACGCGCCCGCCAACCCCGCGCCGCCGGAGGCCGCGCCGAAGAAAGCCTCCTCGCGCACCCGCTCGGAGCGCAAACTGGCCTGGATGCTCTGCACGCCGGCGGTGGTGGCGATGCTGCTCGTCACCGCCTATCCGATCGCCTACGCCGTCGTCCTCTCGCTGCAGAACGTCGACCTCCGCTTCCCCGACGAAAACAGCTTCGCCGGGCTCTCCAACTACGCCACCGTCCTCACCTCGAGCCTCTGGTGGACCGACATCTTCAACACGGTCTTCCTGATGATCACCACGGTCGCGATCGAGCTGGTGCTGGGGATGGCGATCGCGCTGGTCATGCACCGGGCGATCTTCGGCCGCGGCGTGGTCCGCACCTCGGTCCTCATCCCCTACGGGATCATCACCGTGGTCGCCGCCTTCGCCTGGCAGTTCGCCTTCGCGCCGGAAACCGGGTTCGTCAACAACCTGCCGCTGATCTCCGACGAAATGGACTGGTTCGGCGGACGCTTCAGCTCCTTTGCGGTGATCATCATGGCCGAGGTCTGGAAGACGACCCCGTTCATGGCGCTGCTGCTGCTCGCCGGGCTGGTGACGATCGACGACCAGCTCTACGAGGCGGCGCGGGTCGACGGGGCGAGCGCCTGGCAGCGGTTCACGCGGATCACCCTGCCGCTGATGAAACCGGCGATTCTGGTCGCGCTGCTGTTCCGCACCCTCGACGCCTTCCGCGTCTTCGACACGATCTTCATCATGACCAGGGGTGCGCTGGAAACCGAATCGGTTTCCATCCTCGGCTACAACCAGCTGATCAGCCGCCTCAACCTCGGCCTCGGCTCGGCGGTCTCAGTGCTGATCTTCCTCTGCGTCTTCCTGATCGCGTTCGTCTTCGTGCGCGGTTTCGGGGCGAAACTCGACGAAGGCCGGCCGGGAGGCTGAGATGACCGACCGCAACGGCCGCGACTACGCCCTCTGGAGCATCGCCATCGTCCTGGTGGTGATCTTCGCCCTGATCCCGGTGCTCTGGCTGATCTCGATCTCGCTGAAGCCGCCGGCGGAGCTGGCCGACCAGC
>DATMBY010000099.1:0-2822 GCA_035558995.1 Solirubrobacterales bacterium
GGACCGCCTCGGCCCACTTGAGGAACTCGCCGTCGTCGGCGGTGACGAAGTCGACCAGGGTGGGCGCGACGCGCGGCATGATCGACGTGCCGCCACCGACCCGGAGCTCGAACCCGCGCACGCCGTCGCGCTCGCGGGCGAGGAAGGCGATGTCGTGGATGCCGGTGAGCGCGCGGTCGTCGGCGGTGCCGTCGAACGCGGTCTTGATCTTGCGCGGCATCAGCTGCGTCGTCGGGTGGCGGACGAAGTAGCGGATGTAGGCGCCGGCGTAAGGGGTCGGGTCGAAGACCTCGTCGGCGGCGACGCCGGCCCAGGGGTCACCGGTGACGTTGCGGACGGTGTTGCCGCAGCCCTCGCGCGAGGAGAGGCCGGCCTCGGCGATCTCCCGCAGCAGCAGCTCGGTGTCGCGCAGCGGCACGTGGTGGATCTGGATGTTCTGGCGGGTGGTGATGTGGCCCTTGTTCAGCGGCGCGTACTGCTCGACGACGCTGGCGAAGGTGTCCATCTGCTCGGGGGTGACGCCGCCGAGCGGAAGCTTGATCCGGATCATCTGGACGTCGGGCTGGCGCTGCCCGTAGACGCCCTGTTTGAGGCGGAAGCCGATGAACTGGTTCTCTTCCAGCTGGCCGGAGAGGAACTGCTCGGCTTCGTTGTCGAAGTCGTCGAACTCGCGCTCGATGATCGGGATGACGTGGCCGGGGACGTTCTCGTAGGTCTCGGGGTTCTGGGGGGTCCCGACCCGGCCCTTGCCCCGCTGCTCCTTGTTCTCTGCGACGGCTACCTCCATGGGCAGAAAGGTAGCAAACCTGATTGGGATTCAGGTATTAAATTTCTTGAGCAGAAGAAGAGGCTGCGAAAAGACGCGAAAGTGCAGCGGATTCAGCTGTGGGAGGGTTTTTTCTGCGCCTGCAGGATTGCCGAGGCCTCGCCGGAATCGGCGACGTAGCCCCCCTCGGGCTCCAGCGGCAGGTCTTCCCCGCTCCAGCCGACGATCCCCTCGCTGAGCTTGACCGCGTCGTAGCCGGCGTCCGTGAGGGCGTCGGTGGCCATCGTCGAGCGGTTGCCGCCGCGGCAGTAGAGGACGACCGGCCGGTCCTTGTCGATCTCCCCGAGTCGCTGCGGCAACTCCGGCAGCGGCACGTGAGTGGCGCCGGCGATGCGGCCGACCTCCCACTCGTGGTCGGCGCGCACGTCGACCAGCTGGGCGCCCTCGTCGATCAGCTTGCGGGCCTCCTCGCGTGAGACCTCGCGGGTCTCCCCCTGCGGTGCGTCTGCCATCAGTCGACCTCCGTCCCCTCGATCAGGAAGGCGACGCGGACGTGGGCGCGGTACTCGTCGAGGTTCTCGCCGCGGATCCCGGTGGAGACGATGTCGACGGCGCGGATGTTGCGCAGCGAGCCCTGGGCCTGCAGCAGCGCCTGTTTGGCGGCGTCGTCGGTTGACGTCTTGGAGCTGCCGACCAGCTCGATGATTTTCACGACAGCCATGCGGATCCTCCTCGTAGGTCCTCGATGGTCTCCTTGGCGCTGACGCCCTCCAGCAGGGCCGCGCGCTGCCAGGCTGGCGTCTGCGGACCTTCGGGCGCGGGGGAGGCGGCGAACTCCGCCTCGAACTGGGCAATCGCGGCGGCGACGGCCGCGGCCTCGTCCCCTTGAGCGGTCTTCCGTGCCACGGGAGGAAGCCTAGTTCAACGGCGGTGCAGCTCGGCGCGGCGGCGCTCGAGCAGGGCGACGAGGTTGCGCATCACGGCGTCCGGATCACGCTGGAATCGCGGCCGCGTGATCCGGACCATCTCGATTCCGAGCAGCTTCAGCTCCTCCTGGCGGAGGTGGTCGCGCTCGAAGGCGGCGCGAGTGCCGTGGGTCTCGAAGAGGTCGAGTTCGACCGCGAAGCGCAGGTCCGGCCAGTAGGCGTCGAGCTCGTAACTGTGCGCGTTGAAGTTCATCGAGGGGGCGGGGATGCCGGCGCGGCGAACGCGTTCGCGGAAGTCCTTCTCGAAGCGCGAGCGGGTGAAGGACGGGTCGGGCTGGTAGAGGGCAAGCGCCCGCCGAAGCCTGCCGCGGCCGCGGTGGCCGCCGGCCCGGTCGAGCACGTCTTGGAGCGCATGCAGGTCGAAGAGGCCGAGCTCTTCGGTCCGCTCGAGCAGACGGTCCAGCTGCTGGGGCTGCGAGCGGATCGCCAGGTCCATCAACAACCGCGGCACGGAAGTCACCGGCATCCCCTCCCGTTCCCCCCGGTCCTCCGGCGCCAGGATCGAGGAGAAGTGGACGACGAACTCCCGCTTCGCCCGCCGGCGGATCGGCGCCGTCACGTCGATCCGTTCCGGCGCATACCGATAGATCCCCCATAGATAAGCCGCCGACCCGTGGCTGGCCACCGCCGGCCAGATCACCTCGTCCACCTCATTCGCTTCCGCCCCCAGAACGGCGGCCCAGCACCGCGAATGCCAAGACAGCCGCCGATGCCCCACCGCATAGACGCCCTGGTGCAGCCGATGCAGCCGGCCAACGGTCGCCCACTCGAGCACAGTGTCGTGCGAATAGTCCAGGTGGAGCAATTGACGCATTGAAACCACGCCGTGCTGCTGCGTCGCAAGGTCACGCAGCGGCCTATGTGACGCCGGCGTTCGTCCTTTTCCGGGCATATGTCCTGAAAAGGACGAACGCCCCCTTGGTTCTCCCCCTGCGGACCGTCCCACCGGTGCGGCGCTGACGGAATTTCCGACGTCTGGTCCCTCCTCGCCGCTCTTGGGCGAGGGGCGCTCTGCTGTACGGGGGCGCTGGGGTTAGCCGTTGAGGCCGGGGACGGGGGTGCCGTATTTG
>DATMBY010000100.1:0-2366 GCA_035558995.1 Solirubrobacterales bacterium
TCCAGTACGACACGATCATCAACCGCTGGCACACCTGCCCGGAGTCGGGCCGGATCAACGCCTCGAACCCCTGCAGCGAGTACATGCACGTCGACGACTCGGCCTGCAACCTCGCCTCGCTGAACCTCATGAAGTTCCGCCGGCCCGACGGCTCGCTCGACGTCGAGCGCTTCGAGCACGTCGTCGACATCATGCTCCTGGCCCAGGAGATCGTCGTCGGGCCGTCGAGCTACCCGACCGAGGAGATCTCCGCCAACGCCAACGCCTTCCGCCAGCTCGGCCTCGGCTACGCCAACCTCGGCGCGCTGCTGATGTCCGACGGCCTTCCCTACGACTCCGACGAGGGCCGCAACGTCGCCGCCGCGATCACGGCGCTGATGACCGGCCGCGCCTACCGCCAGTCGGCGCTGATCGCCGCCGGGGCGACCGGGCCCTACGAGGAGTACGCGAAGAACCGCGAGCCCCACAACGGGGTCATGCGGATGCACCGCGACGCCGCCTACGACGTCGACGAGATGGGGATCAAGGGCGAGCTGCTCGACGCCGCGCAGCGGGCCTGGGACGAAGCGGTCAAGCTCGGCGAGGAGCACGGCTACCGCAACGCGCAGGCGACGGTGCTGGCCCCGACCGGGACGATCAGCTTCCTGATGGACTGCGACACGACCGGGATCGAGCCCGACTTCTCCCTGGTCAAGTTCAAGGAGCTGGTCGGCGGCGGGCAGATGACGATCGCCAACCGCTCGGTGCCGCTGGCGCTGCAGACGCTCGGCTACTCCGAGGCCGAGATCGACCAGATCGAGGCCCACATCAAGGAGAACAACACGATCGTCGGGGCGCCGGGCCTGAAGGACGAGCACCTGCCGGTCTTCGACGTCGCGGTCGGCGAGCGGGCGATCTCCCACACCGGCCACATCGACATGATGGCCGCGACCCAGCCGTTCATCTCCGGGGCGATCACGAAGACTGTGAACCTGCCGCAGTCGGCCACGGTGGAGGACATCGCCGACGCCTACACCCGCGGCTGGAAGGGCGGGCTGAAGGCCCTGGCCATCTACCGCGACGGGTCAAAGACCGCTCAGGCGCTGCGGACCGACGCGCAGGAGGAAAAGGAGGCGGCGGCCGAAGTGCAGATGGCCGAGCCGGTGCGCAAGAAGATGCCGCTCGAGCGCGAATCGATCACCCACAAGTTCAACATCGCCGGGCACGAGGGCTACATCACCGCCGGCAAATACGACGACGGCACCCTCGGCGAGATCTTCCTCACCGACATCGGCAAGGAGGGCTCGACGCTGCGCGGGCTGCTCAACGCCTTCGCCACCGCGATCTCGCTCGGCCTCCAGTACGGGGTGCCGCTCGAGACCTTCGTCGAGAAGTTCAGCTACATGCGCTTCGAGCCGGAGGGGATGACGCGGAACCCGGAGATCCCCTTCGCCAAATCGATGCCGGACTACATCATGCGCTGGCTCGCGAGCCGCTTCATCGGCGACACCGAAGTCCTCGAGGAACTGGGGATCATGACCCAGGAGGTGCGCAACAACAAGGAGGCCGAGACCTCGCAGCTGGGCCTCGGCATCGCCACCGACACCGCCGGCCCCGCCAACGGCAACGGCCACTCCAGCGGCGGCAGCGGCGAGGCCGCCAAGAGCGCACCGGTCCCGGCCGCCTCGGCCCTCACCGAAACCCCGCCGGTCCGCCCGGCGAAGATGCAGGGCCTCGAACTCGGCCCGGCCTGCGAGCAGTGCGGCGGGATGATGCAGCGGACGGGCTCCTGTTACACCTGCAGTTCCTGCGGCAACAACACCGGCTGCGGCTGAGGTCGTAGGACACGGCGCCTGGCCGCACCCGCGGCTGCGCGCCGTGCGGAGCGTGCACGCCCATGCTTGGTCCTACGACCTCAGGGCGCTCTAAAGATCGACGCCTCGCTCCGCGAGCCAGCCGACCAATACCTCGGGCGGGCTGCCTTCGAAGACAAGGCGGACGCCCTCGCGGAGGACGTGGTCGCCGTTGTCGGCCTGGCTGGGGTTGGTGGCGAGCCAGACGGCGGCGGCCGCGGCGGCGAGGGCGGCGGGGTCATCGCCTTCGGGATCGATGCCGCGGACGGTGCTGAGCAGCTCGCCCTGCAGGTCCTCGGCGGCGGTGGCCGGCCGGTCGTCGTCCTCGAAGCTCTCGAAGAAACCAAGCACGGCGGTGTCGGTGCCCTCCGGATCGACGATCGCCGTCGCATCACGGACGGCTTCGGAGATGGTCGGGATCGTCTCGCGGCTGCCGGGCTTCATTGCCGCCTTCCTACCCACCTGCCGACGGGACGAAAACGCCCCTATACGGACCGAAATCGGCCCGTCGACCTAGTGGAGCACGACCTCGGC
>DATMBY010000101.1:0-8889 GCA_035558995.1 Solirubrobacterales bacterium
ACTCCACGATGGAGCACGCGCAGGGCGACCCCGACATCAAGATCCTCAACAACCTGAACAACGTGGGGGCGATCGAGGTGAACGCCTTCCAGTCCCAATCCGACGTCGTGTTGCAGAAGTCGATCCGCGAGGGCTTCGGTCTCACCGTCACCGAGGCGCTCTGGAAGGGGCGGCCGACCGTTGCCGGCAACGTCGGCGGCATCCCCCTGCAGATCGAGGACGGGGTCAGCGGCTTCCTCGTCGACTCCCCCTCCGAGTGCGCGCAGCGCTGCGTCGAGATCCTCGGCGACCCCGGCCTCGGCAAGCAGCTCGGCCGCGAGGGCAAGGAGCACGCCCGGCGCCGCTTCCTCACCCCGCGCCTGCTGCGCGACTGGCTGAAGCTGTTCGGCGATCTCGACGGCTAGCGCCGGCACTACCCGAAAGTCGGTCACCTTTAGTCTCTGCGGCGTGAGCTCCTCGCCCCTGATCATCGTCTCCAACCGGGGCCCGCTCCAGTTCGACCGCGACCAGAGCGGCCAGCGGACGGTGCGACGCGGGGGCGGCGGCCTGGTCACCGCGCTCTCCGGCCTCGTCTCCCACCGCGACGCGCTCTGGATCGCCTCGGCGATGACCGACGAGGACGTCGCCGCCTCCGAGGAGGCGGGCGGCCCGATCGAGCAGGAGCTGGACGGGATCGAGTACCGGGTGCGCCTCGTCGGCAGCGACCCGGAGGCCTACGACCGCTTCTACAACGTGATCGCCAACCCGATCCTCTGGTTCATCCAGCACTACCTCTGGGACATCTCCAACGCTCCGGACATCCGCCAGCAGGAGATCGACGCCTGGGACCACGGCTACCAGACCGTCAACCAGGACATCGCCCGCGCCGTCCTCGCCGAGATCGAGGGGGAGGCCGACCCGCTGGTGATGCTGCACGACTACCACCTCTACACGGCCCCCGGGATGATCAAGGCCGAGCGTCCCGACGCCTTCCTCCACCACTTCGTCCACATCCCCTGGTCCCAGCCGGACAGCTGGCGGATCCTGCCGAAACGGATCCGCGAAGCGATCTACGAGGGGATGCTGGCCAACGACATCATCGGCTTCCACACCCAGGCCTACTGCATCAACTTCCTCCGCTGCTGCGACGAGCTGCTCGAGGGCGTCGAGGTCGACTACGGCGCCGCCGAGGTGCGGCACGCGGGCGGCAGGACGATCGCCCGCGCCTACCCGCTGGGGATCGACGCGCAGCGGCTGAAACGGGCTGCCGCCTCGCCCGAGGTGGCAGAAGCCGAGCGCGAGGTCCTGGAGCGGCGGCGCCAGCACCTGATCATCCGCGTCGACCGCGCCGACCTCTCGAAGAACGTTCTGCGCGGCTTCACCGCCTTCGACACCTTCCTCACCCAGCACCCGGAGTTCCGCGAAAAGGTCACCTTCATCGCCCACCTGCAGCCCTCGCGCCAGGACGTGCCCGAGTACGCCGAGTACCTGGAGCGGATCGAGGCCCTGGTCGCGGTCGTCAACCATCGCCACGGGACCACCGACTGGATGCCGATCGACCTCAAGATCTACGAGAACTTCCACGACGCGGTCGCCCGCTACAAGCACTTCGACCTGCTGATGGTCAACTCGCTCTTCGACGGGATGAACCTGGTCGCGAAGGAGGCGCCGGCGGTCAACACCCGCGACGGGGTGCTGATGCTCTCCGAGAACACCGGCTCCCATGAGGAGCTGCTCGACTACGTGCTCTCGGTCAACCCCTTCGACATCCAGGAGCAGGCCGACGCGATCCACCGGGCGCTGACGATGGACCCCGAGCAGAAGCGGCGCCGGGCCGAGGGGCTGCGCGAGATCATCTTCTCCCGCAGCCCCGGCGACTGGGTCGACGACCAGTTGCAGGACATCGAGGCCGCCCGCTCGCACGCCTGAGGGGGGAGAGTTCTGCCCGCCCGTCCCTTAGGTAGGGATGCGAGGCGTTCGAGTCCGGTGGGCCGGGATCTGGAAGGTGGCGGCGGTCGTCGCCGCCCTGCTCCTCTCCCTGCAGGCGCTGCCGGCGCTCCTGCGCCCGCCCGAGCCGCCGCCGCTGGGCGCTGACGTCGGATTGCCGCGGGTGGTCCCGGCGCCCGAGGAGCCTCCACCTCCCGAGCCACCGAGCCGGCGGCGCCGGCTCGAAAAGCACCGCAAGCGTGCCAAAGGAGCTGAAGGTCTGGCGGCCGTCGACGTGATCAGCAGCAGGCCGCGGCCGAAACCGCCTCACCGGCACCGGCGGCGTCCGCGCTTCAAGCCGGCGCCGGAACAGCCCCCGCCCCCCGCGGCACCTCCCGAACAGGTGCCCTACGAACCGCCGCCAGCGCCAGGGCCTCCGCCGGTCCCCGCGCCACCTCCCGCTCCTGCAGGCGACGGGTCGGAGGAGTTCGCGCCGCGCTAGCGCCATCCCGCCGCTATAGTCCTTCGCCGTTTTGCCCGCACCCCGCGAATACGAGCTGGTCCTGATGCTGGACCCCCAACTTGACGCCCCCGCGCGCGACGCGCTGGCGCAGGACGCCCGCGGCCAGATCGAGGCCAAAGGCACCCTCAAGCACGAGAATTCCTGGGGCCTGCGGAAGATGGCCTACGAGATCGACCACCGCACCGAGGCCGACTACCGCTGGATGCGGTTCGAGGCCCCGAGCGAGCTGCTCGACTCGATCGACCACAACCTGAAGATCGCCGACGGCGTCCTCCGCTTCCGGATCTTCAAGGTGGACCCGGGCGCACCGGTGATCGTGCCGCCCGCAGTCACCGCCGCGCCCGGCCCGCGCGAGCGCAGCGCCCAGGGAGCCCGCGACGATCGCGGCGACTCCCCCGACGATTCCGACGAGTAATCGGCTCAGCGGCCCTCGCTGTTTGCGGAAACCCCTCGCCGCAGGGGGGAGAGTCGAGCCGGCTGCCTCCTTAGACTGGAATCCAGATAAGCGAATCCGTAAGGAGTGAGTGAATTGGCAGCTTCGAACGTAAACGTGGTCGTGATCACGGGGAATCTGACCCGGGATCCGGAGCTGCGTCATCTCGGCAGCGGGACCGCCGTCTGCAAGCTCCGCGTCGCGGTCAACAGCCGGCGCAAAGACGGGCAGAGCGGCGAATGGGTCGACAAGCCCAACTACTTTGACGTCACGGTCTGGGGCGCCCAGGGCGAGAACTGCGCCAACTACCTGAACAAAGGCCGGCCGGTGGCCGTGGAAGGCCGGCTCGACTGGCGCGAGTGGGAGGACCAGGGCGGTAACAAACGCCAGAGCGTCGAGATCATCGCCAACACCGTTCAGTTCCTCGGCTCCCGCGACGGTTCGGGCGGCGGCGGCAATGCCAACGGCGGCAACGGCGGCGGCTTCTCGCCGCCGCAGAGCGACGTCCCCGCCGACATGTCCGACTTCGGCGGCGCCCCGGCTCCAGCAGGTGGCGGCTCAGAAGACGACATCCCGTTCTAAGTTCCCCTGACGAGGCTCGGAGGTCGCCAGGCAAGGACGCAGGGAGCGACGGGTAGCAGCGCTACCCGAGCGACCGAGGACGACGCCTGGCGGCCTCCGAGTCCGTCAGGTCTGTAGCATCCGGCGCCGATGGCCCGAGCACGTGAGACTTCATCTTCGGCCCCTCGGCGCGGCGGCAGGCGCGGCGCCGACCGGGCGCGCCCCCGCAAGTACACGCGGGTCAACTCCGAGGTCGTCGACTACAAGGACCTGAACCTGCTGCGACGCTTTCTCTCCGACAAGGGGAAGACGCGCGGGCGCCGGGTCACCGGACTTTCCCGCCGCCACCAGCGTCAGCTCTCGGTGGCGGTGAAGCGGGCGCGCGAGATCGCCCTGCTTCCCTACGTCGGAGAGCGCTGATGGCGCAGGCGATCCTGCTTCAGGACGTCGATTCTCTCGGCGAGCGCGGCCACGTCGTAGACGTCGCCCCCGGTTACCTGCGCAACTACCTGGTCCCGCGCAAGCTGGCGCAGCCGGCCACCGCCGGGGCGCTGGAGGAAGCGAAACGGCGGATGGAGGCGGCCGAGCGCGCCGCCAAAGCGCGGACCGAACGGGAAGCGGAGGCCGCCGGCCTGCTCTCGAAGACCGTGCTGACGATCCACCAGCGGGCCGGCGAGGACGGCAAGCTCTTCGGCTCGGTAGGGCCGAAGGAGATCGTCGACGCCCTCAGCGACGCCCGCGGCCTGCGGTTCGAGAAAAAACAGATCCAGCTCGAGCAGCCGCTGCGCGAACTCGGCACCTTCATGGTCGAGATCGAGCTCGCCGACGGCACCACCGCCGCGGTGAAGACGATCATCAGCGAGGAGAAGTAGTCCCCCTCCGGCGTCGCAGGTCCGGCTGGGTTCGCTCCGAGCGGGCGACGGTCGGCCTCGCAGCCGTGGCCCTCGGCGCCGCCGGCACCGTGATCGCAGGCCAGTTCAGCCGCATGCTGGCACGGCGGGCGAGCGAGGCCCACGACCCCGAAGCGCTGCTCGAATCCGCTCCGGCCGCCGCCGCCGACACGGTCGGGGTCGCGGTCCGCGGCTACGAAGAGGCACCGCGCTACGAAACCGTCCTCTTCAACCTGCTCGGCGGCTTCCTCGGCTCCTTCGCCCTGGTCCGGCTATCGACCTGGGCGATCCGCGACGGCCGCGGCCCCTTCCGCAACGTCAGCATCGGCGGCCGCCACATCCACCATTTCGTGCCGGGGATCCTGCTCGCCTTCGGCTCCGGCACCGCCGCCCTGCTGACGGACGACGACGGACTCGAGCAGTGGCTGGCGCTCTCGATGGGGGCCGGCTTCGGCCTCACCTTCGACGAGGCGGCGCTGCTGCTCGACCTCCGCGACGTCTACTGGAGCCGCGAAGGGCTGCTCAGCGTCCAGCTCAGCCTCGGGGCCACGGCGATCCTCAGCATCGCCATCCTCACCCTGCGGATGCTGCGCCGCGGCGAGCGGCGCCAGGAGCAGGAGGGTCTGATCCCTCCCTCCCTTCACCACCAGCTCTCCTTCGGAACTGCCGCATAAAGCTCGCGGAAGTGTGAATTCCTTTTCGCGGGATTTGCACGTAAGAGATACGTCAGGGCATCCCTGCTCTGGTTTGCTTGCCGAGCGGCCGATTCCCTCCTCCAATCCGCCGCCGCGCCACCTTTACTTGAGCTGATGCCGCAGCCGCCCACCACTCACGTCCCCCCGCAGAACATCGAGGCCGAGGAATCGGTCCTCGGCGCGATGCTGGTCGCGGAGTCGACGCTGACGCGGGTGATCGACGAGGTGAAGCTGCACGCGGCCGACTTCTACCTCGACAAGCACCGGCTGATCTTCGAGGTCGTCCACGACCTCTACGCCGTCTCCAACCCGGTCGACGAGCTCAGCGTCAGCGAGGCGCTTACCCAGCGCAACAAGATCGAGGACGCCGGAGGACGCCACTACATCTCCGAGCTGGCGGCGAAGGTCCCCGCCGCCGCCAACGCCAAGCACTACGCCGAGATCGTCCAGCAGAACTCGCTGCTGCGGCGGCTGCTCGGCGCCGGCCAGGAGATCCAGGGCTGGGTCAACGAGCGAGACGGGGCGCCGCGGGAGCTCTCCGAGCGGGCCGAGAAACTGCTCTTCGAGGTCGCCCACAAAGAGCAGGCGAGCGACTTCAAACTGCTCGGCGAAATCCTCCACGACGAGGTCGACCGGCTGGAGAAGCTCTCGACCGGCGAGACCGAACTGACGGGCACGCCCTCCGGCTTCCGCGACGTCGACGCGATCACTGGCGGCTTCCAGCCCGGCAACCTGATCATCGTCGCCGCCCGCCCGGCGATGGGCAAGAGCGCCCTCGTCGCCAACATCGCCGAAAACGTCGCCGTGAAGAAGGGCCAGGCGGTCGCCTTCTTCTCGCTCGAGATGTCCGAGGTCGAGCTGGCCCAGCGCTTCATCGCCTGCCGGGCGCGGATCTCCGGCGACAAACTGCGCAAGGGGCAGGTCAACAAACGCGACTGGCCGAAGGTGCTGCGGGCCTGCAACGAGCTGGAAGAGGCGCCGCTGTGGTTCGACGACTCCTCCGACCTCGGGATCCTCGACCTGCGGGCGAAGGCGCGGCGGCTCCATGCCCAGGAACAGGATCGGGGGGGCCTCGGCCTGATCATCCTCGACTACATCCAGCTGATGCGCTCCGACGACCACCGGGCCAACCGGGTCGAGCAGGTCGGCCAGATCAGCCGCGGGCTGAAGATCCTCGCCCGCGAGCTGGAGGTGCCGGTGGTTGCGATCTCGCAGCTCTCGCGCGCACCGGAGCAGCGGACGCCGCCGAAGCCGCAGCTCTCCGACCTCCGCGAGTCGGGCCAGATCGAGCAGGACGCCGACGTTGTCGCCTTCCTCTACCGCGAGGACTACTACCGCGACCCCGACGAGGAGCCCGACGGCTTGGCCGACCTGATCATCGCCAAGCACAGGAACGGCCCGATCGGGACCAGGAAGCTGGTCTTCCTCGACCGCTATCCAAAATTCGCCGACCAGGCCCACCAGGAGCCGCCGATCGAGCAGCCCGCCGGCGAGCCGCCGCCGTTCGAGGACGCCGCCGCGGCGGGACCTGAGTTCTGATGCCCGCGATCGCCCGCTCCGAGCCCTTCCGCGAACAGGCCTGCCCGCTCGGCGTCTGCGACGGCTCCGGCTGGATCCTCGGCCCCGAAGACGTCGCCCGTCCCTGCGATTGCCGCGGCGAGCGGCTCAACCGCGGTCGCAGCCGCGGCGTCGCCTCGGCGATCCCGGCCCGCTACCGCGGGGTCTCCTTCGACCGCCCGCCGGTCTCCGACATGTCGCGGGACATGGAAAGCCGCCACGTGGTCCAGGCCGCCCGCAGCTACCTCGAGGAGCTGGACGAGAACATCGCCGCCGGCCGCGGCCTCTGGTTCATGGGCGACACCGGCACCGGCAAGACGACCCTTGGAATGCTGATCGCCAAGGAAGCGCTGGCCGCCGGCAAGACCGTCGGCATCTACTTCACGCCGAAGCTGCTGACCCGGATCCGGCAGACCTACCAGGAAGCCGAGAACGAGGACGCCTACGGCCAGTTCTTCAACCGGGTCACCTCGGTCGACCTCCTCTACATCGACGACCTTGGCTCCGAGCGCCACACCGACTGGGTGGTCGAGCAGCTCTACGCGGTGATCAACGAGCGCTACGAGAACCAGCGGCCGATGCTGGTCACGAGCAACGCCGGCGGCGACGTCGACCAGGGCCAGCGCCAGCTCGAGGAGCAGATCGGCCGCCGCACCGTCTCCCGTCTGGTCGAGATCTGCGGCGACCCGCTCCCCCTCTTCGGCGCCGACCACCGGTTCCAGGCCCGCGCCGGCGACTGACGGCCGCAGCCCCTCCGCCGGGGCGGACCGTCACAATCTCCCGCGGCATGCCAGGAGTGGTGATAGTCGGAGCCCAGTGGGGCGACGAGGGCAAGGGGAAGGTCGTCGACCTCCTCGCCGAGCGGGCTACCACGATCGTCCGCTTCCAGGGGGGCAACAACGCCGGCCACACGATCGTCCGCGAGGGCGAGGAGTTCAAGTTCCACCTGATCCCCTCCGGGATCCTGCACGCCGAGAAGACCTGCGTGATCGGCAACGGCGTCGTCGTCGACCCGAGGGTCCTGCTGGGCGAGATCGACGGCCTCAAACGGGCGGGCGTCAGCGTCAACAACCTCCGCCTCTCCGCCAACGCGCACCTGATCATGCCCTACCACGTGCTCCTGGACAGCGCCGGGGAGACGAAGCTGGGGAAGCTCTCGATCGGCACCACCCGGCGGGGGATCGGCCCCTGCTACGCAGACAAGGCGCTGCGGCTGGGGATCCGCGTCCAGGACCTGCTCGACGAGAAGATCCTGCGAACGAAGATCCGCGCCGCCCTGGAGCCCAAGCAGCAGGCGCTGCGCGAGCTCTCGGTGCAGCGGCGCAAGCAGCTGAAGGAGGCCGGCGAGGAGGCGAAGGGGAGCGAGGCCCCGATCGGGGTGCCCGACCCGCGGCTCGACCTGCACGCGATGGTCGAGGAACACATCAGCTTCGGCCACCGGCTCGAGCCGCACATCGCCGACACCGCCCGCCTCTGCTGGGATGCGCTCGACCGCGAGGAGACGGTGATCTTCGAGGGGGCGCAGGCGACGCTGCTCGACCTCGACCACGGCACCTATCCCTTCGTCACCTCCTCCAACCCGATCGCCGGCGCGGCCACCGTCGGCGCCGGCGTCGGGCCCAAGGACATCGACGAGGTCTGGGGGATCGCCAAGGCCTACGCGACCCGCGTCGGCGCCGGCCCGTTCCCGACCGAGCTCTTCGACGACGTCGGCGAGAAGATGCTGCAGAAGGGGCACGAGTTCGGGACCACGACCGGCCGCCGCCGCCGCTGCGGCTGGATGGACCTGGTCGCTCTCCGCTACGCCGTCCGCCTCAACCGCATGGACGCGCTGGCGATCACCAAGCTCGACGTCCTCAGCGGGATCGGCCCGCTGCGGGTCGCCGTCCGCTACCGCTCCAAGGAAGGCGCCGACCTGGACACCTTCCCCTACCACCAGTCGATCCTGCACTCGGCGACGCCCGAGTACGAGGAGCTGCCCGGCTTCGAGCTCGACCTGACCTCATGCCGCCGCGCCGAGGACCTGCCGCGCGAGGCGCGCGACTACCTCGGGTTCATCGCCGAGTTCGTCGGCGTGCCGGTGCAGCTGGTCGGGGTGGGACCGGACCGCGAGCAGGTGATCTGGCTCGAGAGCTGAGCCATCAGCTGCCGGCAAACTTTTAAGTAAGAAAGCTCTAGTGGCCGCTTGCGCTGCTCTACAGTCTGGCGGTGGCCCCGGTTAGACGGTCGAGCACGACGAATGAGCGGCTTCCCCGAGGGAGGCACGGTCTGCCAAGGGAGGCGGTCACCGAGTCCCAGCGCAACCGCATCCACCGGGCGATGGTC
>DATMBY010000102.1:0-5509 GCA_035558995.1 Solirubrobacterales bacterium
GAAGAAGGTCGGGGTGCCGGTGGCGCCGCTGGCCTCGGCCGAGGCAAGATCGCGCTCGACCCGCCCGCGGTGGGCGCCGGAGTCGACCTCCGACCGCATCCGCTCGGCGTCGAGACCGAGGTCCGCCGCCACCGCGAAGACCGTCTCCGGTGAGAGTTTGGGCTGGGCCGCGAAGAGGGCGTCGTGGTAGTCCCAGAAGCGGCCCTGGGCGGCGGCCGCCTCGCTCGCCTCGGCGGCCAGCGGCGCCAGCGGGTGGCGCTCGGGGATCGGCAGGTGACGGAAGCCGAAGAGGAGCCGGTCGCCGAGCCGCTCGCGCACCCGCCGCAGCACCGACTGGGCGCCGAGGCAGAAGGGGCACTGGAAGTCGCCGAACATCACCAGCTCCAGCCGGGCGCCGCGCTCGCCCCGCACGTGGTCGAGGTCCTCCAGCGGTGGTGAGAGCAGGTCGTCCACGTCGCCCTTGATGTTATGTGCGCGTGCACGACATCGAGTCGATCCTCGTCCTCGTCCTCGCCGCGGCGCTCTTGGTCCGGGTCGCCGACTACGGCAAGATCCCCGCCCCGATCGTGCTGGTGGTCGGCGGCCTGGCTATCGCCTTCATCCCCGGGCTGCCGAGCGTCGAACTGGAGCCGGACACGATCTTCCTCGTCTTCCTGCCGCCGCTCGTCTACGCGGCGGGCTGGCGCACTTCGCCGCTGGAGCTGCGGACGGTGATGCGACCCCTGGCCCTGCTCTCGGTCGGCCTCGTCTTCCTCACCGCCGTCGTCGTCGCCCTCGTCGCCCACGCGACCGTGTCGGGGATGAGCTGGGCCGAGGCGGCGGTGCTGGGCGCCGTCATCGCCCCGACCGACACCGTCGCCGCGACCTCGATCTTCCGCCGCCTCGGTGCACCCGAGCGGGTGCGGCTGCTGGTCGAAGGTGAGTCGATGATCAACGACGGCACCGCGCTGGTCATCTACCGGATCGCCGTCGGGGTCGCGGTCGGCGGCGCCTTCAGCTTCGGCGGCGCGGCGCTGGAGTTCGTCGGCGTCGCCGCCGGCGGCATCCTCGTCGGGATCGCGATCGGCCTCCTCTCCGACCGCGTCCTCGCCCGCCTCAGCGACTCCGACCTGACGATCATGCTCTCCGTCCTCACCGCCTACGGCGCCTACATCGGCGCCGAGGAGCTGCACGTCTCCGGCATCCTCGCCGCCGTCGTCGCCGGCGTCTACGCCGGCTACCGCTCCCCGCACACGCTCGACGCCGACGTCCGCCTCAACGCGATCGCCTTCTGGAGCGTCCTCGTCTTCGGGCTCGAGATCACCCTCTTCGTCCTCCTCGGCCTGCAGCTGCCGGAGATCGTCGACACCCTGGAAGCGAGCCCGACCGGGGTCGACGAGCTGCTGCTGCCGGTGGCCGCGATCGCCGCCGCCTCGCTCGCCGCCCGCCTCCTCTTCGTCTTCGCGATGCGCGGGGACGCCGGCGAAACCGCCGGTCAGCGCTTCGCCGTCGGCTGGAGCGGGATGCGCGGCGCGGTCTCCCTCGCCGCGGCGCTGGCGGTGCCGCTCAGCGTCGAGGGCCGGCCGCAGATCATCTTCCTCACCTTCGCCCTGATCCTGGTCACGATCGTCGGCCAGGGCCTCTCGTTGCCGTTCATCGTACGGGCGCTGGGCCTGGAGGAGCCGCGGCGCTGGTCAGACGAAGAGGCGGTGGCGCGGATGGAGGCGGCGCAGTCGGCGCTCGACCGGCTCGACCAGATGGAGTCCGACAAGCGCGCCAACGAGAAGCAGCTGGTGCGCCTGCGCGACCTCTACCGCGCCCGCTTCCGCATGTGCCAGGCGGTGCTCGGCGGCGAGGAGCCCGACGTCGCCGCCCGCGAGCAGCGGATCGCCGACTACGGGGAGCTGCGCCGGGAGCTGATCGGGGTCGAGCGCGAGGAGCTGCTCGCGCTGCGCGGCGGCGGCCGCCTGCGCGACCAGACGTTGCGCCAGATCGAGCGCGACCTCGACCTCGAAGAGGCGCGGATCAGGAGCTGAAGAACTCGCGGGCGCGGTCGGCGACGAGGTCCGGCCTCTCGTCGACGATGAAGTGACCGCAGTCCTCCACCTTCTCGATCAACATGTCCTCCGCGCGGCGCTCGGTGCCGGCGAGGATGTTGTGGTTGAGCGCCTGGTCGCCGGTCCCGAAGAGGAGCCTGGTGGGGACGGTCAGATGCGTGTCCGCGTAGCGGCCGCGGGCCATCTCCGGCGCCTCGCGCAGATTGAAGACCCGGTACATCTGCACCGCCGCCCGCGCCCGCGCCGGCTCGGTGAAGGTGTCGGAGAAGGCGTGGAGCGTCGCCTGGTCCCAGGCCTGCTTGCGGACCGAGCCGCCGACCAGGACTTTCGGCACGAACTTGCCGCTGCGGTGGAGCCGGTAGCCGACGCCGGGGCTGAGGATGAGCCACTGGTACCAGAAGCGCCACAGGTGCGGCGCCATCTGCCGGATCGAGGTCCACGGCGGCAGGATGTTCAGCGAGAGGTAGCGCTCGAAGCGCTGCGGCGCCTTCAGGCAGAGCAGGAACCCGATCCAGCCGCCCCAGTCGTGGCCGACCAGCTTCACCCGCTCGATCCCGAGCTCGTCGAGGACGGCGAGGACGTCGTCGGCAAGGCTCTCCTTCTCGTAGCCGTCCGCCGGCGCCTCCGACCAGCCGAACCCGCGCAGGTCGAGCGCGATCACCCGGTGGCGGTCGGCCAGCGCCGGCATCAGGTGGCGCCACTCGTACCAGTGCTGCGGCCAGCCGTGGAGGCAGAGGACGACGTCGTCGCCCGAGCCCGCTTCGGCGTAGTGGAACTCGATGCCGCGGGCGCGGACCCGGTGGTGGGAGACGCCGTCGATTTCAGGTGGCTGGCTCACCAGCCAACACCTTAGTGACCCGGCGGAGAGATGAGGCGGGCAGGGCGACCGGCTGCGCGCCGGGAGTCGCGCCGGTCGCCTGCTCCCTTCCGCTCAGCGCAGCGCGGCCGCCGCTGCTGCTTGGCGAAAGTCGTTGAGGATCTCCTCCATCGCCCCGACCTCGCAGGGAACGCCTTCCGGCCAGTCCTTCTCGGGATGCTCGTGCAGGGTCTTCAGGCCGTTTCCGCTGATCACCGCCACAACGGTCTCGTCGGGGGCGATCTTGCCTTCCTGGGCGAGCCGCGCGGTCGAGGCGATCGTCGTGCCGCCTGCCGGCTCGGTGAGGATCCCCTCGGTCGAACCAAGTAGGTCGATCGCGCCCCAGATCTCCTCGTCGGAGGCGGTGGCCGCCGAGCCCTCGCGCGAGCGCACGGCGTCGACGACGAGGTTGCCGTCGCCGGGAGCGCCGATGGCCAGCGAGTGCGCCGCCGTCTCCGGGGTCTGGGTGACGATCTTGCCGCCGCCCGTGATCGCGGTCGCGATCGGGGAGCAGCCGCTCGCCTGGGCGATGTTGATCTTCGAGCCCGCGGTCTCCGCCAGCCCGACCTTCTCGAGCTCGACCAGGCCCTTGTGGACCCGCGAGGAGAGGGTGCCGCCGGCGGCCGGGACCACGAAGTGGTCCGGCGGCTGCCAGCCGAGCTCCTCGACGACCTCGAAGGCCATCGTCTTGGCGCCCTCGGCGTAGAAGGGCCGCAGGGTGATGTTGGCGAACTCCATCCCGGTCGCCAGCGCCAGCTCGCGGCAGGCGCGGTTGGCGCCGTCGTAGTTGGCGTCGAGCTGGATCACCTGGGCCCCCATCGCCCGGCAGGCCTTCGCCTTCCCCTTCTCCATGTTGCCCGGATAGAAGATGTAGGGACGGGCGCCGGCCTGGGCCGCCAGCGAAGCGACCGCGGTGCCGACGTTGCCGGTGGAGACGCAGCCGACCTCGTCCTTGCCGAGCTCGAGCAGGCGGGCGATCGCCATCCCGACGACCCGGTCCTTGTAGGAGAGCGAGGGGCGGTTGGTCGAGTCGTCCTTGAGGTAGAGGTTGCTGAGGCCGAGCTCGGCGCCGAGCCGCTCGGCGTGGATCAGCGGCGTTTTGCCGGCGAACTGGGCGACCCGCTGCTGGGCGCGCAGGTTGAGGATCGGCAGCAGCTCCTCGAAGCGCCAGATGTTCCAGGGGCGCTGCTCGGCGGGGCGCTCGGCGATCCGCTTCTTCGCGAGGTCGTAGTCGTAGTCGACGTCGAGGCCTTCGCCGCAGGCCGGGCACTTGAATGCCTTGTCCAGGAGCGGCGTCCGGTAGCCGCACTCGCGGCAGGTGAGTTCGGTGGCACAGGAGCGGGTCCGGAGCCCGTAGGGCTCGGTGAGATGCGGATCGACCGCGTCACTCATGACTCCTCCTTTGCCGCCGATCCCTCGGCGTTGATCCGGTTCGTCGCAGGGGTATAACACATGGTTCGCTGCCGCTCAACGATTTCTGCGCATATCCGCGGACCTCGCCAGGCGGATTCCTCCAAGGAAGGTAGCGGAACCGGCCCCGGGCGCAAGGGGCCTGAAGCCTCTCGTCTGTAGAGTCTCTGTCCGCAGCCATGAAGGATCGCAACCGATGACTCCACAGGAACGCTTCGCCGTCAACCTCCGCAAGGCCCGCGTCGCCGCGGGGATCTCGCAGGAAGAGCTCGGCTACATGTGCGACCTGCACCGGACCGAGGTCTCGCTGCTCGAGCGGGCCGGTCGGGAGCCGCGGATGGCCACGATCGTGAAGCTGGCCGGCGCCCTGAAGGCGCCGCCGAGCGAGCTCTGCGCCGGGATCGGCTGGCTGCCGAAGGCGAAGCGCTTCGACGTCAAGCGCCCCCCGCGGGACTAAAAACGCCGAGAAAAACGCCACTTCGCGGCAAGGCAGCTTCCCCGTCGCTGCCTTAGTACCTCTGAAGGAAGTGAAGGGAGGCGGGGCGACATCGGCCTAGCCGACGTGACCAGGATCCGTCATGACGCTTGATCCTGGCTCAGGATTGGTCCTCCTTTGCCACCCCAAGGCGGTTTCCCATATCCGAGAGCCCCGCCTCCTTCACCGGTTGATCGCCCGGCAGGTGCATTCATAACAGAACGCCGTCTAGCAATCAAGGGTGTTTGCTTAATCGCCCAGAATTGAGTTAAAGTCGGCTCAGGGAGCCGGCGCAGCGGGGGGCGCGACGGGAATCTCGGCCGCCTTCGGCCACGTCTCCAGTGCCTCTGCGGTGTCCTCGACGCCCGCCGCGAGGAGCAGCTCCTCGGCGACGTGGGGAGCGAAGGGAACCAGCGTGCGAGCCAGAAGAACGAGCGCCGCAAGCTGCGCCTCGGCATCGGCGCGGTCGAGCTGCCCGCGGCGGGCGACGACGCGCTTCTCGAAGTCCTGGATCCGCTCGAAGAGGCGGGTGATGTTGCGGATCGCCTTGTGCATCTGCAGCCGCTCGGTGTCCTCGGTGATTTTCGCCAAGCCGTTCTCGCACCATTTGCGCAGGCGGTCGCGCATGTGCTCGGTGTCGGCGGCGGCCTCCGGGTCGTGCTCTAGCCCCTCGACCGCGGCGGCCCGCTGGTGGGTGTAGTTCCAGAGGCTGCGGAGGAAGCGGCTGGCGAA
>DATMBY010000103.1:0-2512 GCA_035558995.1 Solirubrobacterales bacterium
AGGCGCTCTCGGAGCGGGTGTTCGCTGACGAGCGCCTCCAGCTCGGCGACGAGCTCGCCCTGGCGGCCGGCGGCGAGGTCGCGCTCGATCCGCTCCTCGAGACAGGCAAGCCGCAGCTCTTCGAGCCTGGCGCTCTCCGCCTGGGCGAAGCGGTGGTAGGCGAAGTCGGAGAGGGGCGGTCCCCGCCAGAGCGCCAGCGCCTCGGACAACTTCCCCTCCTCCTGGAGTCGCCGAAAGCGGCCGAAGTCGAGCTCCCCGTCCCGAACGCGAAGGACGTAGCCCGGCGGCCTGGTTTCCAGCCGCTCCCTGCCGACCAGCTTCCGCAAGCCGGAGACGAGGACCTGCAATGCCTTTTGTGCCCTCTCCGGCGGATCGTCCTCCCAGAGAGCATCGATCAGCCGGTCGAGCGAGACGACCTCGTTCGCGTTCAGGAGCAGCACAGCGAGGAGAGCGCGCTGCTTCACGCCGCCAAGCTCGACGATCTGCCCGTCGGAGATCACCTCCAGCGGACCGAGGATCCGGAACTCCATCAGCCTCGCTTCGTTTGCCGTTGGTGCCGCGACGTTAACCGCTTCCCCGCGTGCGACAAAGCGGGACGTATTGCGACCTATTGCAGCGCCTTGTCGAAGTCGGTACGCTGCGATCGAGGAGGCCGATCCGCTCGACCTGGCTAGCCTGGAGGCGGCGGCGGCACGGCCTAATCGCCGACGACTCGGCCTGCCGAAGTGGCCCTGTAAGCCAGAAGCCACTGGTTGATTCCGACTTTGTTAACTGATCTCGGCTTTATGGCGAAGGGCGGGGGCGAGGACGAGGCAGGCGAAGCCCGATTATCGGCGTCAAGGGCCCCATGCACCATGATGGCCACGATGGCTTACGACGAGGATCTCGCCAACCGGATCCGCGAGCTGATCGCCTCCGAGGACGGCTACACCGAGCAGAAGATGTTCGGCGGCATCGGCTTCATGATCGACGGCCACATGGCGGTGGGGGTCAGCGGCGAGGGTGGCCTGATGATCCACTGCTCCAAGGAGGAGACCGAGGCTCTCCTCGCCAAGCCCGGTGCGCGACCGTTCGAGATGCGCGGACGCGAGATGAAGGGCTGGCTTCGGGTTGATGCCGAGTCGGTCTCCACGAAGCGAGAACTCGAGCCCTGGGTCATGGAGAGCGTCGCCTTTGCCCGGGCGTTGCCGCCGAAGAAGAAGTAATGAGCCTCAACGATGCCGATGCCTATGACCGATTCATGGGCCGCTTCTCGAGACCGCTGGCGGTGCCCTTCGCCGATTTCGCCGGACTCCCGCTCGACGGCCGGGTCCTCGACGTCGGATGCGGCCCCGGTGCGCTGACCGCGGAGCTCGCCCGGAGGGCCAGGCCGGGACGGGTCACGGCGGTCGACCCGTCCGAGGAATTCGTCGCGGCCCTACGCGGCCGCCATCCCGGAGTCCAGGTCATCCGCGCGCCGGCTGAGGATCTGCCGTTCGAAGGAGGCTGCTTCGATGCGACGCTCGCCCAGCTCGTGGTCAACGTCATGGACGATCCGGTCGCAGGCCTCCGCGAGATGGCGAGGGTGACGCGGGACGGCGGCGTCGTCGCCGCATGCGTGTGGGACTTCACCGACGGCGGCCCGATCGGTCCGTTCTGGGATGCCGCCCAAGCGCTCGACCCTGAGGTCGAGACTGGGTCTGTCTGCCCCGGCAGCAGGGCCGGCCACCTGGCCGACCTCTTTCGCGCGGCTGGAATCGGCGACATCGTCGACAGCGCCGTCGCGGTGGACGTCGAGCACGCCACGTTCGAGGACTGGTGGGAGCCGTTCACGCTCGGCGTCGCCCCGTCGGGTGCGCACGTCGCCGGCCTCGAGCCCGATCGGCGCACGGCATTGCGCGAGCTCTGCAGGGAGAGGCTGCCGGAGCCACCGTTCGTAGTCTCGGCGAAGGCCTGGGTGGCGCGCGGCGCGGCTTGACGCCTACTAGTCCGAGCAGCTATGTCCGGGCTTCAACCTTCTCGAGGTTCCTGACGATGTCCCGGCCGTACTTGCTGAAGATGCGGTTGCCGAGCAGGCGGAACGCGGTGCCGAAGATCCGGCCCCGGGCATTCGGCCTGAACTCGCGGATCCAAATCATCTCGACCCGGCTGCCGCCGTCGCTCGGGGTCACCTTTATCTCCCAGCTGCTCCCGGGGACCGCGTAGACGTTCGATTCCGTTACGGTCGCCGTCACCGAGTCCGGCCGCGACCAGTCGTAGTTGCAGCGCTCCCAGTTGTCGCCGATGCCAGCTGAGGTGCCCTCGGTCACATCGGCGGAGGTCTCGGCTTCGGCGTGGACCTCGAGCTTGGGGACAGAGACCGCGGGGAAGATTTCCGCGCGTCGCTCGGTGAAGTCGCGGGCGGCGTAAAGGACTCGATCCGGCGCGACGGTGGTCTCGCAAATCACACGAATCGTTGTCACAGGCGCTCCTTTCAGAGCGGGGTTGCGATCGGAACTTAGTGGTCGGTGCGTGAGTCGGCTCCCCGCAAGTC
>DATMBY010000104.1:0-9338 GCA_035558995.1 Solirubrobacterales bacterium
GGGTTGTCCTTGACTGAGGCGTCGAGCCAGAGGCCGTAGCCGTCCTCGTCGCCGTGGTCGAACGTCGCCTCAATCTCTTTGCGACGCCCGCGCCCGCCGCGGCGGCCGCGACGGCGTCGGCGTCGGCGTCCGGCTCCTGCGCCTTCGCCGCCCGCGGAGCGCTCCTCGCGATCTTCGCGCTCCTCGTCCTCGCCGTCCTCGTCCTCGTCGGACTCGGCTTCCGCCTTTTCGGCCTCTTCGGCTTCGGTCGCGGCCTCGATCTCCGCTTCGATCTCGTCGCGCAGGTCGACTTCGCCGCCGGTGTTCTCCTCGTCCGGGTTGAGGTCGTACTGCTTGCGGAAGTCGCGCAGCTCCTGGGCGCTGATCTCCAGCTGGTGGGCGATCCACGCATCGGTCCGCCCCTGTTGCACCCAGGCGCGGATCTGGTTGAGCTGCGGCTTCAGCGAACGACGGGCCATCGGCGCGCGAGTCTATTGAAGGAGGGCATTCGGCTGCTTAGAGAGGGAGGGGTGGG
Source organism: Solirubrobacterales bacterium (assembly GCA_035558995.1). GTDB lineage: Bacteria > Actinomycetota > Thermoleophilia > Solirubrobacterales > 70-9 > VAYN01. The sequence goes on from DATMBY010000104.1 coordinate 515, forward strand.
CCGGTGGTTCTAGGACATCAGGAAGGAGAGCGCCTCGAACATTGCCAGCACGACGACGATCACCGTCGCCGTCAGGCAGACCGCGAGGACGCTGAAGCGGACCTTCCCCTCCTGCTCGACACGGTTGATTTTGCGCGCCCGCGAGCGGTTAGCCGCCCGGCGGCGCAGCTGCTCGCGCCGGCGGCGCTCGAGGTAGGTCTCCTGCTCGAACGCCGTCTCGAACTGGGAGATGCTCTGTCGCATTCTCATAAGGAAGGGGCCCGGGGGCCAGGCGGCACCGTAGCAAAAGATCTTGCACGGCTCACAGTTAACTCACAATTCAGCAGGCGCCCCAGAGCCCGCGTCCGGCCCGCGCAGCCGCTATCTCGAGCCGTTTCAGCCTTCCCGCGAAACGGTCGTTGGGAGGGATCGTCAGCGTCCGCGCCAGCCCCCGCCGGACCAGCTCGGCGTTGACGAAGCGGCCGTCGAGGTAGACGTAGGCGAGCAGGCGTCCGTAGACGTCGCGCTGCTCGGCACCGAAGACCAGCCGCACCCGCCGGTGCTCGACCAGGCGGTGGTTGAAGTCGGAGGCCTGGGGGCCGAAGCACTGCACCGGCGTGTCGGGCTTCACGGTCTCCGGGGTGTCGACGCCGATGTAGCGGACGTCCTCCTCCTCGCCGTCCAGCTGCACCTCGACCGTGTCGCCGTCGACGACCCGGCTCACGTAGGCCCAGGCACTCGCCGGCGCCTCCTCGCGCCCCAGCTCCTCCCACGGCCGCAGCAGCACCAGGGCGGCCAGGACTAGAAGTACAACGCTGCCTCGGGAACGCATATGGCTTTAAGCCCGGGGAAAGAAAAACTCTCCCCGGGCAAGGCGCCGAAAATCAAGCAGGTCGGGGGGACGCAGGGAGTGAGGTGAGGGGAGCGCACTGCTAGTGCGTGACCCGATCCGAACGACCGAGGACCCCGAGATGCGCCGATTTGCAGGCGCCTACGGCGTACGCCTCACGTTAGACAGCAAACTCTCTTTGATCTGCTCGACGATGGAGACCGCTTCGCTCCACTCGCGCTGCCAGACGTTGCGGCCGAAGATGACGCCGGAGCCGCCGGCGGCCATCACGTCGCGGGTATTCTGCAGGACCGTCTCGTCGTCGGTCTTCGAGCCGCCGGAGAGCACCACCAGCGCCCGCCCGGCCGATTCGACGCACTGGCGGATCGCCTCGGTCTGGTCGACCTCCATCTCGTTGTAAGGCGCGGGGGCGTCCTTGTCCTTGGAGGGGTCGGCCTTCGGCATGTTGAGCTTGACCACGTCGGCGCCCATCTCCATCGCCATCCGGGCGGCGTAGTCGATCGCGTAGAAGCTGTTCTGACCGCCCTTGGCCTCGACCGCTTCGCCGCGGGGGTAGGACCAGACGACCAGCGGCATCCCGAAGCGGTCGCATTCCTCGCGCACGCGGCGCAGCTGGGCGAGGTCCTCGTCCTGGCGCGGGGAGCCGACGTAGAGCGTGTAGCCGATCGCGTCGGCGCCGAGGCGGACGCCGTCCTCGACGCTGGCGTTGCAGCTGGAGAAGGCCTTGGCGGAGGAGGGGAGGTCGGTCTTGCCGTTGACCTTGAGGATCAGCGGCACCCGGCCGGCGTAGTCGGGGTAGTACTTGCTCGCCATCCCGATCTGGCAGGCGAGGGCCGAGTAGCCGGCCTCGGCGGCGAGCCGGAACTGGTAGTCGGGGTCCTTCGAGGCGGGGTTGGGGAAGAAGTCGCGCGGGCCGTGCTCGATCCCCTGGTCGATCGGCAGCAGCATCAGGGTGCCGTTCCCGGGGCCGAACTCGAACAGAAGGCGGTGCAGGCGGGCCCGTTTTCCGGGTGGCAGGACCTCCAGCAGCGATTTCTGCTCGGTCAGACTCTTCAGCTCCACGTCAGTTCCTCCAAGAAGTCGGTTGCCAGGGCAGTATCGCGCATTCCCACGGGCGATCGAGCGGCGGCGGGTATCCTCGGAGGATGAGCGAGACTGAGCTCAGCGTCATCTGCAAGAACTGCGGCAGCGAGGTCAGTCCCTACGTAACCGAGTGCCCCTACTGCGGCGCCCGGCTGCGCAAGCGGGCGCCGAAGCTGGAGCGGCGCGGCGACGGGCTCGAGGCGCAGGAGCCGCGCCGGCGCCGGCGCCGGCGGCCGCGCCTGGGCGGGGCGAGCTTCGAGGTGGGCCAGCGGCCCTACGCGACGATCACGGCGATCCTCGTCTCGGTCGTGCTGCTGATCCTGCAGGAGGCGACCGGGGACCCGATCGGCAACTTCGGCGGCCTCGTCCTCCCCTTCCAGGAAGACTGGTGGCGCTACTTCACCGCTCCCTTCGCCTACGTCGACACCGGCTTCCTCTTCGTCGTCGGGCTGACGCTGGCGATCTTCGGCACCGGGGTCGAGCGCCGTCTGGGGACGGCGCGGACCGCGATCCTGCTCGTCGCCTGCGGGACCCTGGGGATGATCGCCGCCGACGCCGCCGCCGGCTCGGACCCGTTCACGATCATCTCCGGCGGCAACGGGATGGCGCTGGGCGCGATCGCCGCCTGGTTCGTGATCCGCCGGGCCGAAGTGCGGGGGGAGATCGGCGAGGACTTCGACGTCATCGGCGTCGCCGCCTGCGCCGTCGTGGTCATCCTCCTGCCGCTCTTCGCGCCGACCGCCGACTGGGTCGCCGGCCTGGCGGGCGGTGCGATCGGAGCGCTGGCGGGCTTCGCGGTAACCGCCTTCCAGCACAGCGAATAACACCCTGGAGGCGATTGGCCAAGCAGGTCAAGGACGCAGGGCGCAGCCTTTGCTGGTGGCAAAGGCAAGCCCGAGGACGCAGAGATGCGCCGAGCCAAGCGGCTCCAGGCTAGGCTCCTCGGGTGCCTGACGAGAGGGAGCTGGAGGCCGCGATCGAGCGGCTGCTCGACCCGGAGCGTTTCTCCGAGGCCGAGCGGGTCGTCGCCAAGGCGGCGCCGCAGCTGCAGAAGGTCCTGGCGACCGCCCTGGCCGAGGGCGGCTGGTTCGGCGAGCCGCATGAAAACGAGACCCTCAAGGCGGCGACGATGCCCGACCCCGAGGAGCGGGTCGCCGCCCTCCGCGCCCTGCTCGCCGAGGAGGCGAGAATGGGGATGATGGTTGGGGTCGCCGTCGGCTGGGCACTGAAAGAAGAGCTGGACAACCCCACGGAACCGGGAGGCGAGAGCTGATGGAGATCAAGTACCACGGGCATTCCTGCTTCGAGCTGAGCGAGGGGGAGACGATCGTCCTCGTCGACCCGTTCCTGAAGCCCAACAACCCGGCCGCCGTGGCCACCGCCGAGGAGGTCGAGCCGACCGTCATCGCGATCACCCACGGCCACGCCGACCACATGGCCGACGCGGTCCCGGTCGCCAAGCGCACCGGCGCCCACTGCGTCGCCATCGTCGAGCTGGCGGAATGGCTTAAAGCCCGCGGCGTCGAGGCCCTCAGCGACCCCAACCTCGGCGGCACGGTGGAGTTCGACTGGGGCTGGATCAAGCTCGTCCCCGCCTGGCACACCAGCACCCTGCCGGGCCACGAAGAGGCGCTGTTCAGCGCCGAGCACGGGACCGCGATCGGGACCGCGGCGGGGCTCCTCATAAATATCGGCGGGGTGACCGTCTACCACGCCGGCGACACCTGCCTGTTCAGCGACATGAAGCTGATCGCCGAACGCAACCCGATCGACGTCGCCCTGCTGCCGATCGGCGGCCACTACACGATGGATCGCCACGACGGCGTCGTCGCCTGCGAGTTCGTCGGCGCCGGCACCGTGATCCCGATCCACTACAACACCTTCCCCGCGATCGAGATCGACGTCGAAGCCTTCAAGTCAGACGTCGAGTCCCAGACCTCGTCCCAGGTCGTGGTGCTCGAGCCGGGTCAGACCCACAGCGCCTGAGCGGCGCTACGGCTTGGGGGTCGGCGCCGCTTCGGGCGCCGGCGGCGCCGATGCCGGCGGGGGTACCGGGATCGTGACTTCGACGACCACCGGCGGCAGCGGGCTGCTGGGCGGCGGGCTGCTCGGTTCGCTGGGCGGCGGGGGCGGAGGCGTCGCTTCGCTCGGCGGCGGGCTGGTGGTGACGACGACGGTGCCGCTGCCGCCGTGGGCTCCGGCGACTTCTTCGGAAGGCTTGGCGCCGGTGATCGCCGCGTCCTCGTCGCCGACCGTGACTTCGTCGCTCGCGGCGGACTCGCCTGCGGCTTCTTCGTCCTCGGTCGCGGTGGGGGCGGGATCGGGGACGGCGGTTTCTTCTTCGGCTACGGGCGCCGGGGCCGGGACCGGGGGCGCTTCTTCGACCGGCTCGACGGCGGGCGCCTCGGTGTGGGCGGCGATCGCGGGCGCGCCTTCGGAGGCGGGGAGGGTGGCGGTTTCGGTCCCCTGGACCAGGGCGGGGGTGTTGTCCCGGCTCTGGTCGACCGGGGTGCCGGTCGTCTGCTTCACCTCGACCGCGCCGGCGGTGAGGACGGCGGCGGTGACGACTCCGGCGACGGCCTTGGTCCCCAGCGCGCCGCCGAGCGCGCCGAGCCCTCCGGCGGCCGAGCCGCCGCCGAACGCGGCCGCGGCGCCGCCGACGGCTCCGGCGCCCGCGGTGGCGGTCCCGGCGCCGGTCGCGCCGGCACCCGCGCCGCCGGCCCCGCCGAGGCCGAGCTTGGAGAGGACGAAGCCCTTGAAGGCGATCAATGGCCCGACCGGGAAGAGCGCCGCCAGCGCCTTCTCGTTGGAGCGGAGCTGGGAGCGGAAGTCGGCGCATTCGTCGCACTCGCGGACGTGGCGGCGGACCGGGGGGGAGGCCTTGCGCAGGCCCTCGGCCGCTTCGGAGAGCTCGATCCGGACCTCGCCGCAGGTCAGCAGGCGCGCCTGGCTGGCCTCGGTCAGCGAGATCCGAGCCCGCACCAGCAGCGACTTCACCGAGGGCACGGTGGTGTCCATCGCGGCGGCGATTTCCTCGTAGGAGAGGGCGTCCATCTCGCGCAGCAGCAGGGCCGAGCGCTGGGTCTCGGGAAGCTTGTTGACGTCGCTGAGGATCTGGCGGAACTCCTCGCGGTTGTGGACGCGCTCGGCGGTCGAGGCGGCGTCGACCTCGGGGACCATGTCCATCGATTCCTGGGCGTCGGCCTTCGGCTTGCGCAGGTAGTTGAGGCAGCGGTTGCGGGCGATCCGGTAGAGCCAGGGGCGGAGGTTGATCTCGCGCTCGTCGGCGAGCATCGCCCGGTACGCGTTGACGAAGACCTCCTGCAGGACATCTTCGGCGTCCTCGGTCGAGCCCAGCATCTGGCGGCAGAAGCCGAGCAGGCGGCCCTGGTAGCGGTCGACGATCGTCTCGAAGGCGCCGGGGTTGCCGGCCCGCGCCATCGCGATCAGCTTCTCGTCGCCCTGCAGCTTGAGCAGCGGCGAACGGCGGGCGAGAAGCCCGCGGCGACTGGCGTGAGTAAGGGCTGATGCCTCCAAGAGCTCTCCCTGTGGAAGGACGGTTCCAGGGACTAAGGACACGGTAACAGGGGAGAAGTTGCGCTCCCGCAAAGTTTTTACTGCCCGTTTAGGAAGCGGGGAAACCCGGAAATTGCAGGTAAAGCAGGTGCAGGGGGTCGGGAGAATGCCCGGGGCGGGACTCGAACCCGCAAGCCCCCGAGGGGGCGGCGGCTTTTAAGGCCGCTGCTTTTGCCAGTTTCGCCACCCGGGCCAGGCGATGGTAACCCGGGACGGGCGGCCAGCCAATAGGCTGCGGGCATGGCTGAGCACGGCGGCAGGCTGGCGGCCAAGGCTTTGAAGTCGCGGGGGGTCGAGCACCTCTTCACGCTCTCGGGCGGGCACCTGTTCTCGATCTACGACGGCTGCAAGGAGGAGGGGATCTCCCTCGTCGACGTCCGTCACGAGCAGACCGCCGCCTTCGCCGCCGAGGGGATCGCGAAGGCGACCCGCGCGGTCGGGGTGGCGGCGCTGACCGCCGGGCCGGGGGTGACCAACGGCCTCAGCGCGATCGCCGGCGCCCAGGCCAACGGCTCGCCGATCTGCGTGCTCGGCGGGCGCGCCCCGGAGCTGCGCTGGGGCTCGGGCTCACTGCAGGAGATCGACCACCTGCCGTTCGTCTCGCCGCTGGTCAAGAAGGCCGAGACGGTCAAGGACCCCGCCCGGATCGGACCGGTGACCGCGGCGGCACTCGACCTGGCGGCGGCGGTCCCGAGCGGCCCCACCTTCGTCGATTATCCGCTCGACGTCGTCTTCACCGAGGCCGAGGTCGAGATCCCGCTGCCGCTGGAGATCGAGCAGGCCGAACCGGCCGCCGGCGTCGAGGAGGCCGCCGCCCTGCTGGCCGCGGCGGAGCGGCCGGCGATCATGGCCGGCACCGGCCTCTACTGGGGCCGCGCCGAGGAGGAGCTGCGGGCGCTGGCCGAAGCGCTGGGGATCCCCGTCTTCCTCAACGGGCTCGGGCGCGGCTGCCTGCCCGCCGACCATGACCTCGCCTTCAGCCGGGCTCGTGGGACGGGGCTGCAGGGCGCCGACGTGGCGCTCGTGGTCGGGGTGCCGATGGACTTCCGGCTCGGCTTCGGCGGCAGCTTCGGCGAGGAGACGAAGATCGTCCGCCTCGACGTCGTCCCCAACCAGCTGCCGAAGAACCGGACGCCGGAGGTCGACCTGGTTGGCGACATGCGCGCGACCCTGGCGGCGCTGCGCGAGGCGGCGGGAGTCGAGGGGCCGCGGACGGGCGCCTGGCTCGAGCAGGTGCGCGCGGTCGAGGCGGAGAAGCGGGCGGCCGAGCGGGCCGAGCTCGACGACGGGCGCTCGCCGCTGCACCCGGTCCGGGTCTACCGCGAGCTGAACGAAGTCCTCGACCGCGACGCGATCGTCGTCGGCGACGGTGGCGACTTCGTCTCCTACGCCGGCCGCTTCATCGAAACCTTCGAGCCGGGCTGCTGGATGGACCCGGGGCCGTTCGGCTGCCTGGGGGCCGGGCCGGGGCAGGCGATCGGCGCCAAGGTCGCCCATCCCGACCGCCAGGTCTGCCTGCTCCTGGGCGACGGCGCCTTCGGTTTCGCCGGCATGGAGTTCGACACGATGTCGCGTCACGGTTTGGACGTCGTCGGGGTGATGGGCAACAACGGCATCTGGGGGCTCGAGCACCACCCGATGAAGTTCCTCTACGGCTACTCGGTGGCAGCCGAGCTGCGGCCGGAGACCCGCTACGACGAGCTGGTCGAAAGCCTCGGCTGCGATGGCATCCTGGTCCGCGAGCCGGGGGAGCTGAAGCCGGCGCTGGAGCGCGCCTTCGCCTCCGGCCGGCCGACCCTGGTCAACGTCCTCACGGACCCCGAGGTCGCCTACCCCCGCAAGTCGAATCTGGCTTAGGGAGCCGGAAAAAGAATCGGCCGTCATCTCTGACGGCCGATTCAGGTGGCCCCTCAGGACGGGCAGGGGTACGTCTTCAAGGGGCCTTTATTAGGTGGGCCCAGACGGCGGGAGGCGCCATGATGCGGCAATCGCCCAAGCCCTGTATCCCGAGGGCAAGGCGAGGCGTGCGCCCCACTTCGTCCCCGGTTCATCCAGTATGTACCCGCCAGTACTTCACTTCTACCAGCGGCCTGGACGAGTTACCGAGTATAGGGGAGCGGGGGATACCTAGTTCTCGTACTTCCTAACCATCGCTGACCGTTCTGTCCTTTCCGGACAAGACACGGTGTCCAGTTAGTACGTAGACGGTTTTTGAGCGGCGGCGAGGGCGGTGCCGTAGAGGATGTCGTGCTCGGAGACGGTGATCCGCTCGAGGTCGAAGGCGCGCATCGTCTCGATCAGGATGACGACGCCGGCGACGATCGTCGGCGCCCGGTCGGGGTGGAGGCCGGGGACCTCGACCCGCTCGGCGAGGGGGAGGGAGGCGAGGCGCGAGAGGATCACCTGGATCGAGCGCAGGTCGAGGACATGGCCGTGGACCCGTGTCGGGTCGTAGGGCTCGAGCTCCATCGCCACGGCGGCGAGCGAGGTGGGGGTGCCGGCGACGGCGATCCCCTGGCGGGCGTCCACTCCGGCTCCGACCGAGTCGGCGATCAAGCCGCGGACGTCGGAGGCGAGGGCTTCGAGCTCGCCGGCGGTGGGCGGGTCGCTGTTGATGTGGCGCTCGCTGTGGCGGACGACCCCGGCCTGGAGGGAGTCGTGGAAGGAGATATCGCTGCCGCTGCCGACGATCAGCTCGGTCGAGCCGCCGCCTATGTCGACCACCAGCGTCGGCTCGCTCGGCAGCGCCTCCGAGGTGGCGCCGAGGTAGGTGAGCCGCGCCTCCTCCTCGCCGGCGAGGACCCGGGCCGAGAGCGCGAACCGCTCCCGCAGCTCGGCGACGAAGGCGCTCCCGTTGTCGGCGTCGCGCACGGCGCTGGTGGCGATCACCTCGACCGTCTCGGCCCCCAACTCCTGCAGGATCCCGACGTAGCCGTCGATCGCCGCGCAGACGTCCTCGATCGCCTCGCTCGCCAGTCGTCCCGAAAGATCGACCCCGCGGCCCAGCCGCGTCACCGTGCTCCGCCGCTCCAGCGGCGCCACGCCCCCGTCCACGTCGGCGACCAGCAACCGCGTCGAGTTCGTCCCCACGTCGATCACCGCGACCCGCTGTCCCCGATCGGCCATCAGGCAACTCTAGAGACACCTGCTCGCCCGAAGACCTCTGCGCAATCCGCCCCCGGCCCTCCCGAGACCCCCCGTCATCCCCGCCACATTGCTACCATCACCAGTCCGCCGCGGGGTGGAGCAGCCAGGTAGCTCGTCGGGCTCATAACCCGAAGGTCGCGGGTTCGAATCCCGCCCCCGCTATTGAGAAAGGCCCCGCAATTGGGGCCT
>DATMBY010000105.1:0-3716 GCA_035558995.1 Solirubrobacterales bacterium
CGACTTCATCGCCCGGGCTCCGATCTCCGCCGGAGAGGAGATCACCTTCGACTACGCGATGCGCAACTACTCGATCGAGCACTTCCCGGGCGGATGCCTCTGCGGGGCCGGCAACTGCCGCGGGTCCGTGACCGGCTGGAAGGACCTCCCCGCCGAGCGCAAAGCCGACTACGAGGGCTCGGTCGCGCCCTACCTGCTGGAGATCGACCGCGAGCTGAGCGCCAGCCCGGCGTAGACCCCGGGCACATATCGACATCCCGCCCGGCTTTAGTTGCCGGGCAGCTTCCTCATCTAGCGTTCCCCCCGATGGCATTGCTGGTCCTCTTCGGGTTCCTCGCCGGTGCGGCGACGGCGCTTTCGCCCTGCGTGCTGCCGGTGCTGCCGGTGGCGCTCTCGGCCGGCGCGACCGGGGGGCGGGGGCGGCCGCTGGGGATCGTGGTCGGGCTCGCGGTCTCCTTCACCTTCGCCACCGTTGCCCTCGTCTACGTGATCTCCGCCCTGGGGTTGCCGGACGACCTGCTGCGCAAGCTGGCGATCGCGGTGCTGATCGGCTTCGGCCTGACCCTGATGGCGCCGCCGCTGGCGGCCCGGCTCGAGGGCTGGATCAGCGGCATCGTCAGCGGGGGCGGCGGCCCGCCGACCGGCGCCGAGGGCTTCTGGTCGGGGATCCTCGTCGGCCTCAGTCTCGGCTTCGTCTACGCCCCCTGCGCCGGGCCGATCCTCGCCGGCGTCATCACCGTCTCCGCCTCGCAGTCCTTCGACACCGGCCGCCTCGCGGTCGCGCTCAGCTACGGGATCGGCTCGGCCGTCGTCCTCTACGTGCTGATGCTCGGCGGCCGGCGGGCGATCGCGCCGCTGGTCAGGCGCGGGCCCGCCCTGCAGGTGGCGATGGGCGCGGTGATGGTCGTCGTCGGGCTGGCGATGCTCGGCAACTACGACCTCCGCTTCCAGAACGCGATCGCCAGCGACCTGCCGAGCTTCCTCGTCGACCCCAGCAGCAAGCTCGAGGAAAGCGCCTCCGCCCAGGAGGCGCTGGCCGAACTGCGGGGAGCCGGCCACGGAGTGAAGTTCGCCGCCGCCGGCGTTCCCCCCGAGGGCGCCGACGAAGCGCTCGACCTCCCGGTCCTCGGCCGCGCTCCCGAATTCGTCGGCAACGAGCGCTGGTTCAACACCCCTGGCGACCGGCCGTTGACCCTGCGCGGGCTGCGCGGCCGCGTCGTCCTCGTCGACTTCTGGACCTACACCTGCATCAACTGCATCCGCACCTTCCCCTATCTGAAGGCCTGGGACGCCCGCTACCGCGAGGACGGGCTGACGATCGTCGGCGTCCACACCCCCGAGTTCCCGTTCGAGCGCGACGCCGCCAACGTCGAAGACGCGATCGAGCGCAACGACATCCGCTATCCCGTCGCCCAGGACAACGAACAGCAGACCTGGAACGCCTACGCCAACCAGTACTGGCCTGCGGAGTACTTCATCGACGCCCGCGGCCGCGTCCGCTACGTCCACTTCGGCGAGGGCGAATACGGGGAGAAAGAGAAGGTGATCCGGGCCCTGCTGGCCGAAGCCGGCGAGGAAGTCGGCAGCTCTACGGCCGGCGGCCACGGCCTCCATCCCGCGGCCGGGGTGACGACGCCGGAGAGCTACCTCGGCTCGGCCCGCGCCAACGGCTTCGTCAACGGCCTGCTGACGCCGGGCCTGCACGAGTTCAGCGCCCCCGCCGAGGTCCCGCCCGACCGCCTCGCCTACCGCGGCCGCTGGCGGATCGAGCCGGAGTCGGCGACCGCGGCCGGCGGCTCGCTCGAACTGAACTTCGGCGCCCGCCGCGTCTACCTGGTCCTCGGCACGAGCGACGGCAAGCCGCGCCGTGTGAAGGTCCTCCTGGACGGCAAGCCGATCGGCGCCGCCGCCGGGGCCGACGTCCACGGCGGCGCCGTCACCGTTCGCTCCCAGCGCCTCTACGACCTCGTCGACCTGCCCGCGGTCGGCCACCACGTCCTCCGCCTGCAGCCGCAGCCCGGGGCGATGGGCTACGCCTTCACCTTCGGCTAGTCCTCCCGGCACCTAGGCGGTACCCGCTGCAAGCCGTCATGCAGGTTCGGCCGCTCCGTCCGGCGGCCGCGCAACCATCGGGACATGTTGCAAGTGACCGTTGTCTGTTCCAGCTGCGCCGAGGAGTCCGACGTCCTGGTCGAGGACCTCGACGGCGTCGATCGCGAGGCCTGCGCCTGCGGCTACAGCTACGTGATCCTCTCCGTCGCCGAGTTCGAGCCGGTCGAGATCGAGGGCGGCCAGGTGATCCAGCTGCGCCGCCGCGAGCACCGGCGCCTCGCCGCCTAGCTGGCGCCTAGCCCTTCTTCTCCCCCCAGCAGGTCGCGATCAGGGTCCGCGAGCCGCCGTGGTCGCGGTGCTCGCAGAGGTAGATCCCCTGCCAGGTCCCGAGCGCGAGGCGGCCGTCGGCGATCGGCAGCGTCAGCGAGGGGCAGAGCAGCGCCGCCTTGATGTGGGCGGGCATGTCGTCGGCTCCCTCGAGCGTGTGGGTCCAGTAGGGGGCGTCTTCCGGGACGGCGCGGTCGAACCAGCTCTCGAAGTCGCGGCGGACGTCGGCGGAGGCGTTCTCGTTCAGGGCCAGCGAGGCCGAGGTGTGCTGGATCAGCAGGTGGAGCAGGCCGACCCCGACCTCGCCCAGCTCCGGCAGGGCCTCCGTGACCTCGCCGGTGACGAGGTGGAAGCCGCGCGGCCGGGCCGCCAGCCGGATCGGGCGCTGCACCCACATCGGCCGAAGGATGCCACGCGCTGGCCTCGTGAACGTCCTTTCAGCAGATTTAGAGGCTGCCAGGCGGCGCCAGCCAGACGCTCTCGAGGCGCAGGTCGGTGTGCTCGGCGATCAGGTCGAAGTCACGGTCGTAGTGGAGGACGCCGGCGCCGGCCGCCTCGGCGAGGGCGGCGAGGATCAAGTCGGGCGGCGGCATGCGGTGGTGCCCAAGCGCTGCGAGCTGGCGTTGCGCGGCGAGAGCACGGGATTCCGAGTCGGGGACGAGGCCCGCTGCGGGAAGGGCGCGGAGGCCGTCGAGAAGGGTGACGTGCTCCCGGTGGTTGCGGGCGGAATAGCCTGCCTCGAGCAGAAACGGCAAGCAGACGAGCAGGCGCCGTTCGCGCATGGCCAGTCGAACCTCCTCGGCGCGCTCGGGTGGGAGGCTGCTTTGCTGCAGGCGCGAGAAGGCGGAGTTGTCGAGCAGCAGCAAGCCCGGCCGCAAGGGATCGACCATGTTCACGACGACCAGGCGCTACGGGCCTCCTCGGCAAGAGCGGGATCGAGCTTCACCGCGCCCGTCTCCATCGCCTCCAGCAGTCCATCGAGGCGGCGTCGATTGTCGCTCTGCTGAGCGCGCACCTCACGCAGCCGGTCCCGGGCACCACGGATTACGAGATCCGGAAGTTCGATGGGGTCCTCCCCCAGCTCGCGGCGCAGCTCGTCGAGCGCTGCCTGAACCGGTGGAGTCTCGGTGATGGTGTGGCGTGGCCTGGTAGTCGGCATGGGAGATCAGTGTAGCACCGTGCTGCACTTGGTCCATAGGCCTCCACCTCGTCTCTTCGAGGCGGCACCGCCAGAGCAGAGCGGCGAGTTCTGAGAAGCTTCCTGGTCGATGAACGACCAGGACGCCTTGCTGCAAAGGAGGATCTTCAACTGGTCGCAGGGGCTGCCGGGGTGGCAG
>DATMBY010000106.1:0-8829 GCA_035558995.1 Solirubrobacterales bacterium
CCCCTACGCGGTCGCCAAGGCCGGGGTCGAGTCGCTCGGGCGGGCGCTGCGGGCCGAGCTGCGCCCCCACGGCGCCAGCGCCAGCGTCGCCTACTTCGGCTGGGTCGACACGAAACTGGTCCAGGACGCCTTCTCCCAGGAGACCTCGCCGCGGGTCCGCGAGCTGAGCCCGGAGTGGCTGCTGAAACGGATCACGCCCGAAGAGGCGGGCGCCGGCCTGGTGCGGGGGATCGAGGAACGAGCGCCGCGGATCTTCGTCCCCAAGTGGTGGCGCTACGTCTCGGCGCTGCGCGGAATCGTCAACCCGCTGCTCGACAAGCGGATGGAGACCGAACCGAAATTCGCCGCCCTGGTCCGTGACATCGACGCCGAAACCGTCGACGCGATCAAATCGCGGACCGAGTAGCACGCTCCAGCAGGGAGACCACCGACTCGTAGGGCTGGCCGGTGGCGCGGGTCATCGCGATCTCACAGGTCCTGTTGCTCGATAGGTAAGCATCGAACTCGCGGCCGGCGAGCTCTTCGGCCTGGGGGCGGGTGGCGGAGGCGGTCAGCTCCGGGTGGGTGATGCCGCGGTCGCCGGCGAAGGCGCAGCAGGTGGCGGAAGGGGCGATGAAGACGTCGTCGGCGAGGGCGGAGCTAAGCGTGCGGAGGGGGTGCGCGAGGCCGAGGCGGCGCGTCGCGCAGGTCGGGTGGACGGTGGCGGAGGCGACCTTCCCCTCGATCTCCAGCTTCGGCAGCAGCCGCAGCGCCCAGGCAACCGAGTCGACGATCTCGATCTTCCCGAGCCGCTCCGCGTTCTCCTCGGTCAGCACACCCTCAGCCGGATCCGCGACCGCCCCCGTGCAGGACGCCGCATCGATCACCACCGGCAACGCCCCCTCTCCACTCCATCCCCACAACCGCTCCACCATCTCATTCGCCTTGTGCGCATGCGCCGCCGCGAACCCTTTCGAGCTCCACGGCAACCCACAGCAGCTCCCCGCCACGTCCTCGGGAACCCAGACCGGCGCGCCGCCTCGCTCCGAAACCTCCACCAACGCCTCGACCACTCCGCGAGACCGCAAGATTCCATCTTGAGGATGCTTTTTTGCGGTCTCGCGAGAGGGGCCGAAAATACGGTTGGTGCAGGAGGGGACGTACACCGCTGCGGCCTCGGATGGAGGGGTGGGTGACCCTTTCTCGGCCCTCCCCGCTGTTGCCGGGAAAGGGTCACCCACCCCTCCCCCAGCGGCTGGTCCTGGAAGTCCCTTGCCCCGCCTCGTCCTCCGCGCCAGCGGCCCGCCCACCTTGAGAGCGACTCTCGACACCTTCTCGACCGCCCCCCACCGCTTCGCCCCCCCCAGCGCCGCCCGTTCCGCCCGCTCGCCGTGCTGCGCCACCCGCAGCTCCTTGACCATCTTCCCCGTGTCGATCCCCAGCGGGCAGGCGATCTGGCAGGAGCCGTCGGTCGCGCAGGTCTCGATCGCGTCGTAGTCGTACTCGGCCAGCAGCGCCCGCTGGACCGGCGAGCCCTCGGGCTGGCGGGCCATCTCCCGGCGCAGGACGATCCGCTGGCGCGGCGTCGTCGTCAGGTTGCGGCTGGGGCAGACGGGCTCGCAGAAGCCGCACTCCACGCAGGTGGTCGCCCCGCCCCAGTCCTCGATCGCCGGCGTCGTTTTCAGGTCCCGCAGGTGGACGCCTGGGTTGCGGCTGAGCAGCACGTCCGGCGAGAGCACGCCATCGGGGTCCGCCAGCCGCTTCAGCCGCCACATCAGCTCGGTCGCCTTCGCGCCCCACTCGCGTTCGACGTAGGGCGCCATGTTCACCCCGGTCCCGTGCTCGGCCTTGAGCGAGCCGTCGTACTTGCCGACGATCAGCTCGACCAGGCCGCCCATGAAGGCCTCGTAGCGCTCGAGGTCCTCCTGCTTGGCGAAGTCGGGCGTCAGCATGAAGTGCAGGTTCCCGGCCGAGGCGTGGCCGGCGACGCCGGGGAGGAAGCCGTGCTCGCCGAGCAGCGCCTGCAGGTCCTTCGCGCCTTCGGCGATCCGCGCCGGGGGCACGCAGACGTCCTCGACGATCAGCGCCGTCCCCTCCGGCCGCACCCGGCCGATCAGCCCGTGCAGCCCCTCGCGCACCCGCCAGGCGAGCTCGATCGCCTCCGGCTCGCGGGTGAACTCGAGCGGCCGGATCGTCTCGTGCGAGCGCAGGATCGCCTCGGCGCGGAGGACCTGCGCGGCGAGGTCGCCCTCGTCGACGCCGCCGAACTCGACCAGCAGGACGGCGGACTCGGGGGGCAGCTCTTTCCACTCCTGCGGCGCCCCGACCATGTTCCAGGCGGCGGTGATCAGCGCCGGGGCGACCATCAGCTCGACCGCGGTGGCGCCGCAGGCGACCAGGTCCTGGACCGGCGCGACGGCCTCGTCGATGCCGGGGAAGTGGACCCAGGCGGTGGTCGTCACCGGCGGCTGCGGCACGGTCTCGAAGACGACCTCGGCGATGAAGGCCAGCGTCCCCTCCGAGCCGACCAGCAGGCGGCGGAAGATCTCCAGCGGCTCCTCGGCGTCGAGGAAGGCGCAGAGGCGGTAGCCGGTCGTGTTCTTGATCTCGAACTTGCGGCGGATCCGCTCGGCCAGCTCGGGGTCGGCGCGGATCTCGTCGCGGATCGCCTCAAGGCCGGCGACCAGCTCCGGCTCGGCGGCGGCGAAGCGATCGGCGGCGCCGGGCGCGCCGGTGTCGATCACCGTTCCCGAAGGCAGGACGAAGGTCAGTTCCCGCACCGTCGAGTAGGAGTCCTTGGTGACGCCGCAGCGCATCCCGCCGGAGTTGTTGGCGACGACGCCGCCGACGGTGCAGACGTCGGTGCTGGCCGGGTCGGGGCCGAGCTTGCGCCCGTGCGGGGCGAGGACGCGGTTGGCGTGGCCGAGGATCGTCCCCGGCTTCACCCGCGCGCGAACGCCGTCGTCCTCGACCCGCACCCCGCCCCAGTGCTTGCGGACGTCGACGAGGATGCCGTCGCTCTGACCCTGGCCGTTGAGGCTGGTGCCGCCGGCGCGGAAGGTGACCGGGATCCCCCGCTCGCGCCCGAAGCCCAGGACCTTGGCGACGTCCCCTGCGTCGCGCGCCTCCACCACCGCCCGCGGGAAGCGCCGGTAGGGGCTGGCGTCGGAGGCGTAGGCGACGAGGTCGCTGACCCGGTGGAGGACGCGGTCGGCGCCGAGCAGCCCCTCGAGGTCGCGCCGCAGCCCCGCCTCGACACCTCCCGCGAGCGCGTCCGGCGCCCGATCGGGGACCGGCTGGCTCGGCGGCGGCGGGACCGGGGACCTGTGGTTCCTTAGTCGTCCTATGACCGACAAAGGAACCACGACTCCTAGAAGAGGGACATTCCCGGCGCCACCGGGACTTCGACCAGCTCCGGCGCCGAGGAGGCAAGCGCGCTGCCGAGCGCGCCCGCGACCTCGTCGCGGCTCTTCGCCCGCCGGGCCTTCACCCCGTAGCCCTCGGCGACGGCGGCGACGTCGAGCTTCGGCAGGTCGAGGCCGGGCGCCTGGTTCACCTGCTCGACTTCGGCGAACCACTTGAGGATCGCGTACTCCTGGTTCTGGAGGACGAGGAAGGTGACCGGCGCCTTGTAGGCGACGGCGCTCCAGAAGGCGGTGATCGCGTACTGGGCCGAGCCCTCGCCGAGCACGCAGACGACCGGGCGGTCGGGCTGGGCCAGCTGCACCCCGACCGAGGCGGCGAGGCCGAAGCCGAGGCCGCCGCCGGCGCTGAAGTAGTAGCTGCCGGGACGCGAGATCCGCAGCTGGTTGCGCAGCGCCAGGGTGCTGGAGGGGGACTCGAGGACGACGATCGCGTCCTCGGGCATGACCTCGGCCAGGGCGCTGTGGACGGTCGAGGCGTTGAGCGGGTCCTCGGGCGGGATTTCCGCCGGCCCCGGGTTCGGCTCCGGCGCCGGCCGGGAGGACTCCGGCACCGCCTCCAGCAGCGCCGCGAGGGTGAGGCCGACGTCGGCGACGATCGCCTCGCCCATCGGCGCCCGCACCGCCTCGTCGTGGTCGCTGGTGATCGCCACCAGCTCCGCCCCCTCGGGCAGCAGCGGCCCCGGGATGTGCGGGTAGTAGGGGAAGACCGAGCTGCCGGCGACGAGGATCAGGTCGTGGCCGTCGAGCGTCTGCCCGACCGGGCCGATCGCCGGCGGCAGCACCCCGCGGAAGTTCGGGTGGCTCTCGGGGAAGCCGAGGCGGACGCCGCCGGTGGCGGGCGAGGCCCAGACCGGCAGGCGCTGCCGCTCGGCGAGGGCGACGGCGGTGTCCCAGGCGCCGGCGGTGTCGATGTCCGGGCCGGCGACGAGGACCGGGTTCGATGCCTGGTCGAGGCGCTCGGCGAGGGCGCGGACCGCCTCGGGATTCGCCGTGGCGCGGCCGTCGACCGTGCGGGCGATCGCCGCGGCGGCGTCGGCCTCGTCGACCTCGGCGTACCAGTCGTCCATCGGCAGCGAGACGAAGACCGGCCCGCGCGGTGCCAGCCCGGCCAGGTGCGCGCCGTGCGCCAGCGCCAGCGGCACGTCCTCGGCCCGCGGCGGTTCGTAGCTCCACTTGACCAGCGGGTGCGGCATCCGCGTCGCGTCGCGGTTGGTCAGGTTCGCCTGCAGGGTGATCTGCGCCCGCGCCTGCTGGCCGGCGGTGATCAGGAGCGGCGAGTGGTTGGCCTGGGCGTTGAAGATCGCCCCCATCGCGTTACCGACCCCGGGCGCGGTGTGGAGATTGACGACGGTCGTCCTGCCCGAGGCCTGGGCGTAGCCGTCGGCCATCCCGACCACGACCGCCTCCTGCAGGCCCAGCACGTAGCGGAAGTCGGCCGGGTAGTCGGCCAGCATCGGCAGCTCGGTCGAGCCCGGGTTGCCGAACATCGTCGTCATCCCGTGGGCGCGGAAGAGGTCGAAGGCGGCTTCGCGGACCGTCGGCACGAATCGAACCCTATCCGGCCGGGTTGCAACTACCTCATGCCGGTGAGGATTCCTGAGCAGGATTCAAGGCCCGGACGTCGTAGGGCCGATAAGGCTGGGGTGAGCCACCGCTTCCGCGCCCACCCCTGGACCCGGATCCTCGCCGTCTTCGCCGCCTCGCTGGCGCCGCTGCTGGCGATCTGCGCCTACGCGGAAGCGGCGCCGCTCCCGACCAGGATCGTCTACACCCCCGGCCAGATCGTCCCGATCCCCGCCTCGATCCCCCACGCCGAAGGCGACATGGTCGACCAGCGGATCGTCCCCAACCTGCGCTGGATCGCCAAGCGCTACCCGATCTACATCACCGACGGCTACTCCGGCCCGCTGCCGAACGGCGAACACGTCGGCTGCAACGGCTGCCACGTCAGGAACTCCGACCACTACAACGGCCTCGCCGTCGACATCGTCCCCGCCAACCCCAGCTCCACCTGCGACGCCAGGTGGACCGGGATCACCCGCCTCGCCGAATGGGCCGAGCCCGTCTCCGAACAGCCGCGGCCGCCCTTCCGCTGGGTCGGCTACGACGGCGACGCCGGCCACGGCTGCGGCAACCACCTCCACCTCTCCTGGAACCACGCCAGCGCGCCGATGTTCCAGCTCGCCGAATGGGTCGAAGTGATGGCGGTCAACTTCTCCGGCGTCAAGCCGGTCACGGCGCCGAAGAAGCCCGCTCCCAGGAAACCGCGCTCGGCGCCCCGCGCCCCGGCCGGACCTCCCGGCGGCATCTCGCAGGTCACCACCGGCGGCGTCTCCGCCCGCCTCGCCGGCGACTGAGTCGAAGCAGGCCGGTCCATAGGATGCGGCGATGCGCCTCGCCGCCGCCCTGCTGACCGCCCTCATCGTGCTGCTCGCCGGCTGCGGCAGCTCCGACGACTCGACGCCCGTCGCCTGCCTCGAAGGCGCCGCTGCCTACGGACGGGCGCTGAAGGCGGCGCCCGACGAAGTCCTGCTCGAAGACGAGACGCTGATCAGCGAATGCCTGACCCGCAACCAAAGCGGCGGCGACCTCAGCCGGGTCGGCGAAGCGATGATCGAGACCGCGACGAAGCTCAACGCCGAAGCGCGGGAGGACCCCGGCAGCAGCGCCGCCCTCCAGCTCGGCTACCTGCTCGGCGCCGTCAAGCGCGGCACCGAGGAGAGCGAAGGGATCCATACCGACCTCCTCCGCCGCCTCGTGGTTGCCGCCCGCTTCGCCCCCGGCAATCAGCCGCTCCCACCCGTTTTCCTCGAGGCCTACCGGGAAGGCTTCGAGGTCGCTCGCTCCGCAGGCTGAGGTTCGCACCGCAGAGAGCGCTTTTCGGGGTGGTAGTTTGGGTACGTGGTGATTTTCCGAAGCCATCAGCTGCGTGTCGGCCTCCTGCTTCTCTGCCTCGCCTGCCTTTCCCTCGCGACGATCCCCCCAGCGCATGCCAGCTTCTTCACCCAGGAGTCGGTCGAAGAGCTGGCGCCGGTGGTGATCTTCCACGACAAGGAGAGAACCCACCCGACCAGCGGCAAGGAGTTCCTCGACCACTCCGGCCTCGCCTTCGGCCATGACCAGGGCTGCCCGCCGGACTACCAGCACCACCGAATCGTCGCCGGTCAGATCAACCGCTGGAGCGACGAGGAGATCGCGTCCCTGGGTCAGGGAGGTTTCGTCGGGCGGCTCCGCTCCTCGAAGGGCTCCGGCTGCCGGCTCCTCCCCGGGCCGGAGAACGCCTTCACGACCCGCGATCTGACTCGCCCCTGGCAACCCGGACGGGCTCCCCAACTCAGGCACACCGACGGCTGGTACCTCGACGTCGCGAACGACGATCGCACCGGTCTGCCCGACCTGGGGGGTGGCAGCAACCAGTACCGAACCGCGGCGCCGGCCTACTACGACGACGGGCTCCTCTACTCCGGCGACCAGCCCAACGGCTACGCCTTTGTCACCTACTGGTTCCTCTATCCGTACAACGACGGCTTCGGGCCGCAGAACCACGAGGGCGACTGGGAGGACGTCAGCGTCCGACTGCGACCGGTGAGCGGCGACGCCTGGCAGCCCGTTGAAGTCTTCTACGCGCGACACGGGCGGAGCAAGGACACTCTCGCCTGGGAGCGGGTCCCGAAGCTGTCGATAGACGGGGAGACGAGGATGCAGGTTCTGGCTGCCCGCGGCAGCCACGCCAGCTACCCGGCGCCCCCCGGCATCCGCGACTTCTACGACAAGGTCGACGCGGACGGCCCGCGCTGGTACACGTGGAGGCGGCTGCGCTTCCTCTGGGACCAGGGGTGGGCCGGCTATTGCGGAGCCTGGGGATCGGTCGGCGGGATCAGCGACACGAGCGGGCCGCTCGGCGCCGGCTGCTTCGATCCGGGAGGACGGCCTGTGAAGAGCGGGCGACCCGGTGCCTGGGGTAGCTCCCAGGCTCGCAGCGGGGCCTTTTCCGGCGGCAACACGATCCGCCTGACGCCCTGAAGATGCCTGCCGCCGAAAGGCGCGGGTCAATACGCTCCAAATTCCCCAAGATCTTCGACGGAGGGCTTCGAATTGACTGTGACTGAGCAGCTCTGGGGTGGCGAGACCACCAAAGCCGTAGACAACTTCCCTGTTTCCGGCCAGCGCGTCCCGGTGCCGGTGGTTCGCTGGCTGGGCCGGATCAAGGGCGCGGCGGCCGAGGCCAACGGCGCCCTCGGGCAGCTCGACGGCGACCTGGCGGAGCGGATCGCCGCGGCCGGCAGGTCGATCGCGGAGGGCGATCACGACGACCAGTTCCCCGTCGACGTCTTCCAGACCGGCTCCGGCACCTCCTCGAACATGAACGCCAACGAGGTGATCGCCAACCTCGCGGGCGAGGGCGCCCACCCCAACGACCACGTCAACATGGGCCAGTCCTCCAACGACGTCTTCCCCTCCGCCGTCCACCTGGCGGCGCTCGACGAGGTCACGCATGACCTGCTGCCGGCGATGGGCGGGCTCGAGGGCGCCCTGCAGGACAAGGCGCAGCAGTTCGCAGACGTCGTCAAGGCCGGCCGCACCCACCTGATGGACGCCGTTCCGGTCACCCTCGGCCAGGAGTTCGGCGGCTACGCGGCCCAGGTCCGGCTCGGCGTCCAGCGGGTCGAGGGAACGCTGCGGCGGGTCGGCCAGATCCCGCTCGGCGGCACCGCCACCGGCACCGGCCTCAACACCCACCCCGAGTTCGCCGCCAAGGTGCGCGAGCGCCTCGCCGCCGACACCGGCCTCGAGATCTCCGGCCCGCTCGACCCCTTCGAGGCGCAGGCCAACCGCGACGCGCTGGTCGAGCTCTCGGGGGCGCTCAAGGTCTACGCCGTCTCGCTCAACAAGATCGCCAACGACCTGGCGCTGATGGGCTCGGGCCCCCGCGCCGGCCTCGCCGAGCTGCGCCTGCCGGAGCTGCAGAAGGGCTCCTCGATCATGCCGGGCAAGGTCAACCCGGTGATCCCGGAGGTCGTGATCCAGGTCGCCGCCCAGGTGATCGGCAACGATGCTGCGGTCACCGTCGCCGGCAGCCAGGGCCAGTTCGAGCTCAACGTGAGGGTGCCGCTGATCGCCCGCAACCTGCTCGACTCGATCAAGCTGCTCGCCTCCGCCTCGCGCCTGCTGAACGAGAAATGCGTCGCCGGGCTGGAAGCGAACGAGGAGATGACCGAGCGCCACGCCGAGGCGACCTTGGCGACGGCCACCGCGCTGAACCCGCACATCGGCTACGACCGCGCCGCCGAGATCGTCAAGGCGGCGGCGGAGTCGGGCCGCTCGCTGCGCGAGGTCGCCCTGGAGCAGGGCGTCGAGCCGTCGGTGCTCGAGGAGGCGCTAGACCACCGGCGCCTCGCCAAGCCGCACGAGTAGCGCCACTCCC
>DATMBY010000107.1:0-3653 GCA_035558995.1 Solirubrobacterales bacterium
GTGAAGGTGACGCCGTCCCGGTGGGCGCCCAGAAAGGCGGAGAGCTCGGCGGCACGCCCACTTGTGGCGAGCCCCTCCGCCCAGAGCTCAGCAATTTCTCCCGAAAGGCCAGCGGCGAGTGAGAGGCATGGCCAGAGATCCTCTTCACTTCGGACCATTGTGACCCATTGCCGCTGCTGATCAGGACCACTTTTTGCAGCCCGCCAAGCCGAGCCGAGCTCCGCCAGGGAACGAACGTTGGCGACGAGGCTTTGATCGAACGCGAATAGACCCGCCTCCTCCCAAAAGGTGATCGCCTCGGAGGCTGCCGCACCTGCGTTTCCGGCGGCAAGGTCGAAGTGTCTGGCAAGCCAGGCAGAGAGCTCCGCTTCGACCTCGATTCGGGTCGGCGGTGATTCACCGACCACCCTCTCTCCAAGCAAGCAAAAGCTGTCGCAAAGTGCCGCGGCGGCACGCTCGCCGGTGAGCGGGCCGATTGCGACCCTTCCCTTGCGACGTGCTTCCAGCTCCCAGTCACGGAGCGCGTCTTCGATGCTCTGCTTGAGGACTTGCGCTCGGCGACTCGGCAGGTTGGTGACGTTCTGGCTGCGAACCGCAGCCAGTGCCAACAGAACCACAATTAGCGGAGTCGTCGAAAGCTCGCGATTACGCTTGAAAACCGCTGCCAGCCACTCTTGGCGCTGGGCAACCCATGCCTCCCTTTGCTCCTCATCGATCTCGTCAGTGGCTGCGGCTCGGAGAATCGCCGCCGCGGTTTTTTCCGGCGACTCTGGCTCCAGCAGCTCAAGTGAGGGGAGTTCCGTCGTTGCTGCATCGGCAAGAGCGACTGGTCGGCTTGCAAGCAGAATCTCCACATCGGGGTGGAGATTCTTGAACCAGGCCGAGAGATCGGCAGCAAATGCTTTTCGTCCACGCCTCACCTCATCTAGCCCGTCGAGCAGCAGTAGGCAGCGCCCCCGCGCCAGCTCATGCTCCAGCGCTTCCTTCAGGGCGATGCGTTCGCTGCCCGCGAGTTCATCGGTGGCCGCCTCGAGCAACGCCGCGGTTAGACCGGATTGGCTATCGGCGAGGCGATGCAGATGAACTGAAATCGGAATCGGCCAATCCGCACGTGCAGCCCAGTGCGCGCCGATCGAGCGCAGCGCAGTGCTCTTACCACCCCCTGGGCGCCCGATCAGGAGGGCGCGTCCACGCCGCCGAAGTGCCAGTACTGGGTCATGCCCCCAGCGGGAATCTTCATCCTCGGGCACCTTTACCTCTATTTGCGCATCGGCTACCTCGAATGGAATATCGGCAAGGCGACCGGAAACGCCGAGAAGGCGGAGCGTCTCACCCTGTCGGCGGATTCGCTCACGATGGTTGGAGAGAGCGATGCCTTGTCGCACAGGCGATGACGGTGGGCCGCCGGATGAGAGCGGCACCTCTCTCCTCCTTAACTCTCCGACGAGACCAAGGGCATCGAGGCCGCCTCTCATTCGCGCCAATTTGCGCACCGTGCTGGCGAGCTCTCTAGCCGCCCGGTCTCCTTTACCGGCGGCTGCCACTTGTGGCTCAAGACGACTCTCGAGCGCCAAACGGGCGTCACCCTTGCTTGGGTCCGTTTCCCAGATCACCATTCGCTCCATCAGGTGCTCCGGATCGGCGTTCGGCACAACCGCCCCCACGATCTCACGAAAGTCGGCTAGCGCTCGGGCTTCCCTTGGGTCGGGATTTCCTTGGGAGGTGAGCTGGCAGCGACCGAGTAACCGTCCCAGCGCTTGCAAGGGCTTCGTAGCGGTTCCGCACACAAGAACCAGTCGATCCTCCTCACCAAAACCAGCATCGAGCGCCTTTGCGAATTGGATCAAGGTCTTTGCGAAAGGAGTATCTCCTCTCGTAAGCCCAGCGCTCGTCTTTGCCTGGAAGAAGGCGCGGTGACCCTCGGCCGTCTCTACCACGAGATCATCAACCGGCCGGTCCCCCTCGGCTTCGAGCAATACCGCGTTGCCCGAAATTGAAGTCAGGTGAATCGCTGCGAGCGACTCTTCTCGAAGAACACAAGACGCGAGCAACGCGCCGACATACGCGCGGTACTCGCTTCCACGCTCGTTGTGACTCCCCCCGAGGGCACTGGTTGGCGCTGTTCTTCCCGTTGCCATCACTGTGAGAGCATTCCGCATTTCGAAAGGGCTGACTCCCGTCCTCGCCGAGCTTCCTTTCCAGGCGAGCGCGCCATGATGTTGAGGTGGTCAACACTCCGATCGGACCAAACTTGATTCCTGGCTTTCCCAACGCCGACCACGGCGCGGTGCGGGAGGCACTTGCGCGCTTCAACCCGCTGGCACTGGCGAGCGGGTTCGCGGCGCTCCAGGTACTGCCGGACAATGCCAAAGGACACTGGCGACTCGGGATGTTGGCGGGAATGGTCGCTGGCCTCTCGCCCGAAGGCGAGTTCGAGAAGCTGACCGCAGGCGATCTCTATGCGCTGGTCAATGTAAGCAGTGTCGCCGAGGCGGCCGGGATGGTGGAGGACCCTCCCGAGGGGCCCTTCACTGAGGAGATCGTCTTCTATGGCGGCTCCTATCTGGTCGGCGAGGGGCTGGGCGAGTGCGACGCTTACACCGTCCGTCGCCTCGCAGCTGCCTGCTTCACGCCAGGCGCGCTGCCGGCGACCCTTCGGGCCGAGCTTCGCGACTGTTGGGTGGCGGCGCTGACCATTTGCGATACCGCCCTCCGCGGGGCGGGACTGCAGCGGAACCTCGAGCCCGAGGTGAGAAGTGGGGTCGAAATTCCCGAGCTTGGGCGGCTGATCGAGCTGCAGAAAGAGATGACCTTCGGCCAAGGGCGGCTCCGGGGGATGATGCCGCCGCGATTCATCGAGGCGCTTGAGCCGCTGGTCGTCGAGATCGGCAAGACCTCGTTCGACGATCAGCAGTTGATGGACGGCGCGGCCGACCGCTGGCCCTTCCTGCGCTCGGGCGAGTGGATTGTCCTTGCCCGCCCGATGGCGCTGCTGAGCGCTCTGCGGCACCACCTCTCGCTGCGGGTCGCGGAAGAGTGCGGGCCTGAGCATCTCGCCAAGCTCTTCGGGGCTGCCGTCGATCGCGACGTGCGCACCTCACTTCGGCGGATGGGAATGACGCCCGAACAGACGGCGAAGCGCGAAGGAAGAGGCGGCTTCAGCGAGTTCGAAGCGGTCTTCGACAAGGATAAGACGCTGCACGCGCTGGTTTTCGCTGACGATTTCGAAGGGTTGAACGCCGCGAACCCCTACACCGTCTGGGATGGGAGCGCTTCAGTTGAGGCCATTGATCGGCGCCTAAGCGAGATCGAAACCGAATCGAAGAAGGCGGGGGAGACGCCGCTTCTTCTCCTGGTGATGCAAGCGGCAGGGCGGCGGGCGCTTCTTCTTGCCCCGGGAGATGGTGAGCAGGAGGTGCCGCTGATGCTTCTCACCGCAGCCGATCTGGAGACGATCGCCGTGATCGAGGCCGAGGATCCGCTGGCGCTCTGGAAGTTCGCTCGCGCCGTCTCTCGCCTCAGCACGAGCACCAGCATGCGGACGAGTTCGATGCTGGACGTCTATGGCGCCTACCGGGATGGCGGCCGCAGCTTCGGGTCTGCCGGGGAGAGCGATCACGTCGGCTTCATGCCGGGCTTTGCAGGGCCGGAGC
>DATMBY010000108.1:0-2661 GCA_035558995.1 Solirubrobacterales bacterium
CTGCGCGCACCAGATGTGGAAGAGCCAGTCGAACCAGCGGTACTCGAAGAGCCAATCCGGCACCGTCGCCAGCACGTCGCGGCGAAAGACGACGGTGAGGAAGGGGATGAAGCAGCTGCGGAGGATGTCGTCCAGATCGAAGACGTCTTTGTCGAATGCAGGGGTCGCCGGCCGCGAGGGACGGCTGCCGTCGTCGAAGAAGAGCGTGGCGCGGTGGAAGCAGGTGCTCCAGCCCGGATTGCGGTCGAGCAGCTCGACCTGCCGGGCCAGCTTGTCGGTGGAGGTCCAGTAGTCGTCGCCCTCGAGGATCGCCAGGTACTCGCCACGGCACTGGCGCGCTGCCTGCAGCCAGATCCCGACGACCCCGAGGTTGCGGTCGGGGAGGAAGGTGCGGATCCTGTCCGGGTATCGCGCTGCGTACTCGAGCACGCGGTCGCGGGTGCCGTCCGTGGAGAAGTCGTCCGCGACCAGCAGCTCGTACTCGAAGGGGGCCTCCTGCGCCAGGGCGCTGTCGAGAGCCCGCCCTATCCAATCCACGTGATCGTGGGTGAGGACGAAGATGCTCGCCCTCGGGCTCCCTCTCATTCCGCTTCCCCGGAAGCTTCCCCAGGGGCCCCGAAGCGAAGCTCGCCGATCGGGACGCGGCTGCCGTCGGTGAATACGCCGATCACCTGGACCTCGCCCCCAGGCGGCAGATCGCAGACGTTGAGCGTGGTCTGGAAGCCGGGGGTCTCCGCCTGCGCGCCCGGGAAGAGCCTGGCGACGTCGGGACGCACCCGCGTCACCGGCGCTCGCCAGATCAGCTCGCCCCCGTGCTCGAACTCGACCGCCGCCGCCCTCCCCTCCGGGCCGGCGAGCCAGCCGGTGATCATCACCGCATGGGCGGAAACCAGTGCTCCGTCGGAAGGAGCGTCGAAGAAGGCAGCCGGCAACTCGGCCGTCCCGCACAGCGGTCTCACCTGGACGCGCCTCGAAGCCCGTTCCCGCAGATCGTCCCCGTCGCTTGAGATCGGCTCGAGCTGATGGACGGTGACCCAGTCGTCATCCCATACGACCCGTCCGTTCTTTCCCAGATAGTCGATCAGATCGGGGTGTCGATCGAGCCACTCGGCGGCGGGTCCGGGGACAACGAGGAGGCAGGCACCGCTTCCGCCTTCAGGCGGAGCGATCCCGGTCCCGTAGTCCTCGACCGCCGGGGGCAGGGTCGTCGCCGCTTCGCGGATCGCCTGCAGCTCGGTCACCTCGTGCCCCTCGCGGCGGGGCAGAGCCCGCGCGTGCCTGCCGTTGAAGTAGGGCCTGAACTCGCGGCGGGGGTCGACCAGCACCACGCAGGCGTCGAAGGGAACGGCGAGTCGCTCGATTGCCAGCTGGACCTTGCGGTGGGCGAGACAACGCTCGATCAGGTCGCGCTGGGCGGGAAGCTGAGGCAGGAGCCTGGCGTAGAAGTAGGCGTCTTCCTCGAGCTGGCTGACGCGATCGAGGGCGGAGAACATGCCGCCGCGGTGGACCCGGTAACAGGCCATCACCTCGGGCAGGTAGCCGATCGGCCCGTGGGTCGCCGCCTGGACGTGGATGATCCAGTCGAGCCAGGCCGAATCGAAGGCTGCCGGCTCGAGCTCCTCGAAGACGTTGCGGCGAAACATCATCGCCGGCGCCGGAACGAAGCACTCCATGACGATCTGCTCGATCCCGAAATGCTCCTCCGCGAGCCGCGGCGAGATCGTGCCCGAGGGCATCCCGGCCTCGTCGTAAACGAGGCTGACGTCGTGGAAGCAGTCGTGGCAATCCGGGTTCGCCCGCATGAACTCCACCTGCCGCGCCAGCTTCGCGGTGGAGGTCCAGTAGTCGTCGCCGTCGAGGTAGGCGACGAGCTCTCCTCGCGTCGCCGCCAAAGCCTGCCGCAACATCTCGCCGTGGCCGACGTTCCGCTCCGGCAGCACCGCCTTGACGATCTCCGGATACGCCCGGGCATAGCCTTCGACGATCTCACGAGTGCCGTCGGTCGAGCAGTCCTCCCCAATCACCAGCTCGAATGGGAACCCGGCCCGCTGGATCAGCACGCTCTCTATCGCCTGGGCGATGAACGGCGCATGGCCGTAGGTGCGCAGGACGACGCTGACCAAGGGCGCCTGCTCGCTCATCCCGCCTCCACCAAGCGCGCCAGGCCGCGTGGATCACGCCAGAAAAGCGTTTTCAGCCCCTTCAAAGCACGGAGGCGCTGGCGGTGCCGCCAGTCATCGCCGATCTGCTCGGCGAGGGCGCGGCCATGCTCGCTGCGCGTTTTGCGGATGCCGCGCCGCAGCGCCTCCCGCTCAAGCGGATTGCGAACCTTGCGCTTTTGGCGGCCCTGGACCTCCAGCTGCGAGGCGAGGACTATTGCGGCGTCGCGGGTGGTGTTGGTGCCATGACGCCGGTACTCGGTCACCACCTCCTCATGACAGAACACGGGGAAGCGCCTGGCAAGCCGCAGGTACAACTCGTAATCGTCCGCCGCCCGCAGACTTTTGTCGAATCCACCGACAGCCTCCAGCGCCGACCGCCGATAGACGATCGACGATCCCGACCAGATGAAGCAGTCTTCGAGCAGGCGCAGGTAATGGTCTTGGCTGACGAGCGGCTGACGCAGCGCTGCGATCACCCTGCCGTCGTCGCCGATGTCCC
>DATMBY010000109.1:0-2656 GCA_035558995.1 Solirubrobacterales bacterium
ACCGCGGTCTGGGTCGCCGAGGGGCTGCTCGGCGCGATCCACGCCTTCGAAGGCAAACTCAGCGCCGCCCGGCGCCTGCTCACCTCCTCGCGCGCGGTCTCCTCCGCGGTCGGCCACTACAACATGTACGTCGACTCGACGACGAGCCTGGCGATCGTCGCCGCCGCCGAAGGGCTGGACGACGAGGCCGCCACCCACTGCCGCGAGCTGCTGGCGCGGTGGGAGCAGAGCGAGGACCACCACTACGCGGTCTGGGGCGTGCGCTGGGCGACCAGCTGGTTCGCCCAGAAGGGTCGGGCGAAGGAGGCGCAGCTCAGCGCCGCGGCGCTGGGGAAGATGGCCGCCGAGGGCGGTCACGACGACGCGGTCGCGGCGCTGGCCCAGGCGGTGGGCGAGCTGGCCCTGCTGGAAGGCGACGCGGCGACGGCGGCCGAGAGCCTCTCCCGCGCGGTCGAGCTGCAGCGCAACCTTGCGACCCCGCACGAGCGCGCCCAGGTCGAACTCCGCGCCGGCGTCGCCCTCGCCGCCGCCGGCGAGCGCGAGGCGGCGCTGGAGCGGCTCTCCGACGCCTACCGCTGCGCGGCCAAGCTCGGCGCCCGCCCGGTGGCAGCGGAAGCCGCGAAAGAGGTGGCGGCGCTTGGCGAGTCGGTGGCCCAGCGGCTCGGCAGCCGCGCCGCCGCGGCCTCCGACGGGATCCAGCTGACCCGCCGCGAGCTCGAGGTCCTGCGCCACGTCTCCGTCGGCCGCACCAACCGCGAGATCGCCCAGGAGCTCTTCATCAGCCAGCGCACCGTCGACATGCACGTCCGCAACCTGCTCGGCAAGCTCGACTGCCGCTCCCGAGTCGAGGCCAGCCACCGCGCCGGCGAGCTCGGCCTGCTCGGTTAGCGCCCAGCACATGCTGCGCGGCGGCTGGGGCCGCTGCTGCGGGCCTTGTCTTGGCGGCTGACGTAGAGCCCGATGCCAATTCCGGTGAAAACCGAGATCAGGCAGAGAGCCGCAAATCCAGCATCGGGACTGGCGTCGATCTGGTTGAGCAGAACCGTGACTAATGCCACGGCAACAAATGGCAAAGCAAGCAGCAGAACTCGCAGCACACCGAAAGTGTAAGTCACGTCAGCGCCTCCAGAAGTAGGACGAAACCCCCGAGGCCGAGGCCCACGAAGAAGCCGACTGCAGTAGCCCTTTCTGTCCCACCCTCGTTCGGCTCCCGCCAGGACAACGGCATAGCGGGAGGCCGCGCCGGTGAGGCCGGTAGTTGCCACCAGTGGCCGGCCAGGGCCGAAATTGCTTCAGTCAATATCCCAGCTATAACCAAGGCCTCCAATCAGACAGAACCTTACTAAATGTCTCGGACAAAAAGCTTCTCTTCCTGTGCGATCCTGTGGATCGGGCTTTTGGTCTTCGCCGTCGCCGGATGCGGCTCGGGGTCAAGCCGCACCTCCCCTTCAGCCACGGAGGGCAAGCGTTACTTCGGCGACCGCCGCGGCCAAGAGGGGACGAAGGCGACGATCAGCGCAAGCGACTGCCGAGTGCTCTTGCGAATGGTTGAGGCGGCGGAGACGACCCGTGCTCACATCGAGTCCGAGCCCTCTCCCCCGTCCTCGCACTGCCTGATCTCCAGCCGCGGGCTGCGGATCTCGGTCTACCTCGACGCCTCCACCGCGGCCCGGCAGCGCTACTTCAACCGGATGACCGAGCAGGTCCAGTTCTACGGAACCGAGCCGGCGAAACGGCCGCATGCGGTTGCCGCCGTCGGCGACCGTGGTGCTCACAACCAGAGTGCCAGCTGGATCCCGGCTCTGAGCACCCTCTACGCGGTCCGCGGCAACAGGTGGCTGACGATCTCCTACGCCGCGCCGGAGGTGCCGAGGGCCGTGCGCGAAGAACGTGCCGCCGAGCTTGCCCGGCGGGCCTTCGGGCTCACTGCCCGTTAGGCGGCACCTCGAGCATCAGCGTCACCGGTCCGTCGTTGATCAGGGCCACGCCCATGCACGCCCCGAAGACCCCCTTCTTCGCCCCCAGCCGCTCGCAGAAGCGGTCGTACAGCGGCTCTGCCGCCTCCGGCCGCGCCGCCTCGACGTAGCTCGGGCGGTTGCCGCGGCTGGCGTCCCCGTAGAGCGTGAACTGGCTGACGCAAAGAACCTCGCGCTCGCCCAGCGGCTCGTTCATCCGCCCCTCGGCGTCGTCGAAGATCCGCAGCTTGCGCACCTTCTCGGCCAGCCGGTCCGCCTCCTCCTCGCCATCTCCGAGGCCCACCCCCAGTAGGACCAGCATCCCCGGCCCGATCCGAGCGACTCGATCGCCCTCGACGTCGACAGCCGCCTGGCTGACGCGCTGGACCAGCGCCCTCACCGCGCCGGGGCGTCGCCTTCCAGCGCCTCGACCAGCGAGCCGGCGTCGTAGGCGCCGTAGAGGCGCTTGCCGTTGACGAAGAAGGTCGGGGTGCCGGTGGCGCCGCTGGCTTCGGCGGAGGCGACGTCGCGGGCAACGCGGTCGCGGTGGGCGCCGGAGTCGACCTCCGCCCGCATCCGCCCGACGTCGAGGCCGAGGCCCTGCCCGACCTCGAAGATGACCTCGGGCGAGAGGCGCGGCTGGTTGGCGTAGAGCTCGTCGTGGAACTCCCAGAAGCTCCCCTGCGCCGTCGCCGCCTCGC
>DATMBY010000110.1:0-2948 GCA_035558995.1 Solirubrobacterales bacterium
CCGCAGGTGGTGCGAACGATGATCACCGAGCAAGGCGCGTGGTGGGAGACGTTGTTGGGGACGCTCCCGAGCAGGTAGCGGCGGGCCCCGGTCATCCCCTTGTTGCCGACGACGATCAGGTCGGCCTTGACCTCTTCGGCGACGTTGAGGATCGCGTCGGCGGGGTCGGCCTCGACCGGGTGGGTCTGGACCTCGACCCCGGCCTCTTTCGCCTCCGCGGCGGCGGCGTCGAGGACGAGGTTGACGTCCTCGCGCGGACCCAGCTCGTACTGGACGTCGGCCGGCGCTTCCTGCGCCTCGGCCCCGGCGCGGCGGCCGGCGGCCGGCGAGTAGGCGCTGACGATGCTCAGCCGGGCGCCGCTCAGCCTCGCCAGCTCGATCGCCTGGGTGACCGCCTGTCCGGCCGTCTCGGAGCCATCGGTCCCAACCACGATGCGAGTGAACACGCCGCCTCCTCTATCCGGGTCCTGAACGCGCCCGATACTAATCGCTCCAGACCCTCCCTAATGCTGCTGCTTCGCGGGCAGGCCGCGGAAGCCGTCGCCGAGGATTTCGTTCGGGGTGGTCGCCAGCCGGTAGACGGCGATCACCATCGCCAGGAGGAGACAGACGACGAGGACGACCATTCCCGCTCTCCAGATCCAGGGCACGGGGGAACCCTAGATGGTCGTCGTGCCGCGTTAAGGTGGGCGGCGATGGCGCTGGAGAAGGTTGCAGACGGCGTTTGGCTCCTGCGCGGGGACTTCCGCGGGGCGATGAACATCTACTTCCTCGAGGACGGCGACGGCGTCGTCCAGTTCGACGCCGGCACGAAGGCGATGCGGAAGAAGGCGAAGGTTGCAGCGGACGAACTGGGCGGGCTGAAGCGGGTCGTGCTCGGGCACGCCCACGCCGACCACCGCGGTACCGCGCCTTATATGGACGTGCCGGTCCTCTGTCATCCCGACGAGCAGGCCGACGCCGAAAGCGACGCCGCGATCACCCCCTACATGGACCTCTCGCAGCTGCCGGTGGCCTGGGTTCGCTGGCTCTATCCCTTCCTGCTGCGGCGCTGGGACGGCGGCGCCGTGCGGGTCGCCGACACCGTGATCGAAGGCGACGAGGTCGCCGGCTTCCAGGTGCTGCACTTCCCCGGCCACGCCCCGGGCCTGATCGGGCTCTGGCGCGAGAGCGACCGCGTCGCGCTGGTCTCCGACGTCGTCTACCTGGTCGACTCGGCGCGGCTGAAACCGCTGCCCGAGGGCGAGGCGAGCGTTCCCCATCCGGCCTGGGCCTGGGACCACGCGAAGGCGAAGGAGTCGCTGCGGCGACTGGCGGCGCTGGAACCGCGCGTCGTCGCCACCGGCCACGAGCATCCGCTGCGGGGGGAGAACCTGCGGGAGACGCTCGAACGGGCCGCCGAGAAGTACTGAAAGCGCCCGCTGCCATAAGTTCCAGCGCCTGATGATCGCGACCTACGCCTCGGCGGCGCTGATCTGCGCCGTCTCGCTGCTGGTCGGCCGCGCCGTCCTCTCCCTCGCCGGCAGGCGGGAGTGGTCGTGGCTGGAGCCCGCGGTCGGCTTCGGGGCCGTGCTGACCGTCACCGGCCTGCTGGCACGGGCGCCCGGCCACGGCACCTCGGCGACGCTGGGCCTGGCCCTCTTGATCCTCGTCGCCGCCCTGGTCCTCTGGCGCGTCGGAGTTCGTCCTGTGTCGCCCAGAGGGATACAAAGGACGAATGCCGGGTTGTCGTGGCGGGAAGGGCTGCCGGTGGCGCTCGTCGTGGCCCTGGCCCTGGCGATCCCGTTCGCGGTCAGCGGCCGCTGGGGGCTGCTCGGCGTCGGCTTCAACAACGACCTAGGCCTCCACCTCGCCTGGGCGGAGTGGCTGCGCAGCGGCTTCGGCCCCGAACCCGACCCCGGCTACCCGCTCGGCCCCCACGGCCTCGCGGTGGCGACCGCGGTCGTCCCGGGCATCGGCCTCGGCCAGGCCTTCCTCGGCGAGATCGTCGCGATCGCCGTGATGACCGGCCTCACCGCCCTCGGCGCCCTCCGCACCCTCACCCCCACCCGCCGCACCATCGCCGCCGCAATGGTGGCTCTTCCCTACCTCGCAGCCTCCTACTACGCCCAGGCGGCTTTCAAGGAGTTGGCAGAGGCGCTGCTCGTACTCGCCTTCGCCATCTGGCTGACCACGCTTGACAGCCAGGTCAGGGGGGGTCCTTCGCCAGACACTCAACATCGAGCACGGCAAGATGTGTCTGGCGTGGGACCCCCCCTGACCTGGCTCCTCCCACCCCTAGCCCTAGCCGGCGGCATCTTCTTCA
Organism: Solirubrobacterales bacterium; assembly: GCA_035558995.1. Lineage (GTDB taxonomy): Bacteria > Actinomycetota > Thermoleophilia > Solirubrobacterales > 70-9 > VAYN01. Next base: position 2,306 of record DATMBY010000110.1, read on the forward strand.
GCTACTCGTTCGCCGGCATCGCCTGGCCAGTTGCGATCGCCGCCCTCTGGAGCCTCACCCTGCCCGAGGTGCGACAGGCACTCCGGCCCCGCTCGCTCCTGCGCTTCCTCCTGCGGCCGGCGACCCTGGTCGCGATCGCCGTCCTGATCGGCCTGGCGGTCCTTGTGACTCTCGTCGGCCCCTTCGGCTTCGCCAGCAGCTTCAAAAAGGTCGCGGGCAGCAACACCTACGGCCCGGTCTCGCCAATCGAGGCACTGGGAGTCTGGCCGGCTTCGAACTACCGCCTCGACGCCGCGGGCGGAGCTCGGCTACCGGGTCTCGCAGGAGCGATAGCGGTCCTTGCCCTCCTCGTCGGCGTCGCCTGGTGGGTCCGCCGTCGCGAGCCGACCATCCCGATCGCCCTAGGCGCCGCCTGGCTCCTCTACCTCCTCTCACTCCCCTCAAGCGGCGACTACTCCCAGGCCAAGGCCCTGATGATCGTCTCCCCCCTGGCGATGCTGGTCATCGCCCGTCCCCTACTGGAGGAATTCCCGCGACGGAGGGGCAGGGGGGTCCCTTCCCCAGACACTCAACATCGAGCACGGCGAGATGTGTCTGGGGTGGGGACCCCCCTGCCCCGACCCCTGCGAGTTGCCTGGACCCT
>DATMBY010000111.1:0-9146 GCA_035558995.1 Solirubrobacterales bacterium
CCTCAGCCGGGGCGAAGTCGGCGAGCGCCATCGCCACCTCGATCACCTGCTCCTGGTAGACGATCGTCCCCAGCGTCTCTTCCAGCGGCTCGCGCAGCAGCTCGTGCTCGTAGGGGACCTGGTAGCCGGGGACCTCGCGCAGCGCCTTGCGGCGCTCGATGTAGGGGTGGACGGCGCCACCCTGGATCGGCCCCGGCCGCACCAGCGCCACCTGCACGATCACGTCGTCGAGGTCGCGGGGCTGGGTCCGCGGCAGCATCTGCATCTGCGCCCGGCTCTCGATCTGGAAGACGCCGGTGGTGTCGGCGGCGCGGATCGACTCGAAGGTCTCGGGGTCGTCGAGCGGGATCCGCGAGAGGTCGAGCCGCTCGCCGCGGGCGCGGCCGATCTCCTCGACGCAGCGCTCGACCGCCGAGAGCATCCCCAGCCCCAGCAGGTCGATCTTGAGGAAGCCGGCGTCGGCGCAGGAGTCCTTGTCCCACTGGACCGTCTGCCGCCCCGCCATCGCCGCCGGCACCACCGGGCAGACGTCAATCAGCGGCCGGGTCGAGATCACCATCCCGCCGGGGTGCTGGGAGGAGTGGCGCGGCAGGCCCATGATCTCCTCGGCCAGCCCCAGCAGCACCCGCCAGCGCGGCTCCTTCGCCCGCTCGGCCCCGAGCGCGGCGACGAGGTTCCGCTCGACCTCGGCCGCGCTCTCGAAGAAGCCGACCGTCTTCGCCACCCTGTCGATCTCCGCCGGCGGCAGCCCCAGCGCCTTGCCGAGGTCTCGCACCGCCCCCTTCGGCCGGTAGGTCGGGAAGGCGGCGACGAGGGCGGAGTGCTCGCGGCCGTAGCGCTCGTGCACGCGCGGGATCAGGACCTCGCGGATGTCGCGCGGGAAGTCGAGGTCGATGTCCGGCATCGAGGTCGTTTCCTCGTTGAGGAAGCGACCGGAGAAGAGGTCGGCCTCGACGGGGTCCACGTGGGAGAGGCCGGTCAGGTAACAGACGATCGAGCTGACGCTGGAGCCGCGGCCCCGCCCCGGCGGCAGCACGGCGCGGGCCGACTCCGGCCCCCGCACCTCGGCGGCGACCTCGCGGGCCAACTCCAGCAGGTCGCGGTGCAGCAGGAAGAAGCCGGAGAGGCCGAGCTTGCGAATCGTCGCCAGCTCCTCCTCCAGCCGCCACTGCGCCTCGAGCAGGCGGGCGCTGCCGGCGTAGCGCTCGCCGAGGTGGTGATTGCAGACGCGGGCCAGCTCGGCGTCGGCGCCGGGATCCTCGCTGCCGGGGTAGCGGTAGCCGAGCTGCTGGGTGAGGTCGAAGCGCAGTCGCTCGGCGAGGCGCTCGCTCTCGGCCACCGCCCCGGGGTATTCGGCGAAGCGGGCGGCCATCGCCGCGGGCGAGGTGAGGGCCGAGGTCGAGTTGCCGCGGCGGTGCGGCTCGGACTCCTCCAGCGTCTCGCAGCGGCCGATCGCGACCAGCGCGTCCTGCAACGGCGCCCGGCGACGGTCGTGGGCGTGGACGTCGCCGCTGGCGACGCAGGAGACGTCGAGGCGCTCGGCAAGCAGGGCCAGCCAGCGGTTGCGGGCCCGGTCGCGGCGCCAGTAGGGGCGCTGCAGCTCGATCCGGAAGCGGTCGCGGCCGAAGGCGGCGAGGAGGCGGCGGGCCAGCCGCTCCCCCGCCGCGGTGTCGCCGCCTTCGAAGGCCCCGGCGGCGGCGCCGTCGCGAGCGCAGCCGGAGAGGCAGACGAGCCCCTCCGCGTGCTCCTCCACCTGCTCCAGCGTCGCCCAGGGCTGGGTCTGGGTCCGCTGCGTGTTTTCGCGGGTGTGCGCGTGGGCCAGGGTCAGCAGCCGGCAGAGGTTGCGATACCCGGCCTCGTCTTCGACTAACAGCGTTATATGAGCGGTCTCTCCCGCGGGTGGCGACGATCGGGAGGACTCTCCCGCTAGGGAGAGCCCCCGATCGGAGACAGGACCCGCGGGCCTGCAGCGAATGGTCAGCTCGGCACCGGTGATCGGGTGGACCCCGAAGCCCTTGCAGGCGTGGGCGAACTCCATCGATCCCCAGAGGCCGTCGTGGTCGGTGAGGGCGAAGGCGGGGTAGCCCTGGGCGGCCGCGGCGGCGGCGAGCTCCAACGGAGTCGAGGCGCCGTCGAGGAAGGAGAAGGCGGAGTGGGCGTGCAGCTCGACGTACATGGCGCCTAAGCTCGCTGCCGGTACCAGCGCTGGGCACGGGCGGTGCGGAAGACGGTGAGGGCGCGGCCGTCGGCGATCGCCACCTCGAAGTAGTGGCGGCGCAGCGGCTGCCCCGTCCACCAGCGGTCCTCGACCAGCCACTCCTCGCGGACGGCCTCGACCGCCACCCCCTCGACCGTTGTCGGGGCGCCGCGGGGGTCGGTTCGCACCGCCACCCGCTGGGGGGCGTAGAGACGACGGAGACCCGGCATCAGAGCTCTGGATAGGGAGTGAGCATCGCCCAGCGCTCGGGCACCCGCGAGGCGGCGTCGACCGGGAGGATCTTCAGCAGCGCCTCGGCGCCCTGCACCGCCCGCACCTCGCGCACCGCCGCCCCGAGCCGGCGCCGGCGCGGCTCCTCGCCACCGACCGTCAGCTCGAGCTGGTCGCGGGCGGGCGGCCCCAGCCCGACCGCCCGCAGCCGCAGCGACGTCGCGGGGCCGGGCAGCTCCTCCAGCCGCGGCGCGAGGACGCCGCGCAGGACCCGCGGGGCGGCGCTTGGCCGGCCGAGCCCCTGCTCGACGCTCCAGCTGCCGCCGGCCGCCAGGCGGGCGCCGAGGCGAAGGCCGAGCAGGGTCCGCCCCCGGCGCTGCGGCGCCGCCAGCAGGCGGTCGACGAGCAGCTCCAGCGCCCGGTCCAGTTGCCGGCCGGCGGTCCCTTCCGGCAGCTCGATCTCCTCGCTCAGCTCCTCGTGCGGCGTCCGCGGCCGCAGCGGCTTCTCTTCCCCGCGGCAGAGCCGCAACGCCTCGAGGCCGAGCGGGCCGAAGCGGTCGGCGACCTGGTCGTCGCCGAGCCGGACGAACGCCGCCACGGTCTCGATCCCGAGGCGCTCGAGCGCCTCGATCAGGTCCGACGCCTCGCGCTCGCTCCCCAGTCGCGTCCGCAGCGCCGCCACCGGGACCGGCCGGGGACAACCCGTGGCGGCGAGGTAGGCGGCAAAGCGGGTGGTTCCGGTGCCGATCGCCTTCTCCTCCCCCAGCGCCCGCCGTGCCGCCGCCAGGACTCCGGCCGAGGAGCCTCTGTAGAGGCCGCGCAGGCCGTCGAGGGAGAAGAAGGCCTCCCCGACTCGCTCCGACTCGACCCCGGCGCCGAGCGCCTCCAACGCCCGCGCCGTCGACTCGGTCGCCTCAGCCGCGGCGACGGGGTCGCGAAGAGCGCCGCACCCGGACCAAGGCCCCCCGGCATGGCCCGGGCGCGGCGGGATCGCCAAGCGCGTGTCGATTACACAGGCGATCTCCATACGAACGCATGTTCGTACCGCAGGAAGAGTAACTCCATAGCGTTACCCACAAGGTTCGAGTCGCGGAGGAGCCGCTCAGGCGCGGGCGACCCTCGCCGCCTCGGCGCTGCCCAGATACGGAGTCAGCGTGAACTCGACCAGGTCCGGGAGCAGCGACTCCAGCTCCTCGGTGCGGTCGGCGAAGATGCGGCGGGAGATCAGCGAGACCATGCCGCCGACCAGCGCCTCCTCGGTGGCGGGGGAGAGACCGGCCAGAACCTCGGGGGAGCGACCCTCGCGGCCGACGGCGAAATATGGCACCAGGCTCTGGATCGCCGCGTCGTAGCGCTCGACGACCACCGGTCCCGCGACCAGCGCCTCGACCATGCTGAGCCGCGCCAGATGGGGCTCGGCCACGAGGAACTCGAGCATCGCCCCGATTCCCGCCCGGACCGCCCGCGGCCATTCCTCCTCCTGCTCGAACGCCTCCCCGACCCGCTGGCGCAGCTCTGCCATGACCGAGTCGTAGGCGGCGACGAAGCATTCGTCCTTGCTGTTGAAGTGCTCGTAGAAGGTGCGACGGGAGACGGCGGCGTGGCGGGTGATGTGCGCGATCGTCGTCCCCGCGTAGCCGTTCTCGGACACCGCCTCGGCGAGGCCCGCGATCAGGCGCTCGCGCTGGTTGTGGCTGACGAACTCGCGGGGGAGGCCGTGCCGTCCCGGGGGCAGCCTTGCGAGCTCAGGCGGATACTCGGGAGAGTCCACCGACGGGTTGACTGGATCGCTCAAGAGAATCGACGATACCGATCCAAACGAGCGGAACCCAATCTGGCTAATTGGCCAGTTTTTTGACTCCGCGAGCCGTTCTCGCTGCGCTTTTTGGACACTAATCAGCCCTCGATGGCGATCTTCCGGGCTGCTTCGGCGCCGAGGTAGGGCGTGAGGGCGAACTCGACCACTTCCGACAGCAACTTCGGGGCCGAGTTGGCGTCGGCGACCGCGAGGCGCTGGTAGACGATCCAGAAGACGCCGCCGATGATCGCTTCCTCCGTTGTCTCCGGCAGATCCCCGCCGTGCGGCGAGACATCGCGTCCAAGCCGGAACAGGGAGACGAAGGCCTGCTGGGACTCCTCGTAGTGCTTCACGGCTGCCGGCCCGGCCGAGAGCGACTCGACCATGCAGGTGCGCGCGAGCGCCGGCTCCTCGGCCACGAAGTCGAGGAACGCGGCAAGGCCGGCCCGCACTCTGCGCGGCCACTCGTCCAGCTCTCCGGCCGCCGCCACGACCCGCTCCAAGGCCGCTTCCATCGCAAACTCCTGGGCCGCGAGGAAGCAGTCCTCCTTCGAGCGGAAGTTCTCGTAGAAGGTGTTGCGGGCGATCGCGGCGCGCTTGACGATGTCGGTGACGGTGACCTTCCGGTAGCCCTTCTCAGAGGTCTCGAGCGCCAACGCGTTGATGATCCGGGCCCTTTGGTGCCTGGTGATGAACTCGCGCGGCAGAGGCTCCCGTCCGGGAAGTGGACGGGTTGTTGACTTGGGAGCCACGAACGGAACAGTACCGGAGTCGAATCGGGGAGGTGCGCAGCCCTGGAAATGGATACCGTTTAGGTACCGAAAGGTAGACAGACAGTTCTATCAATCAACATGAACCGGGCGGGGACTTTGACCGGAAAGCGTCAGCGCATTCTCAGGGGAATGCTCGAAGCGGTAGGGATCAACGGCTACGAGCAGGCGACGGTCCAGGAGGCGATCACCAGGGCCGGCCTCTACCGGCAGGCCTTCTACGACAATTTCCACGACAAGGAGGACTGCTACCTGCAGGCGCTCGAGGCCGGCTCGGCCTGGGTCGAGCTGGCGATGCGCCAGGCGACCCTGGATGGGGACGGGTGGCGAGATCGGTTCCGCGGCGCCCTGACCGGCCTGCTCGGGTTCCTCGACGATGAACCCGAGATCGGCCGGGCGCTGCTGGTCGAGGTCCACGCCGCCGGCCCGCGCGCGGTTGCGAAGCGGACAGAGGCGATGGAGCGGGCGGCGAAGGCGGTCGACCTGGCGCGGGAGGAGAGCGAGGGCCACGCCCCGGCGATCTCCGCCGAGGCGGTCGTCGCCGGCATCCTCGCGGTCCTCCACAGCCGCCTCGCGGGGCGAGAGGACGGCGGCTTCACCCAGCTGCTCCCGGAGTTGATGTACCTCGCCGTGCTCCCGTATTTCGGTGCCGAAGCAGCTGCCGAGGAGATGCGGGCCGAGCCGGCCTGAGCGGCTAGGCGCCCTCGCCGTGGCGACCCTCGCCGCCGGCGAACCGGGCGGCTCCGCGGGCCGCCACCTCCAGCACCTCGCGCCCGAGCCGGTGCTCCAGCCGCAGCCCCTCCTCGAGCGGGAGCCCCGCGCCTTCGATCGCCGCCCGCCGGTCGCTCAGCATCGTCTCCTGGGGAAAGCTCGCGAGCCGCTCGGCCAGCTCCAGCGCCCGCTCGAGGTGCCGGCCCGCCTCGACGACCTCGGTGACGAGGCCGATCGCCAGCGCCTCCTCCGCTTCGACCGGCCTGCCGGTGAGGATCAGGTCGAGCGCCCGCCCCATGCCGACCACGCGCGGCAGCCGCTGGGTGCCGCCGTCGATCAGCGGCACCCCCCAGCGCCGCTCGAAGCAGCCGAAGGTCGCGGCGCCGGTCGCGATCCGCAGGTCGCACCAGAGCGCCAGCTCCAGGCCGCCGGCCAGGCACCAGCCGCCGATCGCGGCGATCGTCGGCTTCGAGGGCGTCAGCCGGGTGAACCCCATCGGGCCGCCGGGGTGGTCGACGTCGAGGTCCAGGGCCTTGAGGTCGGCGCCGGCGCAGAAGGACTCGCCGGCGCCGGTGAGGATCAGCGCCCGCGCCTCGGGGTCGCACTCGAAACGCTCGAGGCCCTCGCGAAGCGCCGCCGCCGCTGCGGCGTCGACGGCGTTGCGCCGCTGCGGGCGGTCGATCGTCAGCACCGCGGCCGCTCCGCGTCGCTCGTAGCGAACCTCCTCGCCGCTCATCGGCTGATCGTCCCACAGGCCCGAGCGTCAGGCCGGATGCGGTGGCGTCCGGCTACCCTCAGCGGGTGCGAATCGACGAAATCATCGCCGAGCAGCGGCCGACCTTCTCGATCGAGTTCTTCCCTCCGAAGAGCGCCGAGGCGGCCGAGCAGCTCTACGAGACGGCACGCGAGCTGCGGGCGCTCGAGCCCGACTTCGTCTCGGTCACCTACGGAGCCGGGGGGGCGAACCGCGACGGCACCGTCGAGGTCACCAGGGCGCTGAAGGAGGAGATCGGGTTCGAGACGATGGCCCACCTCAGCTGCGTCGGCGAGACCACCGAGGGGCTCTCGGCGACGCTCGACCAGATCGCCGCGGCCGGGATCGAGAACGTCTTCGCCCTGCGCGGCGACCCGCCGCGAGGTCAGGAGGACTTCGTCCAACCCGAGGGCGGGCTCGGCAGCGCCGCGGAGCTGGCGCAGTTCATCTCCGCGGGATGGGACTTCGGGATCGGCGGTGCCTGCTTCCCGGAGGTCCACCCCGAGGCCCCGGACCTGGAGACCGACCTGCGCTACCTGAAGACGAAGGTCGACTCCGGCGCCAGCTTCCTGATCACCCAGCTCTTCTTCGACAACCAGGTCTACTTCGACTTCGTCCGCGCGGCCCGCGAGGCGGGGATCGAGGTGCCGATCCTGGCCGGCGTCATCCCCGTCGCCACCTTCGCCCAGACGAAACGGATCTGCGATCTCTGCGACGCGACGATTCCCTCGCGGCTCGAAGCAGCCTTCACCGCGGCGGGCGGGGACCCGGAGCGGGAGTTCGAGCTGGGGATCGCCTTCGCCGCGCAGCAGTGCGCCGAGCTGCTGATCGCCGGGGCGCCGGGGATCCACTTCTACGCGCTCAACCGGGCGCCGGCGACGCGGGCGGTGCTGGCGGCTCTGCGCGCCTCCCGCCCCTGGGAGCGGGTACGAGCCGACGCCGCCGAGATGGAGCGGGCAGAATAAGAGCCCATGGGGAAGGGAGAGCGCGAAAGAGAACGGCTTCGCCAGGAACGGATCGAAGCCGAAGAACGTGAGAGCCGCGGCGGCAACAACCGCCTGATCGTCACCTACGCGATCGTCTCCACGGTCGTCCTCGCGGTCGCCGTCCTGGTCTTCATCCTCGTCAGCGGCGGCGGTGGCGAGGACAGCGAAAGCGCCAGCGCCCACATCAACGGCAACCAGGCGATGGGCAGCACCAACGGGGTCAAGCCCGACGAACGCGCCGGAATCGCCCCCGCCCGGACGAAGGTCTTCGACCTCGACCAAGCGGCCAAGGAAGCTGGCTGCGTGCTGGAATTGAAGCTGAAGGACGAGGGGCACAACCACCTTCCGGAGAACTCGCCGGAACCAAGCTACGAAACCAACCCGCCGACCTCCGGCAGCCATGTCGAACCGCCCTTCCAGCAGGCCGACGGCGCCTACATCGAAGAACCGAAGGCACTCGACTACGTGCACTCGCTCGAGCACGGCCGGATGGAGATCCAGTACTCGCCGGACCTGCCGGAGAAGGCGCAGCTGGAACTGAAGGGCCTTTACGACACGATGTACGGGGCGACGCTGCTCTTCCCCAACGGCAAGATGCCGTACGAAGTCGCGGCCACCACCTGGACCAACCTGATCGGCTGCAAGACCTACAAGGGCGCGATCACCCTCGATGCGATTCGGGCCTTCGGGCGCGAAACCTGGGGCAAATACGGCGGCGAGCCCGTCGAAGGCTTCACCTTCACCGGGCCGACTCCGGCCAAACCCGAAGAACCGAGCGAATAGCTCCTCAGGCGCGGTAGGCGGGGAAGAACCCGTCCCGCGGGCGGCCGGCGCTGAGTCCCGCATAGGCGCGCTCGTCGCAGATCAGCTCCGAGGTGAGCCAGGCTTGGCGCCGATTGGCAAAGCCGCGCTTGAACTCCTCGAGCGCGTCGCCGGGGACGATGCCCCCGCCGAGGTTGAGCGGCAGGCCGAGCTCGCCCGCGTGCTCGACCAGCCGGGTGACGACGTTCTTCATCGGCGCCGCCCGCAGGTGGGAGTCGGCGCTGCCACTGAGGTAGTAGTGCAGGTAGCCGTCGCTGACCGCGGCGATCGAGGCGGCGGCGAGATCGCCGTCGGGCCCGGTGGCGATCGTCAGCCAGGTGCGGGCTGCTGCGAGGATTCGCTCGAAGTAGGCAGGTCCGAAGAAGTAGTGCCCTGCCGCACCGGTCCGCCGCATCGTCTGCTCGTAGACATCGAGGAACCCGGTCCGCTGCTCCGGAGTGGTCTCGCGTCCCGGCACCAGCTCCAGCGCATAACCCGCCTCGAGGTTCCGCCGAACCTGCCGCCGATCGCTAGGCCGGCTCTTCCGCGGCAAACCCGGATCAGCGATCTGCACAACATTTCGCTCGGTGGCGCCAGCCAGCGGACTCGGACCCAACCTGTGACGAATGAAGACACTGACCAACCCCGTCCCAGTGAAGTCGATCCCCGCCGGATCGAGGGGGGGTCGGGGGGTCTCCGTACGGACACTTGGAGCGAGCGAAGCGAGCGGGTCCGGTAGGAGACCTCCCGACCCCTCCCCCCCAACCAGCCCCGGATAGCCGTACGGGGAAACCGCGTCCCGCCCCCCCGTCCCCTCGATCTCCCGCACGATCAGCGGCGCCACCAGCACCCCCTCCTCGCTCTCGATCCGCAGCGAGTGCGTGGCCCCCTCGGCGTC
>DATMBY010000112.1:0-10174 GCA_035558995.1 Solirubrobacterales bacterium
CGGTTTGCATCCACGGGGCCAGCTCGGCGAAGCGACCTCCGACCAGATGCTCAAATCCGGCGAGGGCCAACTCATAGGCACGTTTGGTGCGTCGAAGGTGTCCGTCGGCATCCCATGCATCCCAACTGTTGCCGCCGGGGAAGTCCGGGCGTGGCCCCTGTAGCTCTGGCGCCAGGATCATGATCCCGTCATCGAGCGCCGCCTCGAATGCGTCGCGCTGCGGATCCGGAATCAGCTCAACCGCGACAAAGCCGTCTGGCACTCTCGCCAACCTTGAGTCGATCTCATCGAGCACCGTTTGCACCTCTATTGGCTCGCGGTCTAGCCAATTCCTGCGCAAAACCCACCGGGCGAGCACCCAGAGCCGATGTTCCCGAAGCGGCCCTTCGAGGAAGTTCAGTTTCCGATTCTTGAGAACTTCGCTGAGTCCGTTGCGCAGGTCCTCGAAGGCCCACCGCCACTGCCAGCTCGGCTCACCTCCTGCTGCGGCTCCGCGCAGCCGTTGCCAGCCCGCCCGCTCCTCCCAGGTAGGCCCGCCACTGGACATGAAACTCCAGGTGTCCCCGGGGAGGCGACGGACGTCCCCCGTCCCCTCGGCTCCCAAGTACCAGCCGGTGTCAAAGCGCTCGCCTTCAGCGTGATAGCCGATCGGCGCCAGACGCCCCTCGCCATCGAGCGGTCCGCAGAGCTCCGCCAGGGGGCCGAGTCCCAAAAGCCACGATTGCATTGCCCCACGAACGCCTCGCGCCGCCCCTTCGGCGTCGCCGACCCCCTTGCCATCCAGGGACCAACGACTGAGGCCCTCCTCGACGACCTGCGATGCAAAGCCCGACTGCCGCTCGGCCAACCCCGCCAGTGCCTGCTCGGCGTGCTCGCCGCCGAAGGCGCCGATCGCGATCGCCAGCGGGTAGCGCCAGAGCTCAAGCCGCTCGGGCGCATCGATCAGCGCCTCGACCGAGGTCTCACCGACGGCGATGCCTTCCGCCGCGAACCACTGCGCGACGATGATGAGCGGGAAGCGCAACTCGTTCTCACTGACCGTGACCAGGCGGGTCTCCGCCAGCGCCTCCTCCTTTCCCCGCCCGCCTGCGACCCCGCGAGCCACCCCGGCTCCCCCCTCATCGATTGCCCGCGCAGCCACCTTGCGCAAGAGTCCCCAGTCGCTCCCTGGCGCCCGCCCGACCGCCTTCTCGATCACACTTCCCAGGAGTCGCGCCGGTGGCGGTGGCGCCACCTCGCCCTCGCGGAAGAAGACACCAAGCAAAACCGCGAACAGCGGCCGTCGGATCGCCTGACGCAGGCTCGCAGGCCAGCGGTACGTGTCGCCCTGGCCGATTTGGCGCCGCGCCACAGTTGAGACCAGGCTCAGCGCCTCCGTTTCGCTCAGCTCGTGTACCGCGACCACCTCCTCGGCACCGGTGAAGGGAGGCAGGGGGCGCGTCGTGATCAGGATCTCGAGTCCCTCGTAGGTGCGGACCAAGGTCCGCGCCTCTTCGAAGAGCTCCTCGGCGCGCCCGAGTCCGGCCTCATCGACCCCGTCGAGCACGATCAGGGCGCCGTCGCTCTCGAGGTCTCCGATCGCGGCGACACCCGCGAGGACCGCACCCTTCAGATCTCCCTCCATGTTCCTCGCTTGCAGCCAGCAGGCAAGCGACGCATCGCCATCGCCGATCCGCTGGCGTAGCGCGGCCTGCAAGGCTCTCTCACCGATCAGCGACTTGCCTGCCCCGACCACCGACTGAATCACCCTCAACGGCTCGGCAGCCGAGGGGAGCGCATGGGGCGGCGGACGGCCGATCTTCGAGTCGGCGGCCAACTCGGCGGCGAGCTCGGAATCGACTCCAGCGGCCAGCCAGCGAGCCTCGCACCGACCGATGCTCTCGCGCAGGCGTAGCTCGAGGTCGCCGCTCACGGGATCCCAAGCACCGATTTGATCGCCGCCGCCAGTACGCCCCCGGCCGCTCCACTCCCGATCCCCAGCACCGCCTCCCGGGCCCTTCCCAGCATTGCGTGCGCCTCCCTCTTCTCCTCATCCGAGCCTGGGGTGCGGTCGATTGCCTGCCCGATAGCAACCAGCATCTTCTCGATCGTCAGGTTGTTGATGTCACCCCCGGCGAGCTGCCCGATCGTCGAGTCGCTGATGTTGAAGATCGGCCCTGGCGTCTCTCGACTGCGGTTGCGCTCCATTGCGTATCCCTTCTCCGTTACCTGGAAGCTCTTGTACCGCTGTAGATCGTTCACAGTCATGGCAGCAGGGTTCGGCTCGCGATCTCGCCCTGGCCACCGCATCCAGTCTCCCCGAATCCAGCCAAGCCGCATCAGTTCTCCGACGGCTCGCGCCACCCCACCCCACTGCTCACCGCCAACCGGCAGCGCACCCAAGAGCTCGGCGCCGTCGGGCGGCCCCGCGCCTTCACCCTCCCGTCCGATCAGCCACGCAAGTACCTCAAATCTGTCCATAACCCGAATCTACGCGACAGTTCGGCGCGCACCTCGCCCAAGTCTCTGACGCCTTTCGCGCGAAGCGCTAGCGAACGGAGGCATCCGCTCGGTGCCCGCTCGGCGTGAGATAGCTTGGCTTCATGCCGGTGCCCGAAACGCACGAAGGCGACCATCCGGAGCCGTCGAAGCGCAACTATCTACTGAAGACCGACGGTTCCGGCACCGGGACCACCGACAATCCAGCTCAAGGTGCGATCGGAGTCGTCCTCAGGGACCCCGATGGTCACCTAATCAAGGAGATCTCCAGGTCGATCGGACCCGCCATCAACACCGTTGCGGAGTATCGGGCTCTGATCGAAGGACTCGAGCTCGCCCGCAGATACAAAATCCAACGCATCCGGGTGTTCCTCGACTCGGAGCTCGTGGTCGACCAGGTAAACGGCCGCGCGACGGTTGGCAGCGAGCAAATAAGACCCCTCCACGCGAAAGCGTGCTCCCTGCTCAAGGGGTTTCCCAATCACAGGGTTTCGTGGATCCCGCGAAAATGGAATGCCGAAGCGGACAAACTTGCAAACAAGGCGCTTCGTGGTCGCTGAGCGCAGCGGCCTGAACCGTCGTCTTCACTTCCGCTTTCGCGTGAGAGCAGCGGTGGTGCGCGGGCGAAGCCTTGCCTCAGCGGTATGCGCGACCTCGCGGCCGAACGGCGAGGACGTCGATCACCTTCTCCTTCGATCGTCGATCGAAGAGGACTCGCCACTCGCCGACGCGGAGCCGCCAGAGGCGCTCCGGCCCGCGAAGGCGCTTGACGTCGCCCTCGGGAAGCCCGCCGATCGCGGCGGCGATGCGCTCACGGTCCCTCCGACCCAGCTTGCGGAGGGACTTCAGGGCAGCGGGGCGGATCTCGATCCGCCACTGGCCTGGGTCAGCCAGCGTTCAGCTCCGCCTCGGCCTCTGACCAGGAGATCCCCGCCTCGCTCCGCGCCTCCTTGACGGCGCGAAGGTCCTCGTCGCTCAGCTCCTCGTCGTCATAGGGAGCGGCGTCCAGCTTGGCCGCGACCGGGTCCTGGGCACGCCGCAGCAGAATCGCCGCGGCGGGCAGCGATTCGTCGGGCAGAGCGTCGACAAGCTTGTGGAGCTCGGTCTTGGTCATCGCCGTCAACGGTACCACCGGATCGCGCCTTCTTCGCCGGCTGCTGAGGGACGGGCGCGAGCCTGGCCACAGCCCCCAACGCTCGATAACTCCCTCTTATGAATAGGCGGGCAAAGCAGCGCGTCAATCGCCGGAGCCACTCCGGAGGATGGTGATACCGCTCCTCCCTGCCAGTACGCACAGAATCGTGAGAGCGGTATCCCGCTCGCCGACGAGTACGGAGACGACCAGGGCCGCTGCCACCACGATCCACAATGCGGCAGCCGCGGCATCCTTGGCCAGCACGGCAACTTCGCGCGCCAGCACTGTACGTCGTCGTCTGCGCTCGACCAGGTCCGAGCCCAGAGCAATCTCTTCCCGCGCGACCGCTAGTTCTTCGCGCCGGCCCTCGTTTTGAACCCGATCCTCGGCACGCTTCGCCACTGCTTCAACCAGGCGAAGTTCCGCCTCTTCGATTCGCCTGGCAGTCCTGGGTCGTCTCTCCAGGGCTTTCTCTATCGGGTGCCTCTTCGGGACCAGCAACTTCGTCTCTCTGACCGTCGCCAACCCCTCTCTGCCCGAGGCCGCGACTTAAAAGACGAATTACTGTCGACAGCACATAGGTACTCCCTAACAGGATTCGGCGGCCCCGCGGGCAGGGCCCGGGGCCGCTGCTTCTCAAGCTCGCCGTATCCAATGAATGAATCTCTTCGCCGCCCTAATAGGCGACTAATCCTTGCGGTCTATGACCGCGGAGCCTTTGAAGCTATGCCCGCCAGCCAGGCTCTGAGAGAAAATCGCGCTGTAGCGCGTCACAACTCAGATGGGGTCAAAGCCCTCGCCCCGCTGAACTGCCGAAATTGTAACGACTGGCGGACGGGCGCTGCCAGCGCAGTGACTCGGAGAAGGCCTCGGTTCTGAATCGCACCCGGATCCCGGGTTCCGCCGCGGAGTCGGTCGAACCATGGCCGGCTACCCGAGCGAGCGAACCGCTGGACCGAACGGCTTAAAACCCGTGGAACCTCGTTCTGGCAGAAATCCGCGCTCTGCCAGAACTCCCCGACGATCACGGCATATCCACGCATATCGGGCTCAATTGCCGGCAAATCACGAGCGGCGCAAACCCGCTTGCCATGCAATGCCGCGACGGGGTTCCCGGTGCAATGGGACAACGAGGGCATGTCGGCATCCGGTCTTCTTCAAGCGGACGCGCCTGCCGCGTTGACGGACGACTTAACCAGCGGGGACCCAGTTCCACATCGAGCTACCCGGGAAGATCCCCCGAGGGAACGGCGGGGGAACGAGAGGTTCAGAACGGACCAATTTTAGAGCTAGAAACCCGCAAATTGCGGACGCTTCTCTCCAAATTAGACCGGTGCCTTAAGTCGGCAAGCACTTCCGACTTTTGGCTCTACAGGCGGGTTTGAACGGGGCACCTAGGACTCGAACCTAGAATCGCCGGTTTTGGAGACCGGTGCCTTAGCCAGTTTGGCCAGTGCCCCAGGGTGCTGCAGGGCCAAATCCTAGTCGACGCTGTCGCCAGGGGAATGCGTAGGGGAATGAAGCGAAACGCGCTTTTCCTGAACTGGCCGCGTCTAGGCCGCTCGGCGCGCGGCACGTCGCCGCTTGCCTCGTCGACGCCGATCTGACCGCGGCGGTGCCATCGAGGTGAGTTTGCCAACTCGGCGCTCGATGAGCCGCACCGCCTCCTGCCCGGCATTCCAGCCGCATTCATAGTTCTGGACGTTTCCCCTCGGCGGCTTGCCCACCTCCAGCTTCCCTTCGAGTCCGTGACGCCTGCCCGGTTGTTCAAGTGCCTCAAGGAACCCCTTGGCGACATGCCCGGAATCGAGCGCCTCGGACATGGCGCGGCCTCCGATCTTCAATGCGCCAATGGTGAGCAGCACGCGCTCAGGCGGACGAAGGGTCTGCGGGATCAGCTTTAGCACCGGTCGAGACGTCAGCCCTTTGGGCGAACCGATGTGGCCCTCGCGGAGGAGCTTCTCCAGCTCAGCGTCGTCGCGATGCGCGCCGAACGGGTAGAGCCACTCGTCTAGGCGCTCGTGAAGCTCGACCTGATCCAGTTCGGCGATCTCGCGGCGGGTTTTCGGATGCGTCTTGCCGGAGAGTTCGACCCAGTTGAAATGGACAGCGCACCGCGCCATCTGCTCTTCTGACAGTTGACTCTTCTCCCATCGCCTCAAGACCACCTTGGTCCAGCGCTCGAAGGAAAAGCCGTTGTAGATGCCGCCGAGGTCCAGAGGGCCAGCGCCGAAGCGCCGTTGATGCTCGGCCCATTCCAGTCCGACGTCGACGATCTCGGCACTCGACCATTTGACGGTGCCGGAGACGCCAGGCCGCCGAAGAGCCTCCTCGGGCGCATGGTCTTCGATCGCTTCGGCCGGAGTTTTAGTCGGGTCTCCACCAAGGGCATCGACGAGACAGACCTCGACTGCTTCCCCGAACTCTTTGCCGACTGATGCGGGTCCGTCGATGATCCAATGGCTCGCCGCCTGCGCGGTGCGCCGCTGCTGAGGTCCGAGCTCGATTCGGATGCCGTCGACGGAGCTGGTGATCTCCGCGTCGAGGCTCCGCAAAGCTGCAAGGACCTCGCGGACGGGCTTGTGGGTGGAGTGCCGGAGTGCGTCCTCTGCCGTCTGCCCCTCGCTCACAAGCAAGGGCAGCAAGACGGTTCCGAAGCTCTTGCCCGGCGCCAGTCGAACTGCTCGGCCGACTGCCTGAACGACGGAAGCTGGTCTGCGGTTGGTGTCGATGAGGCAGATCGCGTCGATGCCCGGCACGTCGACGCCCTCTGCCAGCAACCGTACGTTTGACAGCAGGTGAGGCTGATCGTCGTCGGTGAAGCGACCGAGAATCTGCTCTCGCTTGCCCTTGCTCATGTAGCCGTCGACATGGGCCGCTTCGAGATCCGCTGGCACCTCATCGGCGTCGAGCAGCTGCGCCGCCTGTCCCAGGTCGGCGCTGAACCGCCGCGAGTCCGGGACGCCTGGGTGAAACGCGACGAGCCGGCGACAGTCGAAACGCCTCATGGTGCGAAGGCACGCGATCTGCGCCGCCAGGTTGTAAGCGTCGGTTACATGCACTCCGTCGTCAGGCGTAACCAACCTCCGCCGGCTCACCAGCTCGGCGACCTCCGTGTCGAGGATCGGCATCACCACGACTCGGAACGGGCAGAGCAATCCTTCTTCGGTCGCACGCTTGAAGGAGAGCCGGTGAAAGACCGACCCGAAGCGGCGCACATCGTCCATAGAGGCGACCTGGACTTGCAGTTCGCGGGCTTGCTCGCGAGCGGGCGCAGAGAAGATCGTCGGGGTGGCCGTAGCAAACAGGCGGCGGGTCGCCGGGATCTTTGAGTCGTCGAGGATGGTCTTCCTGGCCCGACCTTCGATCCCGGTGCAGTGGTGCGCCTCGTCGCAGATCACGAGGTCGAGCCTCGTCCCCGGCAAGCGGCTGAGGGCTTCTGCGATCCGGGGTGAGGAGTCGTAGGTCCCGACGATCACACGTTTTCCGTCTCTCCCGAGGAAGGCGGCAATCTCCGCTGGGTCGGTGGTCGCGCTACCCACCTCTGCAAGCGCCAGGTCCGCGCGAGCGATCTCATCGTTGTGGTCCGCCTGCTCGGAGCACACCTTGAGGAGGGTGAACGGCGCGCCCGCCTCCCCACACCAGACGAGGGCCGTCTGACGAACCAGGTCTAGGGTCGGAACCAGCACCGCCGTCGTCTCAGCCTCGAGGCGCTCGGCGATCCACAACGAAGTCAAGGTCTTCCCGGTGCCGCACGGCATCAAGAGCCGGCCGCGGTCCTCGTTCTCGAAGCCGGCCAGTACCTCATCTATCGCGCGCTTTTGATGAGGGCGCGGCGCCTTTGAGGCGAGCCTGGCAGAGCCGCTGATCGAAAATCGCTGCCATTCCAGCGGAGCAGCCTCCAGACGGTCGCGAAGGATCGCCGTCACCGGCTTCTCCTGGGCGGCGATGACCTGGAGCGCCCCGGCCGAAAGCGTGTTGGTGGTCGCGATGAGGAGACGCTCGACGAACTGATGCCGATTCGACTCGCTCAGGAAAGAGTCCACCTCCGCCTTCGCGATTGACTGAGAGAGACCGTAGTGCTTGCACTGGACAGCGATGAGATCGCCGTCGGTGGTCTCTGCAACTAGGTCTATGCCTCGATCCGGTCCCCATCGTCCAGGCCATTGATCCCAGTGCCATACACGGCTAACGCGCGGGGCCCACTCGGCGTCGTTTTGGAGGAACCAGGCTGAGAGTTGCTCGAAGCCCCGGCCGCGACCCTCAATCGAGCCGAGCAGTGCTGATAGTTCCGAGTTGGTCCCTTTCGCCAAGGCTCAAACGACTGTAGGGCCGGGTCCAGACGTTACGAACCCAGGTTCGCCTGCCGGCTACCGTGGAGCTACTCAGATGAAGGCCGTGGCTCAGCCCAGATGATGGGCGACGCTGAGGGAACCTTGGGGTCCTACCGTCCTCATTGAGCGAGCGCTGCAATTGCCGCCAGCGCCGCCGGCGTGAGGACAAGGCGCTCTCGTCTCGGAGCGTGGATGGCCAGAGACACCGCAAGCGCAACCAGGATGAGAATCGATATCTCCCGTAGAAGGGTGGCAAATACGTCCACACCTTGAACGTAGGACTTTTTGCGTTTTACACTGGAAGTTCTGAAATTGAACGCTGGCTTGCAGGTCAAGCCCGCGTTTCGCTAGTGGAGTCAATCCGCACTGGCTGGCTAGTCGAGGACGGCGATCTCGCAGTTGATGCCGCTCGCCCGCTCGATGCGTCCATCGGCCGTAACCAGCACCGTGTCCAGCGCCTCGGCGAGGGCGACATAGGAGGCGTCGTAGGAGCTGAGGTTGTCGCGCAACTCCCATACGCGGGCGATTAGCGGCAGGTGCGGGACGCGCCGTAGGGGAATGGCGGCGAGATCAGTGAGCGCCTGAGCCGATCGACGTTCATCGAGCCTCCCTGCCCTCGCCGCGCGGCGCAGGGTCGAGACGACCTCCAAGTCGATCAGCTCCGGAGCTACAAGCTGCTCGCCGCGCAGTCGCTCGCGGGCACGGTCGCCGTCGGCGTCGTCGTCGGCGAGGGCTGGCGCGAGTACGGATGCATCGACGACGATCACGCTGCGCGGCGACGGTCGTCGCGGAGGCTTTTGGCGGCGAAGTCGAAGCCGAGCGATCCGCCGGCGCGACCACCTGCTCGGTCTAGGACCTCCTCCAGCGTCTCGGTCTCGGCCTGCCGCCTCAGCTGCGCGAGCAGGTACTCCTGCAGCGACTGCCCCGCAGCGGCGGCGCGCTGGCGCAGGACCCGGTGCACATCGGGCGGGACGTTCTTGATCTGGACGCTTGGCATGGCACGAACCTCCTGGGGTAAGTCTAGCGCCACTCTGGCGCCAGAGGTGGAACTTTGGCGGAAAGGTCGGATGAGGATCACCTGGCCAGCGCCAAGGCCGGGACGGGACGGGACGGGATCGTCTGCGACTCGCTGGACCAGGAACTTGTCGAAGAAGACTTGAGCGCGCTCCAGCTCGCCCGGCAGCATGTGGGTGTAGATCTGCAGGGGATCCGGGCACGCCGAGCTGATACTTGGGGGTCTTGTGACTGCGACGACGGCCACGAGCGAGCCCGGCACGACAGGCGCCCAGCCCGCAGCCCGGCAACGATCACCAGGGAGCCGGCGCCGACGAGCAGGGTCTTTGCCAGCCTGTGCAAGATTTCTCAGCTTTTCTGCCACTAGAGCAATAGATGGACACTGAGCCAAGCGAAATGCGAGACCTCGTTGCCGATCAGGTGCAGCGCTTTCGTCAGGGCGATGGCGACGCGGCCGAGCCGCTGGCCCGCCGTGCGCTTCGCATATCCCTTCGCACCGCATCTGCCTTGATGCGAAGTCGGGAGGATGCCGCAGACGTTGCCCAAGAGGTTGCCGTAGACGTCCTGAGCTCGCTGGGAAAGCTCCGCGACCCTGAAGCTTTCGATGCTTGGGTGCACCGGATAACCGTGCGCCACGCCATGCGCCGGCTGAAGAAGGGGCGAAGCACGCGGAAGATCGAGGTGCCGCTCGCGCTCTCAGACGAGGAAGGCCTACTTGGGGCGATCCCGGACAGCGACATCGACTCCAAGCTCACCGCGCGGCACGCTCTGGTCGAAGCCCTCTCGAGACTGCCGGAAAGACAACGCATGGCGCTCGCGCTTCGCTACGTCCACGACCTTTCCGACGCCGAAATCGCCGCGGCTCTCGGCTGCCGGGTGGGCACCGTCCACGCTCTTTTGTCTCGCGGCCGCAAGGCGCTTCGTGAAGATCACCAACTCGTCGAGGTCAGCCTCGACCTAACGGAAGGTAACCATGTCCGCCCATGATGAGTCTCTTGCTAGAGCTTTTGCTCCGGTTCGGGATATAGAGCCGGATGAGGGCCTTGTTGCGCGCGTGGTCGCGCAGGTGAGCCGAAAGAAGAAGGCACGGCGGCGCTTCGCCCTCGCACCTTCGCGGCCGCGTTTCGCCTTGCAGGCTCTTATGGTGCTGGCACTGGTCGGAGCGACCCTTTACTCGGTGCCGACCACCCGGGCGGCGATCGAAGAAACGGGG
>DATMBY010000113.1:0-3032 GCA_035558995.1 Solirubrobacterales bacterium
CTCCGGCGGGGCTTTTTCGTGGCCAGTCAGCGACCACACAGGCGCTGTGACCTTCTGTCTCCCAGCATCAGCTCCCCATTCGCTGCCATTTCAGATCCGGACGTTCTGTTCCGAACGGCGTGTCAGAATTAGCTCCATGACGAAGGCTGAGCTTCATCAGATGGTTGACCGCCTGCCGGACCAGGCAGTTGACGGCGCAGCGATTCTGCTTCGCGAGGTGACGGACGGCCGGATCGACCCCGAGCAGGCCTGGTTCTGGACCCGCGAGTGGCAGGAGCGCGAGCGGGAAGCCGACAAAGACCTCGCCGCCGGTCGGGTAACTCGCTTTGAGAGCGATGAGGATTTTCTAGCGGAGTTAGACGAGCGCACGAAGCCGCTC
Organism: Solirubrobacterales bacterium; assembly: GCA_035558995.1. Classification (GTDB taxonomy): domain Bacteria; phylum Actinomycetota; class Thermoleophilia; order Solirubrobacterales; family 70-9; genus VAYN01. Next base: position 380 of record DATMBY010000113.1, read on the forward strand.
GATGCCGACGCGTGATGTCCTCGCGTCGTTCTGGCGCGACTGGGAACAGTTAAGTCCGAAACAACAGCGCGAATTTCGCGATGCGGTGGCTCAGTTCATCGCCAATCTCGCCGAAGACAAGCAGGGCTTCCATCCCCGGCTTCGCGTAAAGCGCGTGCAGGGTCATCCCGGCATCTGGGAGATGACCTGGGCCTATGACGGCCGCGCGACCTTCCAGTACGGCGATGAAGTCCACTCCGGCCAGCCGCACATCATCTGGCGGCGCGTCGGAACCCATTCGATTTTCCGCCGCCCGTAATCATTGGGCTGCGGGTGGATTCGCCTCCCCAATCTGAACCCCGACTCCGCAATCAATGAGCCAGCTTCCGGCGATGACGTTTCCCCCAATAGTGGTGTGCTTCGGCCCAAGCTCGATGTCAGTTCCCGCGATCTTCAGCGCGATCTCGACAGCGGCGAGAGGAAAAGTGAGCCCTGAGTGAGCAATCGAATCGCGATGCGTTGGGTCGGGCACTGTCATCCCGCTCTCTTCGAGGCGCGTCTTTAGGTCGGCGGGCACCGGAGCGGGCGGGAACCGCTTTCCGAAGTCCTCCTCAGAAACGACCTCACGAAACTCAACTCTGAGAGCGTCGCCATTTGGATACTTGGCGCTGACGAGTCGCCCCGAAGGCGGGCAGACGATCTCGCGCTCATCGGAGCCCTCGGTCATCCAGAAGTTGTCAATCATCGCCATGCGCGGTTGCTCAGAGGTCGTGAGCGCCTGGAGATTGACTAGCAGTCGGCCTTCCTCGTCACGGTTGAACCACACGACGGGTATGTCCTGCACCCTCACGGCGACCGGGGTCCTGACGTAGAAGTTGCCGCCAACCACAGCCACTAGGTCCTCTCGCATCCAGTTGAACTTCGCTCCAAGCTCTTTACTGCGGTCGCGGCCAAGGCGCTTCATCTCCCGAAGCTGGGCATCGGTGAAGGTTCCGGCATCCGCCTCTGGATGATGGTCCCGGCAGATGGCAATCATGCCCTCCGGGTCATGGTGTTCTCGCACCCGCCACGGTGGATCGAAGTGATGCCACATCAGGTAGGGGCTACCGCACCCTTCGACAGGGCAACCAAAGCCGACCTCCTCGGCAAGCTGCCGTCGAACGGCAATGGGCGGTTCTCGTCCCAACGTCTTCATCCTCGTTCCTATCTAAGAATTCAGAAACACCGATATTGAAGGTTTGGGCAGCGGAACAATCTCGCTGCGCAAACCCAGCGGGATCGTGCCTGATTCATCCAAATCTTCAGGGACGCAGAATCGCCCCTTTCGCACTGGATGCGGGAATCGCCAAGAAGCCAGATCGTTTGCCATGCAGAAGGTCGAGGGTTCGAATCCCTTCAGCCGCTTCGAGAAAAAGCCCCGCCCCGGCGGGGCTTTTCTGTCCTTTGTCCTCGGCTGTTATTGACCAGCGGTCAACAGTTGTCTAGGCTATCGACCTTCGGTCAACGATGAAGGAGGTAGACGACGATGAGCGAGGCGCGGTTCAGCAAGATCGACCCCACGGTCGAGTACCAGCCCTTCCCTAACGAGGAGGGGCGGAACAGCCGGCAGTCCCAGCTGGAGATCCCGGCGATGGTGCGGACGCTGGAGATTCCGAGCGGCAAGCGGATCCTCGAGGTCGGGTGCGGACGAGGGATCGCGCTGCCGGTGATCGAGCGGCTGTGCAGCCCCCGGCTGCTGGTGGGTCTCGACATCGACCCGGAGCTGCTGGCCGAGGCGGAGGCGAACCTCCGCGAGCACGGGTCCACCGCGCGGCTCTGCGCCGGCGACGTCCGCCGGATGCCCTTCGCAGACGAATCCTTCGACGTGATCATCGACTTCGGCACCCTCTTCCACATCGCCAAGCCGCAGGCAGCCTCGGCTGAGATCGCCCGCGTCCTCGTCCCGGGCGGGATCTTCGTCCACGAGACCACGGTCTCCCAGCTGCTCTCCCATCCGGTCCGCTCGCGGGGCCGGCGGCTACCGCGAATGGAGCACGACGGCCTGCGGCAGAAGCGCTGGGCGATGCTCTGGGCCTCCCGAGCCAAGGGGACCCGGGCGGCGGAGGCACGCGAGACCTCCTGCCCGTGACCGCCGGGAGCTCACTTCCACAGCTCGCGGCGCAGCATCTCGTTGCCGCGCTCGAGCTGGCCGATGGTGGCGCTGGAGACCGAGGCGGCCCGGATCGCGTGATTGATCTGGGCCTGGACCTCCTTGTGGGACTTGCCGGTCCGGCGGGAGACTTGGGCGACCAGCCGGCTGCGCTCCGCGCGTAGCCGCTCGCGGGCCTCATAGGCCGACTCCCGCTCGGGCTCCTTCGGCGGGGTCTCGGCCTTCGTGAGGGGGATCGCCTTCTTCGGCTTGGGATCGTCGGTCGGAAACAGCTGCAGGGCCGTTTCGCTCATGATCGCCTCGTCGAGCTCGGCGCCGCCGGAGCTGAGGGCGGCGAAGCCGGCGCCGGGATCGCCTCGCTCCGGGTCGGGCTCGTCCAGCTCGGCGACCTCTTCCTCCTCCCCGGTCGGTGAGAGGTCGAGCGCGTGGCGGCGCTCCAGCTCGATCTCGTGCGCGAGCGCCTTCAGCCGCGGGTCGGCCGGCATCAGCAGGTAGCTCATCTGGCGGCGCGGCCGCGGCGTGGCG
>DATMBY010000114.1:0-8189 GCA_035558995.1 Solirubrobacterales bacterium
ACGGCGCCCTGCCCTGCTCGCGCGAGGTCTCCGGGCTCGGCGCCGAGTGCATGCTGGTGCGACGGGAAGACTTCGAGCGCGAGGGCGGGTTCATGGAGCTGTATGCCTGCGAGTACGAGGACCTCGACCTCTGCCAGCGGCTCGTCGGCAGCGGCCGCAAGTGCGTCTACGCGGCGACCGCGGTCCTCCTCACCCACCGCAGCGAGGTCACTCGCCGGGCCGGCAGCGACATCGTCGACCGCGCCCTCTTCGTCGACACCTGGTACGACCAACTCGCCGCCGGCGACCCCTACTTCAACCCCGGCTTCGCCCGCCAGCGCGCCGACTACGTCCCCTCCGGCTGGCTGGAGCCGGTGCACCGGGCGGTGGGAGCGATGAGGTCGCGATGAACCGGGTCGTCTTCGTCATGTACGGGCCGCTCGACGTCAACAGCGCGATCCAGGCCTTCCACTTCGGCGAGGAGCTGACCGAGCAGGGGTGGGAGGTGACGCTGGCGGGGGTCGGCGACCCGAGCCGGATCGAGGCGGTCGGGCATCCCGACTTCGAGTGCGTCTCCCACGAGACGCTGGAGGAGCGGCTCCGCGCCGGGTCGATCCCGCGCGAGGGGACGATCGCCTGCGGCTGGACGCCGCGGGAGCGGGTCAACCGTCTGACCACGCGCCTGGCCTCGCAGCTGCGGGTCCCCTACGTGGTCCACCTCGAGGACAACGAGAACTACCTGCTGGAAACGATCACCGGGATGACCCTGCCGCAGCTGCGGCGGCTGCCGCTGCGGGCGCAGGACCGGATGAGCACCCTGGACACGATCCACCCCACGCACTACGAGGAGTTCCTCCGCGGCGCCGCCGGCGTCACCGTGATCACCGAGGAGCTGAACGACTTCAACTTCGGCGGCCGCCCCCACCACGTGGCGCGGCCCGGGATCGACAGCGAGCGCTTCAGCCCCGACCGGCCGACGCGGAAGACCCGCGAGCAGCTGGGGCTGAAGCCCGAGGAGTTCGTCCTCGTCTACCACGGCACCATCCACTACGCGAACCAGCACGAGATGATGAGCCTCTACGTCGCCGTGCAGCTGCTGCGGCGCCGCGGCCACCCGGTGCGGCTGGTGCGGCTCGGCCACAGCGAGTTCGGCGGCGTCGACCCGCGCGCCTTCCGCGCCGTCAGCGACGGGGTGCTGGAGCTGGGCCGGGTCGACTGGCGCGAGATGCCCGACTACCTGGCGCTGGCCGACGCCTTCGTCCAGCCGGGCGCCTGCGACGACTTCAACCGCTACCGGCTGCCCTCGAAGCTGCCGGAGTTCCTGGCGATGGGGCGCCCGACTATCGTGCCCCACTGCAACATCGGCCACGACCTGACCCACGGAGAGAACGCACTCTTGCTCGAGCAGGGAAACGCAATCGAGATCACGGCGCGGGTCGAAGACCTGCTCGGCGACCGCGAGCTGGCCGGCAGGCTCGGCGCGGGCGCGCGCAGGTTCGCCCTCGAGGAGCTGAGCTGGCGCGACAACGCCGCCGCCCTCGGCGAGTTCTACCGCGAGCTGATCGGCGCGCCGGCGGGGCAGGCGGCATGAGCCGGCTGAAAGATCAGGCGGCGCGGGCACGGGCGATGGCGGCAGGCTCGCCTGTCGTCCGCAAGGCGACCAGCAAGGTGCTGGGCCGGGTGCCGCCGCCGGGCGGCGAGAACGCCTCGGCCTGGACGATCAAAGACACGCCGCTGAAGACCCTGGTCGAGCGCTATGGGAGCAACTTCCCGCTGCCGCCCGCCTCCTACGGCACCGTCGAGGACTTCGCCGACAGCGTCGACAACATGCCGGGGCTGGCGGGGGCCAACTTCGACATGAAGGACCTGCAGCGCTGCTGGATGCTGAAGGCGATCCTCGGCAACGTCCCGGTCGGCTCGCGACTGCTGGAGATCGGCGCCGGCGAGCCGCTGGTCGCCGGCGCCCTCTCGCGGATCGGCTACGACGTCACCGTCGTCGACGCCTACGACGGCAGCGGCAACGGGCCGAAAGAATTCGAGACCTTCCGCAGCGCCTACCCCGACCTCACCTTCGTCCGCGAACACTTTCCGCCGCAGACCGCGGTCGGCGACGACTTCGCCGCGATCTACTCGATCTCGGTCCTCGAGCACGTCCCCCTCGACGCGATCGACTTGGTCATGGACCGCTCGCGCGAGCTGCTCGCGAAGGAGCAGGGCGTCTCCATCCACGCCGTCGACCACGTCCTCGCCGGCTGGGGCGCCGAGGAGCACCTGGAGAAACTTCGCCGCATCGCCACCGGCATGGGCCTCACCGACTCCCAGCTCGAGGCCGCCCTCGCCGAGCTCGAGGACGACCCCGAGACCTACTTCGTCTCCGCCGAGTCCCACAACCGCTGGCGCGGCGCCCTCCCCTACGACCAGTACCGCATGCGCCGCATCGTCTCGGTCAATTTGTTCTCGGGCTCCTGAGCAGAGACGCCTTGCCCTAACGGGCTTCTACGATCTTTCGGCAAGAAACTCGACTTTCTTGCCTGAATTTTCTCTATAATCTTTCTTCTAGATCTTCTACAATCTTTTGGCAAATTAGAGGAACCCCTGATGGCAAGCCGAATTTCCTATTTCCCCAGAATTGCAGATCTAGAACTTCGGAAACGCCTCGATTCGGCAGGGGCGGTCCTGATCGAGGGTCCAAAGGCCTGCGGGAAGACCGAGACCGCGAGGCAGATGGCCAAAAGCGAGGTTCTTCTCGACGTCGACCGGGGAGCCAGGGAAGCCGCCGAGATCAATCCCGGCCTGGTGCTCTCGGGCGAAACCCCACGCCTGATCGACGAGTGGCAGGTCGAGCCGAGCATCTGGGACCACGTCCGCCGGGAAGTTGACATGCGCGGCGATCCTGGCCAGTTCATCCTTGCGGGGTCCGCTCAACCCACCGATGAAGACACGCGCCACACCGGGGCCGGTCGCATCAGCCGGCTGCGGATGCGGACCATGTCCCTCTCCGAGACCGGCGCGGGAAGCGGTGAGGTTTCGCTTCGCCCGCTCCTTGCTGGAGAAAAGGCCGAGGCGGCTGATCCTGGACTCGAGCTCCCCGACATCGCCGAGGCGCTGTGCCGGGGGGGCTGGCCCGGATTTCGAAGGCTTGATCTCGATCCCACCCTTCAAAGTGTCCGCGATTACCTGGGTGAGGTCGTCCGCGCCGATCTCAAATCCGTCGGGCCGAGCCACCGCCCCCAAAAGGTGACGAGGCTGCTGCAGAGCCTCGCGCGAAATTCGGCGTCGGACGTCGCGGCGACGACCCTGGCCAATGACGTCAGCGAACGCGGTGATTCGGTCACCTCGGCGACGGTGGCCGAATACTTGGAAGCCCTGAGCCGTCTCTTCGTGATCGAGGACCAGCCCGCCTGGCGCCCGCACCTGCGTTCTCGCTACGCGCTTCGCAAAACCCCGAAGCGGCATTTCGTCGATCCCTCCCTGGCCGTGGCGGCGCTCCGTGCCAACCCTCGGACGCTGATCGACGATCTCAGCAGCTTCGGGCTCTTGTTCGAGTCAATGGTCGTCCGCGACCTGCGGATCCATGGGCAGCCGCTCGACGCCAGCGTCGAGCACTACCGGGACTCGGATGGACTCGAGGTCGACGCGATCGTCAACTGCCAGGACGGCAGGTGGGGCGCTTTCGAGATCAAGCTCGGCGGCCCGACGGCGATCGAGGAGGCGGCCGCCAACCTCAGAAAGTTCGCCGGTCGGGTCGATCCGGACCGTTCCGGGGAGCCAGCTGTCCTCGCCGTCGTCGTCGCCACCGGCTACGCCTATCGGCGTGAAGATGGGGTTCAGGTCGTCCCAATCGGCGCGCTCGGCCCCTGACGCCTGTTGCGCCGGGGCCGAGCGCTGTCCGGTTAGCGGACCTGCGGCCGCGCCCGCCGGGAGCGGGTTTCGCCTTCGGTCAGGTAGGCGGTGCTGCTGAACAGGCCGGAATCTCCGGCCGGCGGCGCCACCATTCGCTGCTCGCTCGCCAGCGCCTCGGAGGTCGCCGGATCGAAGATCAGGGAGTAGACGACGTCGATGCCGGAGTTGGCCGAGCGAGCGCCGATCGCGATCCCCTGGCGACCGATCTCATCAGCCGTAGGGCCGAGTTCGGTCACCCCTGGGACGCGCCGCTCGGCTGCGATCAGAGCCAAACGCTGGGCCGGCGTGGCGAGGGGGTTGCTGAGCAGCTCCGTCACCAGTTCGATCGTCTTCGTGGAGACGGGGAAGCCATTGCCGTGACCCTCGTGGTCCGGTTCTTCGACGCGGTCCTGCAGCCACTGGGCGAGCGCCTCGGGCTCGGTCGGCATCTGCGACAGCAGCTTGCCCGCGCGGAGTACGTGGGCGAAGCCTCCAGCGGGGAAGAATTCGTCGCTGACGCTGCTGTTGAAGCCGTGGCCGAGGAACTGCGGCTTGCCCGCCTCCCGCCAGGCCTGCTTGTCAGCCGGGGAGACGAACCGGGGAACGTCGGATGCCTCGCGCTGGCGACCCGAGCCATCCGCGGCGACCCACTGCTCGACGAGCGCCGGCTCGTAGACGGACCAGCTGCGACCCCCGTAAACCGCGGTGTCCCTGTAGGTGCCGCGGGTCTTGAGATAGAGGTAGGGCTGGCTGACATGAGCGTCGGGTTGCGCCGCGGCGACGTCGCTCCCGGGGGCCGTCCCGGCCATGCCCGAGCCGAGGATGAAGGCGACGGCGGCAAGGGCGGCGGCCACGAAGACAGCGGAGCCGGGTTTGGAGCGGTTGGCAAGTTGCATCTGATTCCTTTCGATTCGATCTGCTTGCCGACTTCATGTCCGAGAGGAAAGGGCTCGTTACCGCGCCCGCATCGGTGCCCGAACATGAGCAACCTCTTGCAGCGTGGTAACGAGCGCGGCAATGGCGGACATGTACCGGCAGATGCCTGATCGCAACGATCAACCGGCTGCTCCGACTGAAGCCGAGCGCCGGTTCGAGAGCTGCTTCCGCGACAACTACGCGACCGTCCTCGCCTTCGCGATCCGGCGCCTGCCCGACCGGGCCACTGCCGAGGACGCCGCCGCCGACGCCTTCGCCGTCGCCTGGCGCCGCCGCGACCTGATCCCGGACGAGCCCCTGCCGTGGCTCTACGGGATCGCTCTGCGGGTGGTCGCCAACCAGCGACGCTCCGGGGCCCGACGGGGGCGCCTGGATGACCGGCTCGCGCAGGAGGCGGGTGCGCGCGGGCCTGCGACGGAGGCTTTCGACGGGTTGCACCGCCGGGACTCCTTCTCGCGAGCCTTCCGGCTGCTGGCAGAGGACGACCGCGAGGTTCTGCGCCTCGTCGCCTGGGACGGCCTCGACTCAGCCGAGGCCGCGCGCGTCCTCGGCTGCTCCTCGGCGGCGTTCCGGGTGCGGCTGCACCGAGCCCGCCGACGGCTCGCGAAACATCTCGCGGCGGGTGGACATTCAGCAGGCGAGGAACCGAGATGAACCGCAGACGCCAGAAGAACGATGCGCTCGCCGCGATGGCGGCGGCCAACCCCGCCTCAGTCGCCGAGCTTGCGGCCGAGATCGGCGAAGCCAGCCTGGAGCGGGCGCTGAGAGACTCGGTCGACCGGGGCCGCGCTCCCCACACGCCGATTCCGGCCGGCGACAGCGCCGCGCTGAAGGCCGGGAGGTCGGCGGGGCGGCGATTGGTTCCGGTCGCTCTCGGCGCCGCCGCGGTCCTTGCCGCGTTGCTCATCGTCAGCGGCTGGCTCGGCGGCTCCGGCGGTGGCCGCCCGGAGTTCGCCGCCGCGGCGATCCGGGTCGCGCAGGCGAACCCCCGCCTGCTCGTCACCAAGCCCGGCTGGAAGATCGTCCGTGCCGACCAGTTCCAGCCCGACGATGGAGAAGTGACCTTCGGCGACGGCGAGCACCGCCTCGACATGCGCTGGTATCCGGCCCGGGCGTACGGGAGCTATCTCCGCGACCGAGCCCACGTAAGCCCCGTCGCCAGGGGGACCCTGCTGGGTCAGCGGTCGACGACGATCGAGTACGGCCGGGGGGAATACGCGACGATGCTCGCGCCGCAGGGCAGGGTCTTCATCGAGGTCCGGGCCCGGCTGGGAACCCGAGCCGCCTACGAAGAGCTCCTGCAGTCCCTGCGCCGGGTCGACGTCGAGACCTGGCTCGAGGCGATGCCGCCGAGCGTGGTGCGGCCGGCGGCGCGCTCCGCGCTCGTCGAGCGGATGCTGCGCGGCTCCCCCCTCCCGCCCGGCTTCGACCCCTCGGCGCTGCAGGACGAAAACTCGATGTCGAGCCGGACCACGCTCGGCGTCGCGGTCGCCAACGAGATCGCCTGCGGCTGGGTGGAGAGCTGGATCGCCGCCCGCCGCAACGGCAGCCGGGCCGCCGCTCGCGCTGCCGTGGAAGCGTTGGCCTCTTCGAGCCGCTGGCCGGTCGTGCGGCAGACGAAGTCCCCGTGGTTCGGGAACTACAGGATCGTCGTCAGGCAGCTGCGGGCCGGCCACCTGGATCGGGGCGCCGCCGGCTATGAAGAATCGGGCGGACAGCTCTTCGCCCGCGGCCCCTCCTGGAAGTTCGCGCTGGGCTGCGGGGGAACCTGGCGGAAACGCGCCGGCGGCTAGAGCCGCTCGGCGATCTTGGGGGCTTCGCGTTTGAAGACCCAGACGCCGAGGATGCAGGTGAGGACGTAGATCGCGGCGGCGGGGAGCATGTTGAGCCAGCCGCCGGCGATGTCGAGAGCGCTTGGCGCATTGGGGTCGATGATCCAGGTGCGGGCCTGCTCGAAGATCAAGACGAACGGGTTCCCGAGGAGTACGTCTCGGAGGAAGCTCGGGTCGATGAATTCGAAGGGGTAGATGATCGGGGTCGCGTAGAGGAGAACCTGGGCGACAACCGTCCAGATGATCGCGATGTCGCGAAAGCGGACGTTCAAGGCCGAGAGCAACAGCGACGCCCCACAGGTGAGGACGAAGACGAGTAGCAGGATCACCGGGAGGAAGAGCCAGGTCCACATCGGGTCGACGCCGTAGATGAGGATGAAGGCGAAGACGGCGACTAGGTTGAGCAGCATGGTGAAGAAGGCCACCATCACCGAAGCCAGCGGAATGACCAAGCGAGGGAACTGGGTCTTGCGGACGATCCCCTCCTGGGCCAGCACCGAACCAACGGCGGCGCCGGTCCCTTCTTGAAAAAGGCCGAAAACGACGAGGTTGAAGAGCAGCAGCACCGGATAATTCGGCACTTCGAATTTGAAGATCCGGGTGAAGACGACGAGAAGGACCGCAAACAGCATCAGCGGCCGCACCAGCGACCAGACGTAGCCGAAGGCGGTGCCGTGGAAGCTTTTCTTGAATTCCGTGGCTGAGATCAGCCACAGGAGTTCCAAGAAGCGGCGGCTGCCTCCACCCGTCGCCGAGGGGCCGCGGACCTCGCGCAGCTCCGCAGCCTGCGGTGGGGCCTGCGCCGGCGCCTGAACCTCGGCGCTCACGGGCCCTCGCCCCCCTTCAGCTCGAACTCGACCTCGGTCTCGAAGAAGGCCACCCCGGCCTCGCCTTTGCCGAAGACGACGAAGTCGAGGATGTGGGGGGAGTAGAGGACGATGTCGGAGATGTTGCGGTTGCGGTGGATCCAGCAGCGGACGACGTAGCGGCCGGGGGCGAGGCGGTTTTCGACCTTGCTGCGGATCTGGATCCGCTGGCCGGCGGCGATCCGCTCGGGCAGGTCGTCAGGCGGGACGCCGAAGCCCATCACCTCGACCCCGTCGGGGTTGGCGAAGGTGAAGCCAAAGGTCGGTCCCTCGACGTCGCGCTTGGCTTCCAGCGCGGCGCAGAAGTGGAGCTCCTCGCCCTTCTCGACGTTGGTCGCCCGCTCACCGTTCCCGTCCTCGAGCCAGGCGTCCTCGACGACGATGTCGGCGACCTCGCCGAGCGAGTCCTCGCCGCTGCTCGGGGCCGATTCGAAGTTCAGCCGCAGGTACTTGCGGGCGACCTCGCCGGGGTCGCCCATCCCCCGCACCTCGCCGTCGTGCAGGAGCATCGCCCGGTGGCAGTAGTGCTCGACCGCGCCCATGTCGTGGGTAACGAGGATGACCGTGCGCTCGGAGTCGCGCATCTCGTGGAAGACGTCGGCGCACTTCTGCTGGAAGGCGGCGTCGCCGACGGCCAGCACCTCGTCGATCAGGAGGACGTCGGCGTCGACCTCCAGCAACAGCGAGAAGGCGA
>DATMBY010000115.1:0-7380 GCA_035558995.1 Solirubrobacterales bacterium
TAGATGCGCTGCTCAACGCTGGCGTAGCGGGCGACGCCGTAGTCGAGCCGCAGCAGCTCGTGAGTTGTCGCCAGCCGCGCCAGCCGCCCGTTCCCGTCCGGGACGGGATGGATCGCGAGCAAGTCGAGGACGAACGCGGCGAGGGCGATCAACGGGTGGACCGACCCGCCTTCCAGGGTGTACCGGTAGCCGGAGCAGAGACCCACCAGCAATCCTTCGGTCTCGCGCCAGGGGGGCGGCCGGAAGATGATCCGGGTCGTTCCGTCGGCAAGGCGATCGGCGATCCGATTGTCCTCGCGCTTGAGGCTGCCGCCGAGCTCGTCGGTGTGGGCGAGCATCTTCCGATGCAGCTCGAGCAATCGGGGCACGCCCAGGAGCTCGAGACGCTCGTCGCGCATCAAGCCGTCCAGCGCGTCGGCGTAGCCGGCGAACTCGCGCTCGCTGCGGTTCCGAAAGCGCGGCGGCTTGGCGCTGGCAAGGCTCTCCGCCCGGTTCGGCTCAACCTCGACTCCCTCGATCGCATTGGAGGCGGTGATCGACTCGACCTTCGTCTGCCGCGCGAGCCTTCGGAGCAACTCCGGCACCTGATCTTCGAAGAGCTGCTGTCTACCGCTGCCCTTGTCGACCGCCTTCAGTAAGACCCCCAGAGCGGGAGGCATGCCAGAGAACGTCCGAACGGGGTCCTGGAAGCTCTTCATTGAGATAACTTATCAGGAATTGGGATAAGATCTAAGCAAACTACCCCTTTAACTGGCATGTTATCCCTTAATTATCCCAATAAATCGGAGGAGCCGCTCAGTCGCGAGTGGGCAGGCCCGGACCCGAGCGCTGCCACTCGACCTGGCCGCTGCCCTCGGCGGCGGAGCGGCCGACGACGTCGTCCCACTCGTGCAGCATCCGCTTCAGCTGGGCGGTCGCCTCGGGCGGGTGGGCGGCGACCTCGGCGGCGAGCTCCAGCGCCGCCTGCTCGGTGCCGGCGGCCGGGGCGACGCGGTTGACCAGCCCGAGCCGGAGGGCCTCGTCGGCGCCGACGGTGCGGGAGCTGAGCAGCAGGTACTTGGCCGCCGCGAGGCCGCAGAGGGTGACGAGCCGGGCCGGCCCGACCGGCACTCCGAGCGCGGCGCCCGGGAAGCGCATCCGCAGGTTGGCGCCGCCGATCCGCATGTCGCAGGCGACCGCGATCTCGGCGCCGCCGCCGACGACGTCGCCGTGGCAGGCGGCGATCGTCGGCTTCGGGAAGTCGACGACGGCGTCGTAGAGGTCGGCGAAGAGCTGCATGCGGCGGACCTTGCCCTCGGAGTCGAGCTGCTCCCGGACATCGGCGCCGGCGGAGAGCCCGAGGTGGTCGGCGGAGCTGATCACCAGCACCCGCGCCGCCTCGTCGCCGCGCGCCATCGCCAGGTGCTCGAGCAGCTCGAGCAGCACCTGGGTGTCGATCGCGTTCCGCGCCTGCGGCCGCTCGAGGCGGACGAGGGCGATCCCCCGCTCGTCGACGGCGTAGCTGGTGACCTCGATGCTCATGACTCGGACGCTATCCGCTCGACCAGGCGCTCGGTCTCCTCGGCGGCGGCGGCGACCAGCCCCTCGACCTCGGCCTTGGGCTCGCTGAAGCGGCCGAGCACGTAGGCGGAGACGATCTCCGGGTCGGTGGAATCGGGCCGCCCGACCCCCACCCGGACGCGCCAGAACTCGGGGTCGCCGAAGCCGCGTTTGAGGCTCTTGAGGCCGTTGTGGCCGGCGAGGCCCCCGCCGAGCCGGGCCTTGATCTCCCCGAACGGGAGGTCGATCTCGTCGTGGACGACGACGACGCGGTCGAGCGGCACCTTCAGCGAGCCGCGCGCCGGCCCGGCCGAGGTGCCGGATTCGTTCATGTAGGTGCGCGGCTGCAGCAGCGCCACCCGCGGCCCGCCGGGCCGGATCCGGCCTTCGGAGATGACGCCGTTGAACTTCTGCTTCGGCTTCGGCAGCTCCCAGCGCTGCGCCAGCTCGCTCGCCACCGCGAAGCCGACGTTGTGGCGGGTGCGCTCGTACTCAGGACCGGGGTTGCCGAGGCCGACGACGAGGATGCGGTCTCCCGCCTCGCCGCCTTCTCCCCTGGAGCGGCGGAACAGCGACAGCAGTTACTCGCCCTCGGAGTCGCCCGAGTCGCCGCCGCCCTCGCCCTCGGCGGCATCGCCCTCGTCGCCCTCGCCGACCACCTCGGTCTCCTCCTCGACCTCCGGCGCGACCTCTTCGACGCGCGGCGGCGAGAGGGTGACGATGGTGATCTCCTCGGGGTCCTCGGCGACGAATTTGACCCCGTCGGGCACCGCGACGGCGGAAAGCTGAAGGGTCTCGTTGACTTCCATCCCGGAGACGTCGATGCAGATGTTGTCCGGGATCTCGGTCGGCAGAGCTTCGATCGTGATCTCGCGGGTGACGTGCTCGAGCACGCCGCCGCCCTTGACGCCGGGGGCGTCGTCGACGCCTTCGAGCTCGATCGCGACCTCGGCCTGGATCGCCTCGTCGAGTTTCACCTGCATCAGGTCGAGGTGCTGGATGCTGCCGCGGACCGGGTGGTGCTGCTGCTCCTTGACCACGACCGGGACGGCTTTGCTGCCCTCGATCTCGAGGTCGAAGAGCGCGGCCCCCTCGCCGAAGAGCACGCGGACGTCGCGTTCGGCGACCTGGAAGGGCTTGGCGTCTTTGCCGCCGGCGTAGACGACGCCCGGAACGACGCCGTCGCGGCGCATGCGGCGCGAGGCGCGCGAGCCGAAGTCGGCGCGGGGTGCGGCTTTCAGAGTGGAGCGTTTGCTCGCCATCGGACGGGAGAGGATAGAGAACTCCGTCCCAAACAGTGCCTGTGACACCCTTCGCCCTGGATGTCTGACGAATCGAAGATCCCCAAGGGGCGAGTTCGCCGCTCCGCCAAGCTGGGGTCGATCGTCGGCGCACAGAGCGCCCGCTACGCCGCCACCAAAGCCGCCAACGTCGGCCGCTCCGAGGACGAGAGCAAAGAGAAGCTCGAACAGCGCCACCTGGAGACGGCGATGAAAATGGTCGGCGCCCTCGGCCAGATGAAGGGCGCGGCGATGAAGCTCGGCCAGTTCGCCTCCTTCATCGACACCGAGTTCATCCCCGAGGAGTACCGCGACATCTACCAGGAGCAGCTGGCGAAGCTGCGCACCGACGCGCCGGCAATGCCCTGGGACAAAGTCAAGACCGTGCTCGAGGAGGAGTACGACGGCGAACCGATCTCAGAGCTCTTCGCCGAGTTCGAGACCGAGGCCTTCGCCGCCGCCTCGATCGGCCAGGTCCACCGCGCCGAGCTGCTCGACGGCCGCGCGGTGGCGGTGAAGATCCAGTACCCCGGGATCGCCGAGGCACTCGACGCCGACCTCCGCAACGCCGGCACCCTGGTGCGGCTGGCGCGGGCGCTGGCGCCGGGGCTCGACGCCAAGGCGATCGCCGAGGAGATCCGCGAGCGGGTGATGGAGGAGCTCGACTACGAGTACGAGGCCCAGAACCAGCGCACCTTCTCCCGCGCCTACCGCGGCCACCCCTTCATCTACGTCCCCGAAGTCGTGACCCGGCTCTCGCGCCGCCGCGTCCTCGTCACCGAGCTGGTCAGCGGCCGCGGCTTCGAGGAGATCAAGGAGCTGCCGTACGAGGAGCGCAGCCGCTTCGGCGAGATCGTCTTCCGCGGCAGCATCGGCTCGATGTTCAACGTCCAGCACTTCAACGCCGACCCCCACCCCGGCAACTACATCCTCATGGACGACGGCCGCGTCGCCTTCCTCGACTTCGGGATGACGAAGAAGCTCGACCGCGAGCAGATCCTGCTCGAGCAGCGGGCCTTCGACGCCGCCTCCCGCGACGACCCCGAGGCCTTCCGCCACGCGCTGCACGACCTCGGCTTCATCAAGAAGCCCTCCAAGCTCGACGCCGAGCGGCTGCTGGAGCACATGGGTGCGGTCGGCGGCTGGTACATCGAGGACCGCGAGATCGAGATCAACCCGCGCCGGGTGATGAAGATCATCGAATCGACCCACGACCCGCGCTCGGAGTACTACGACCTGATGCGCCGAGAGTCGATCCCGGCCGAGGAGTTGATGGGACGGCGGATGGAAATCGGCGTCGTCGCCGTGCTCGGGCAGCTGCGGGCGAAGCGCAACTGGCACCGGATCTTCCGCGAGTGGGTCTACGCCGACCCGCCGGCGACCGAGCTGGGCAGGGAGGAATGGGAGTACTTCGAGGAAAGAGGGCTCAAGCGAGCGCCCGGGCTCGCCGAAACCCTTTGAGTCCCGGAACGAAGGAGGAGCGATGCGCAGGATCAAACGCGGCTGGGGTCTGACCAAGAAGAGCTGGGCTCTGCTGAGGGAGCACCCGTCGCTGATCCGCTTCCCGCTCTACGGCGCGGTGGCGACCACCCTGCTGGCGATCGTCTTCCTCGGTCCGGGGCTCTATCTCTGGGACGAAGACCAGCTGGCCGGGGCGATCCCGCTGATCGCGGTCGGCGTCTACGTCCTCAGCTTCGTCGGCTTCTACTTCAGCGTCGGCCTCGCCGCCTGCGCCGACATGATCTTCCGCGGCCAGGAGGCCTCGGTCGGCGACGGGCTTGCCGTCGCCCGCACCCGCCTCGCCCAGATCAGCGGCTGGGCCGCGGTCTCGACCGCGATCAGCATGGTCATGAGCGTGCTCGAAAACCAGGGCGGCGCGCTGGGCACGATCGCCGCCCGCCTGGTCGGCATGGCCTGGTCGCTCGTCACCTTCATCGCCATCCCGGTGATCGCGATCGAGGGGACCGGCCCGTTCGAGACGATCAAACGCTCCGGCTCCCTCTTCCGCGAGCGCTGGGGCCAGCAGATCACCGGCAACCTGGCGATCGGCGGCGCCGTCTTCCTGCTCGGCGTGCTGCCGGCGATCGCGCTGATCGTCGCCGGCGTCGCCCTCTGGTCCGCGGCGGCCTTCCTCGGAGCGCTGCTGGTCATCGTCGGCGCCCTGGTCCTGGCGGTCGCGCTGCTGATCTCCCGCGCCCTCAGCGGCATCTTCGGCGTCGCGCTCTACCGCTACGCCCTCGACGGCGAGGTCGTCGGCGGCTTCACCCAGGAGGACCTGGAGTCGGCGGTCAAGGTCAAGGGCCGCAGCCGGATGAAGAGCCCGCCGGGCGCCACGCCGGGCACCGTCTAGTAGCCCCTCCGAGATTAGGGCCCCTATAGGGGCCCTAACTGCGGAGTCCCGAGAACAGCCGCGGGTCGTTCGAGCAGAGGCCGTCGACGCCCATCGCGGCGAGCTTCTGCATCCGCGGCAGGTCGTCGACGGTCCAGGCGATCAGCTCGACCCGGGCGAGCTTGCAGATCCGAGCCAGGCGCGACGTGACCAGCGGGTGGTAGACCCACATCGCCTCGACCCCTAACTGCGGCAGCTTCTGGGCGGCGAGGCCGGGCAGGCGGTGGCGCATCGCCACCATCGCCGCCAGGATCGGGCCCTTCGCCCAGCGCTTCGAGTTCCAGTCCTTCGTCACCTTGGGATAGGTCCAGCCGCGGCGCAGCGCCGGCTGCAGCTCGAGAATGCGACCGAGCGTGTGCAGCTCCATCGTCGAGATCATCGCCCGCTCGACCAGGCCCCGCTCCCCCAGCGCCTCGACGATCTCCTCCTCGCGGCCGGGCAGCTTGATGTCGAGATCGATCTCGACCCGGTCGAGCGGCGGCTCGAGGAAGGCGTCGAGCGCCTCGGTCAGCTTCAGGGGCGTCCGCCGCTCGGCGTCCTCCCAGTCGTGGGCGATCACCAGCGGGTGGCGCTGCTCCGGCGGCAGGTGCGCGTCCGGCAGCCAGAGCACGTCCATCTCGATCGTGTCGACCCCGGCCTCGACCGCCGCCCGGAAGCTCTCGACCGTGTTCCCGGGTGCGATCGAGTCGGCCCCCTTGTGGCCGACCAGGCGCAGCTTGCGCTCCTCTGAGGGTGCGGCGCTCAGAAGAGCTGGTTCTCGCCGGCGAAGATCTCGCTCACCGAGTCGTCGGTGAAGATGCGGCGGATCGAGTCGGCGAAGGTGCTGGCGGTGGAGAGGACGGTGATGTTGTCCGGGGCGTCGGACCGCAGCGGCAGGGTGTCGGTGACGACGATCCGCTCGATCGCCGAGTTTTCGATCCGTTCGAAGGCGGGGCCGGAGAAGACGCCGTGGGTGGCGCAGGCGATCACCCGCGCCGCGCCCTCGTCGATCACGGTCTGGGCCGCGGCGCAGAGGGTGCCGGCGGTGTCGATCATGTCGTCGACGAGGACCGCGGTCTTGCCCTTCACGTCGCCGACCACGTAGCCGATCTCCGCCACCTGCTGGGCGGGGCGCTCCTTCTCCATCACCGCCCAGTGGGTGCCGATGCGGCGGGCGAAGTTGCGGGCGGTCTTCACGCGTCCCGCGTCGGGGCTGACGATCACCAGCTCGTCCTTCATTTCCTGGTCGATGAACCACTGGGTCAGCATCGGCATCGCCGTCATGTGGTCGACCGGGACGTGGAAGAAGCCCTGGACCTGGCCGGCGTGGAGGTCCATCGTGAGGACGCGATCGACGCCGACGGCCTCCAGGCACTTGGCGACGATCCGGGCCGAGATCGGCTCCCGCGGGGCCGACTTCTTGTCCTGGCGCGCGTAGCCGTACCAGGGGAGGACGGCGATGATCCGGTGCGCGGAGGCGCCCTGGGCGGCGTCGGCCATCGTCAGCAGCTCCATCAGGGCGTCGTTCGGGGTCATCCCCTCCTGCTCGTTGGCGCAGGTCGACTGCACGAGGAAGACGTCGGAGCCGCGGATCGACTCCTCGTAGCGGCAGTAGACCTCGCCGTTGGCGAAGGTCGTCAGCGTCGCCTGCCCGAGGTCGAGGTCGAGCTTGCCGGCGACCTTGGCGGCGAGGCCCATCGAGCAGCGGCCGCCGAAGACCATCATCCGCTTCGTGTAGTCGTGGTCGATGCCAGTCGCCACCTGCGGGCGCTCCTCGATCATGCTCACGCGTTCTTGTCCTCTCGCGTCTCGGCCGCCTTGCGGGCGGCGTATCCGTCGATGTTCCTCTGCGCGTTCTCGCTGACGGCCAGCGCCCCCTCGGGCACGTCGTCTTTGATCACTGCGCCAGCGCCAGTGTAGGCGGCGTCGCCGACTTCTACCGGTGCGATCAGCATCGTGTCGACCCCAATCCGCACGTCGCGGCCAATTACCGTGCGGTTCTTGTGGAATCCGTCGTAGTTGGCGGTGATCGTGCCGGCGCCGAGGTTGCTGCCGGGCCCGATCTCGGCGTCGCCGACGTAGGCGAGGTGCGGGACCTTCGTCCCCTCCCCCACCTGCGAGTTCTTGATCTCGACGAAAGTGCCGGCCTTGGCGCCGTCTTCCAGCAGCGCCCCCGGGCGCAGGTAGGCGAAG
>DATMBY010000116.1:0-12461 GCA_035558995.1 Solirubrobacterales bacterium
GCCGAGCTCGGCCATGTCGAGCAGCAGCTTCGGCGCCGCCTGGGCGCCGTCGACCAGCACCTTTGCGCCGGCCTCGTGGCTCAGCCGGGCGATCTCCGCCACCGGGTTCTCGGTCCCCAGCACGTTGGAGACGTGCGCCACCGCAACCAGCTTCGGTCCGCGCTCCAGCAGCGCCGCGAAGGCGTCCATCTCGAGCCGGCCCTCGTCGTCGATCGGCGCCCAGTCGATCTCCGCCCCGACCCCCTCGGCCAGCTGCTGCCAGGGGACGATGTTGGAGTGGTGCTCCATCTCGGTCAGCACGATGCGGTCGCCGGCGCCGAGGTTGGCGTCGCCCCAGGCGCGGGCGACGAGGTTGATCGCCTCGGTCGCGTTGCGGACGAAGACGACCTCGCGGCGGTCACCGGCGCCGATGTGATCGGCGACCGTGGCCCGCGCCCCCTCGTAGGCTTCGGTCGCCTCGGCCGAGAGGGTGTGGGAGCCGCGGTGGACGTTGGAGTGGTGGCGCCGCTCGTAGCGGTCGACCGACTGGATCGAGGCCAGCACCCGCTGGGAGCTGGCGCCGCTGTCGAGGTAGGCGACCGGCTTGCCGTTGACCTCGCGCTCAAGCGCCGGGAAGGAGGCGCGGACCTTCTCGACGGCGAACGGCGCCACGGTCGGGCTTTTCGCGCTCGCCGGCTCCATGTCAGGGGAGGTCAGGCTGCTGCCGCGCCTGCCTCGACCTCCTCCTTGATCCAGCCGTAGCCCTTCTCCTCCAGCACGCCGACCAGCTCCGGGCCGCCTTCTTTGACGATCCGCCCCTGGTACATGACGTGGACCGAGTCCGGTTTGACCATGTGGAGGATGCGCTGGTAGTGGGTGATGATCAGGACGCCCATGTCGGGGCCGGCGAACTTGTTGACGCCTTCGGCGACGGTGCGCAGGGCGTCGATGTCGAGGCCGGAGTCGGTCTCGTCGAGGACCGCGATCTCCGGCCGCAGCAGCGCCAGCTGCAGCAGCTCCATCCGCTTCTTCTCACCGCCGGAGAAGCCGTCGTTGAGGTAGCGGCTGGAGAAGTCTTTGGGGATGTTCGCCAGCTCCATCGCCTCCTGGGCGGTGCGGGCGAAGTCTTTGATCTTGATCTGCTCCTCGCCGCGGGCCTCGCGCTGGGCGTTGATGATCATCCGCAGGTACTTGCTGACCGAGACGCCGGGGATCGCGACCGGGTACTGGAAGGCCATGAAGAGGCCCGCCTGCGAGCGGTCCTCGGGGGCGGCCTCGGTGATGTCCTCGCCCTTGAAGGTGATCGTGCCCTCGGTCACCTCGAACGCCGGGTGGCCCATGATCACGTTGGCGAGCGTGGACTTGCCGGAGCCGTTCGGGCCCATCAGGGCATGGACCTTGCCCTTCTCGACGTCCAAGTCGAGGCCTTTGAGGATCTTCTTGTCCTCGACCTCCACGTGCAGGTTCCGTATCTCCAGCTCAGCCAATTTTGCTCCGTTTCTGGGGTTTCAAGTTTGCGTTTCCGGGGGCCGCGTTCTTACGCGACGCTGCCGAGTGCCGCTGCGCGGGTGGGCTCGCTCTTGGTCGAGAAGTCGACCAGCTCCGACAGGGTCGTGCCGGCGAGAGCCTTGCTGACGCCGCCCTGCACGCGCATCCACAGCAGCTTCGTCGAGCAGGCGCTGTCGCCGTCGGACTCGTGCGAGCAGAGGACTTTGCCTTCCGGCGTGTCGTGGAAGCACTCCATCGGCGCGATCTGCCCTTCCAGCGCCTCGACCACCGCGTCCATCGTGATCTCCGCCGCCGGCTTCGCCAGGCGGTAGCCGCCGTGGGCGCCGCGGGTGGAGGTGACGAGGCCGGCCTTGCGCAGTTTCGCCACCAGGTGCTCCAGGTAGGAGAGCGGCAGGTTCTCCGCTTCGGCAACGGAACCCAGGCTGACGGGCTGGGAGCCGGGCTGGCGGCCCAGCTCGACCATCAGGCGGACTCCGTACTCGGCTTTGGTCGAGAACAGCATCGAGCTCAAATCCTACTGAAGAGGTCGGTTATGCGATCACGGCTCGATCAGCCCGCGGCGGATCGCGTAGCGGACCAGCTCGACCCGGTCGCGCATCCCGAGCTTGCGCATCGCGTTGGCGCGGTGGTTCTCGACCGTCTTCTCGGAGAGGTGGAGGACCTCGGCGATCTGCTTCGTCGTGTGGGCCTCGGCGACGAGCTTGACGATCTCCTCCTCGCGCGGCGTCAGCTCCTCCTCGCCGCTGGAGCCGCGCTCGAGCACGTCCTTGATCAGCGTCCGCTGCGCGTCGGGGGAGAGGAAGGGCTCTCCCCGCTCGACCGCGCGGATCGCGGCCAGCAGGTCGGTGTCGGCCTGCGCCTTCAGCACGTAGCCCGAGGCGCCCGCCTTCAGCGCCTCGAACAGGTAGCGCTCGTCGTCGTGCATCGAGAGGATCAGGACCGAGACCTCCGGCGCCTGCTTCTTGATCTCCCGCGTCGCCTGCAGCCCCGTCAGCTTCGGCATTTTCACGTCGAGGATCGCCAGGTCCGGCCGCTCCCGCACCGCCAGGTCCCGCGCCTCGGCCCCGTCCCCGGCCTCGCCGACCACCTCGATGTCCGGCTGGCGCTCCAGCAGCAGCCGGATCCCCGACCGGACGATCCCATGGTCGTCGGCGATCAGCACCTTCACCGGGACGATTCTCCCGGCACGTCGAGGCGGACGGTGGTGCCGGCGCCGGGGCGTGACTCGATCGTCAGCTCGCCGCCGACGAGGAGGGCTCGCTCGCGCATGCCACCGATGCCGAGCCCTCGCTCGGACTCGTCGAAGGCGAAACCGCGGCCGTCGTCGCCGATCTCGAGGACGACGCCGCCGTCCTTGCTGCGCCGCAGCCGCACGTCTACCTGCTCGGCGCCGCTGTGGCGGGCGGCGTTGTTGAGCGCCTCCTGCGCAACGCGGTAGACGACCAGTTGGGCGTCGTCGCCGAGGTCGGAGAAATCTCCTCCGGTTTCGAGGGAGGTCTCGATCTCCCCGCGCCCCAGGCGCTCGACCTGGCCGCCGATCGCCGCCGTCAGGCCGAGGTCGTCGAGCGCGGTCGGCCGGAGCTGCCGCGCCAGCGAAAGCAGCTCGTTCATCGCCTGGTTCGCCAGCGCCTTCGTCTCGTCGATCTCGGCCTCGAGTTGGGGCGGTGCCGCCTCGCGCGCCGCCTCCAGCCGCAGCAGCAGCCCGGTCAGCGACTGGTTGACCTCGTCGTGGAGGTCGCGCGCGACCCGCGCCCGCTCCTCCTCCTGCGCGTGCAGGGCCGCCGAGCCGGCCCGCCGCCGCTCCGCCTCCAACCGCCGCATCATCCGCAGGAAGGCGAGCTCGATTCGCTCCACCTCCTCGGTCTCGCCGACGCCGTCGATCGAGGGGGGGAGGTGGAGGCGGGGGGAAGAGAGGTCGACCTTCTCCATCGCCTCGATCAGGTCCTCGAGCGGCCGCAGCCGCCGCCGCTCCCGGACCAGGGCGAGGGATAGCGCGAGGACGACCAGCGCGAGCCCGATCACCAGCAAGGTCATGGGGCAAGCCTAGGGGGCGATCCCAGGTGAGAAGGGGGTTGACCCCTATAGGCGAATCCGCGCTCGCGCCGCATACTTCGCTGACACCCTCGACTCTCAGGAGCGACTACTCGATGACCACCACCAAGCAATCCACCTGGGGCGCGACGCTGCGGACCACGATCCTGATGGCATCGCTCGGCGGCCTGCTCGTCGTGATCGGCGCCCTGATCGGCGGCCCCAGCACCGCGGCCACCTTCCTCTTCATCGCCCTGGCGATCAACTTCTTCGCCTACTTCTTCAGCGACAAGATGGCGCTGAAAATGAGCCGGGCGCAGCCGATCGACGAGTCCGAGGCGCCGCGGCTCTACCAGATCGTCCGCGAACTGACGACGCGCGCGGACCTGCCGATGCCGCGCCTCTACATGATCCCCCAGGACCAGCCGAACGCCTTCGCCACCGGCCGTAACCCGAAGCACTCGGCGGTGGCGGTGACCCGCGGGATCACCAAGTTGCTTTCCGAGGACGAGCTGCGCGGCGTGCTCGCCCACGAGCTCACGCACATCCGCAACCGCGACATCCTGATCCAGTCGGTCGCCTCGGCGATCGGCGCGGCGATCACCTACCTCGCCTACATGTTGATGTGGTTCGGCAACGACGACAACTCGCCGCTGAGCATGGTCTCGGCGCTGGCGATGGTCCTCCTGGCTCCGATCGCGGCCAGCATCATCCAGCTCTCGATCTCGCGCCAGCGCGAGTTCGCCGCCGACGCCGGGGGCGCCGAAATCTGCGGCAACCCGGAGTCGCTGGCGAGCGCGCTGCTCCGCCTCGAGCAGGGGGCGGCGGCGATGCCGATGCAGGTCAACCAGGCCGCCGAGCCGCTCTACATCGTCAAGCCCTTCAAGGGCGGCGGCATCGCCGGTCTCTTCTCGACCCACCCGCCGATCGAGGAGCGGGTCCGGCGCCTGCGCCAGATGCGCCCCAGCTTCAGCTAGACCAGAATCTGGAAGCGAAAAGCGGCCACGGGAGCGATCCCGGGGCCGCTTTTATTTGCTCAAGACGCGGCGAGCAGGTCTCGCTATACTTTTTGAAGTTAAAGCTGATCCGGATTAGGGGATTTCAATGGCAATCGACATCACGCGCGTACAGACGATCGAGGAGATCGAACCCTTCGAGGCTGCCGAGGAGATCAACGGCGGCGACGTCGTCCTGATCGACACGCGCGAGCCGCACGAGTACCAGGAGGCCCACCTGGATGGCGGCAAGCTGGTGCCGCCGGGGCTGCTGGCCGATGAAATCGCCACCGCCGCGCCCGACAAGTCGGCCCGGACGATCCTCTACTGTCGCTCCGGCAACCGCTCCGCGCTCGCCGCCGCGCAGCTGCAGCAGCTCGGCTACGAGAATGTCGCTTCGATGAGCGGCGGGATCCTGCAGTGGCAGGAGCAGGGGCTGCCGGTCGTCGCCGCGCACGGGATGACCCCCGAGCAGCGCGAGCGCTACTCGCGCCACACGCTGCTGCCGGAGGTCGGAGTCGACGGCCAGGTGAAGCTGCTGAACGCGAAGGTGCTGCTGCTCGGCGCCGGCGGCCTCGGCGCCCCGACCGCGCTCTACCTCGCCGCCGCCGGTGTCGGCACGATCGGGCTCGTCGACGACGACGTCGTCGATGCCTCAAACCTGCAGCGCCAGGTGATCCACAACACCGAGCGGATCGGGATGCCGAAGACCACCTCGGCGCGAATCTTCATCGAGCAGCTCAACCCCGACGTCAAGGTCGTCGAGCACAACGGCCGCCTCGACGCGAGCAACATCCTCGAGGTCCTGGAGGACTACGACATCGTCGTCGACGGCGCCGACAACTTCCCCACCCGCTACCTGCTGAACGACGCCTCGGTGCGGCTGAAAAAGCCCGTCGTCTCCGCCTCGATCCTCGGCTTCGACGGCCAGATCTCGACCTTCGTTCCCTTCGGGGGACCCTGCTACCGCTGCCTCTACCCGACCCCGCCGCCGGCCGAGCTGGCGCCGAGCTGCTCCGCCAACGGGGTGCTCGGGGTGATGGCCGGGACGATGGGCACCCTGCAGGCCAACGAGGTGATCAAGCTGATCCTCGGTGCCGGCGAGCCCCTGGTCGGCCGCCTGCTCCTCTACGAGGCGCTCGGCACCAGCTTCACCGAGCTGAAGGTCCGCCGCGACCCCGACTGCCCGATCTGCGGCGAGAACGCCGAGCAGGTCCCGGAGTCGGAGATGGGCAAGTTCCCCGACTACGACGCACTCTGCGCCGGCGCCGGTGGCGACCGCTAAGCCGCGAATACCGGCGCATCTCTGCGTCCTCGGTCGGTCGTGTGCAGAGCACACTTCCCTCCCTGCGTCCTTGACCTGCTTGGTCTTCGCGGCTTAGTAGGATCCCGCGCCTCATGGCAACCGTCCGCATTCCCCCGGTGCTGCGCCCGAAAACGGGAGGCCAGTCCGAGGTCGAGGCCGGCGGCTCCGACGTCGGCGAGGTCCTGCGCTCGCTGACCGGCGAGTTCCCCGACACCCAGGAGCAGCTCTTCGGCGAGGACGGCGAGCTCAACCGCTACGTCAACGTCTACCTCAACGACGAGGACGTGCGGGTGCTGGACGGGCTCGGGACCGCGGTCAAAGACGGCGACACCGTTGTCATCCTGCCGGCGATGGCCGGCGGCTGAGACGCCTGCAAATCGGCGCCTGCCGGCGTCCTCGGTCGCTCGCGTGCAGAGCACGCCACGCTCCCTGCGTCCTTGGCAGGCTTGATTTTCGGCGTCTCAGCGGTCTAGAACCAAGCCGAGGAACTGCTTGGTTCGTTCTTGTTCGGGATTTTCCAGCACCTGCGCGGGCGGACCTTCCTCGACGATCACGCCGCCGTCCATGAAGACGACGCGGTCGGCGACCTCACGGGCGAAGCCGAGCTCGTGGGTGACGACGATCATCGTCATCCCTTCCTCGGCCAGCTCCCGCATCGTGTCGAGGACTTCCTTCACCAGCTCGGGATCGAGCGCGCTGGTGACCTCGTCGAAGAGCATCACGCGCGGGTCCATCGCCAGCGCCCGCGCGATCGCCACCCGCTGCTGCTGGCCGCCGGAGAGGCGTTCGGGGTACTGGTCGAGCTTGTCGCCGAGGCCGACCCGCTCCAGCAGCTCGGTCGCCTTCGCACGCGCCTCCTGTTTGGAGCGCCCGAGCACCCGTTCCTGGGCCAAGGTGACGTTCTGCATCGCGGTTTTGTGCGGGAAAAGATTGAACTGCTGGAAGACGATCCCGACCCGCTGGCGGACGAAGTCGAGCTCCCAGCTCTCGGCGCCGGTGCCCGAGCCAGGCCCCTTGCAGATGTCGTGGCCTTCGATGAAGATCTCACCCTCCTCGGGGGGCTCGAGCAGGTTGACGCAGCGCAGGAAGGTGCTCTTGCCCGAGCCGCTGGGGCCGAGGATGCAGACGACTTCGCCCCTGCCGACCTCGAGGTCGACGCCTTTCAGCACCTCGAGGTCGCCGAACCGCTTGCAGATCCCCTCCAGCTTGACCATCGTCTCCGCCATCAGGCGACCTCGATGTGGGAGCCGCGGGTGATCTTGCCGCGGTTGCGTTTGATCAGGTAGTCGACGAGTCGGGCCATCGGCAAAGTGATCACGAGGAACATCGCGCCGGCGAGGACATAGGCGGAGCTGTTGAAGGTTTCGGACTGGATTTCGCGGCCGATCAGGACCGACTCACCGAGCGCGATCACGCCGACGAGAGTGGTGTCCTTCAACAGCGAGATTAATTCGTTCAGCATCGGCGCGGGGATCTTCGTCACCGCCTGGGGAACGACGATGTGGCGCATCGCCTGGCCGTGGCTCATGCCCAGTGAGCGGGCCGCCTCGACCTGCCCACCTGGCACGGCTTCGATGCCAGCTCTGTAGACCTCGGCCATGTAGGCGCCGTAGACGAGGGTCAGTGCCATCACCCCGTACCAGTATGGGTCGGGCTGGCCGAGCCAATGTGGGATCCGAATCGATTTTGGAAGGAATTCGAGGAACGGCAGGCTTCCCGATATCAGCAAGATCACGATCAGGATCGGGATCGCCCGGAAGACGTCGATGTAGGCGATCGTGACGCCGCGCAGCGGCATGAATTTCTTCCCCGGCAGCTGGCGGATCAATGCCAGGATCAGCCCCCAGGCAAGAGCGAGGATCGCGGCAACGACGAAGACGAGGAGGTTTTTGACGAAGCCGTCGAGGATTTCACTGAAGTGATCCCCCATCACCGTGAAGTCGAAGTACTGATGGAAAAATTCGCTCATCGCCGTCTCCTGCTGGCTGGTCTAGAAAAAGGAAGGGGCGCCATCATGGCGCCCCTTCGTCCTCCACTCAAATCGACCGGCTATTCAGCTTCGTGCGTAGCCGTGAAGATCGCCTTCGGCGGTTCGAGCTTGAACCACTTTTCGTAGATCTTCTTGTAGGTCCCGTCGTCGAGGACTTCCTTCAGCCCCTTGTTGATTTCTTCGAGCAATTCCGTTTCGCCCTGGGCGACGGCGATCCCGTAGGTTTCTTCGGTCGGGACTTTTTCGGCGATTTCGATGCCGCCGGATTTTTCGACCGCGTTCTGGGCAACCGGCGCGTCGATGACCACGCCTTCGACGGTCCCCGACTTGAGGGCGTTGACCGCGTCAGGGCCTTCCGGGTAGGGGCGGATTTCGCTGTCGCCGAGTTCTTCCTTGGCGAGTTCGAGCCCGGTCGTCCCCTGCTGGGCGGCGACGGTCTTGCCTTGGAGGTCTTCGAGCGATTTGATGTCGCTGCCTTCTTTGACCAGCACCGCCTGTTCGGAGAGGTAGTAGGGGTTGGAGAAGTCGACCGCCTTCTCCCGTTCTTCGGTGATCGTCGCCGCCGAGATCACCGCGTCGAACTTGCCCTGGGCGACGTCGCGGAAGATCGTTTCGAACGAGGTGTCCTGGAATTCAGGCGTGCGGCCGATCCTTTCCCCGATCGCTTCCATCAGTTCGATGTCGAAGCCCGTGTAGTTGCCGGATTTCCCCTGCTCGAACGGGGGATAGGGGATGTCGGAGCCGACGGACAGCGGTTCGCCGCCACCGCCTCCTTCAGCGCTGCCGCCACCGCCGCTGCTGCCGGTGGTGTCACTGCCGCCGCCGCAGCCGACCGCCGCGACCGCGGCCAGTGCGAGCAGGAGGACCGCAAAGAGCGCGGTCAACCGGGACTTTCTCATTCGATTCCCTCCGATCCAGGATTGCCGGACTTGAAAAACCTACAAGCTGCGCCTTCCCATGCCCAGAGCAGGGACTTTCGAATCCCGAGGCCGGTCGCCCAAGGCAGTGGATCAGTTTGAGATCGTTGTTGATCTCTAGTCCACCCCGCCCTCCTCCTCGTCAATCAACCGCTCGATGTCCTTCATCAAAAGGACAAGGTGCATGGGGTCAGTCGGGGAAGGCTCGAAGCCAAAGGCTTCGTAGAAGCCCTTAGCCTCTGCATGGGTATGTACGACCAAGGCGCGGATGCCAACGGCCTGAGCAGCGTGAACGCAGCGAAGGAGGGCGTTCTGGAGGAGCGATTTGCCGAGCGCTTGGCCTTGATGCTCGGAATCAACTGCCAATCGCGCCAGGATCACGACGGGGACCGATTGTCCGGCGGGCTGACCCTTGAGCAACCGAGGCGTGGCTAGTGATGGCTCGATCTGTCCCACCGTCAACGCGTAGTAGCCGACGACAGTTGAGCCATCCGTGGTCACATAGACTTTGGCTGATTGCGCAGCCTCGGCGTGGCGGGCATACCTATGAATCCACTGATTAAGTGATTCCTCGCCACAGTCAAACTCTCCGAGGTCGTGCTTTCCTCGCAGCGGCTCAGGCTGGGTATAGCCCATATGTCGTTACCCAGCTACTCGAAGACGCTGGGCGTTGAAAACAAGCGCTTGAGGCCGGAGGGAGCTTGAGCAGGCCGATCCAACAACTCCACGAATTGATCCCAATCCGGTTGGTCTAACTCGAAGCGGGATCGATCGGCAAGGATGCGCCTTGCCTCGGACACGGCCGCAAACCGAACGAAGCTGGTAAAGCTCGTTTCCGCGAAGCTGCTGGCAGCGCGTACAAGGGCATCCTCGGATTCCGCTACCCGCAAGTCCCATCGACGGTCTCGGGTCTCCCCGGTCTTCGTACTGCTCATTCCGTCCGGAGCAGTGTACAGACATTGTGCCGACAGCATGCATGTTTTCCCTCAAATTCGGCTTGTCAACGCGGTTTTCCCTGCAAAGCACCATCAATCAAGAAGGGCCGCGATCTCTTCCAAGGACCAGATGTGATCGGCGACTCCCGCCGCCATTGCCGGCGTGCGCGGGTAACGCTCCTTCAACGTCTTATGTGGGCGGGCGAAGTTGTAGTGCATGAAGTGAAGGCTGACCGCGTGCGCCAGGTTCTCGACCTTGCGGCTGAACCCGTTCGTGAGCCGCGTGAAGCGCCGCATCCCCATCCGCATCGTCAGGTTCTGCCGCTCGACGTAGCTCGTTGAGATCCGGTCGGGATCGGGCTCGCCCTTCATCGTCCAACCCTCGCTACACTTTCTGAAGTAAAGGGCGGGCCATGGCGCGAGAGCAACTACTCAACAAACCCTGCGGAGGCCGGTTCGGCAACGTCGTCGAGTCGATCGGCAACACGCCGCTGGTCGAGCTGCCGCGGCTCTCGCCGAAGCCGGACGTGCGGATCTACGCGAAGCTCGAGGGGCACAACCCCACCGGGTCGGTCAAGGACCGGGTCGCGAAATCGATGATCGAAGCCGCCGAGGCCGAAGGGGCGATCGAACCGGGGCACACGATCCTCGAACCGACCTCCGGCAACACCGGCATCGCCCTGGCGATGATCTGCCG
This sequence comes from Solirubrobacterales bacterium, assembly GCA_035558995.1. Classification (GTDB taxonomy): domain Bacteria; phylum Actinomycetota; class Thermoleophilia; order Solirubrobacterales; family 70-9; genus VAYN01. The sequence goes on from DATMBY010000116.1 coordinate 10,360, forward strand.
CCGCAAGGGCTACCCGCTGAAGGTGGTGATGCCCGACAACGTCACCGAGGAGCGGACGCAGCTGCTGCGCATGTACGGGGCGGAGATCGTCTACTCGGAGGGGGCGAAGGGCTCCAACGGCGCCGTCGAGGTGGCGCTGGAGATGTCGCAGGACCCGAGCTTCTACATGCCCTACCAGTACGGCAACGAGGCCAACCCGCTCGCCCACTACAACGGCACCGCGGTCGAGATCCTCGAAGAGCTGGACGAGGTCACCGCCTTCGTCGGTGGCCTCGGTACCGGCGGCACCCTGATGGGCAACGGCCGCCGCCTCAAGGAGGCGAACCCCGAGACCCTGATCGTTGCCGCCGAGCCGAAACAGGGGGAGCTGGTCCAGGGCTTGCGCTCGCTCGACGACGGCTTCATCCCGCCGATCATCGACATCTCCCTCTTCGACCGCAAGATCATGGTCGACAACCGCGACGCGATCGTCTGGACCAAGAAACTGCTCGAGGAGGAGGGGGTCTTCGCCGGCGTCTCGGCCGGCGCCATTGCCGCGATCGCCCACCGCATCGGCGGCGAGCTCGACTCCGGCAACGTCGTCTTCCTGATCCCTGACGACGGCTGGAAGTACCTCTCCTCCGGCGTCTACACGAAGCCGATCGAGGAGATAGAGAACCTGGACTCCACCGTCTGGTGGTAGTCGGCGGCCCGTCCGGCCGCAACTCCTCGAACGCTTTACGGTTCTGGGCACATATGCGCCGTGTCCTCGTCCTCCTCGCTCTGACCGCCTGTGCCGTCGGGCTCGCCGCGCCGGCCGCCGCCGCGGCACCCGCCGACCTCGATCAATCCTTCGGCGGCGGCGACGGGATCGCCGAGGTGACGGGCCCCGCCGGGGCGCTGCCGCAGGAGGCGGCGGGACGGATGGCGATCGGTCCCCATGACGAAATCTTCGTCCTCTACTCCAACTCCCCGCCGTGCGCTCCCAATCCCTTCGACTGCCGGCTGGAGCTGTCCGTCGCCCGCTTCACGCCCGACGGCGTCCTGGATCCTTCTTTCGTGACGGAGCCGCAGCTGGTCTTCGACCACAGCAGCCTCTACAACCACGAGTTCGAACTCGCGGTCGGACCCGAAGGCAAGCCCGTGGTCGCCGCTTACGGGGACGAACGGTTGGTGGTCGCGAGGTTCGGGCTCAACGGCCACCTCGATCCAAGCTTCGGCGTCGGCGGCGTCACCCCCTTCACCGGGAACCACGCGCTCGAAGCGGCCCAGGACTTCCCGAAGCTGGCGGTGCAGGCGGACGGCAAGATCGTCGTCGCCGTCCAGGGCTCGCGCGAGGAATCGGCGAGGAACCTCGTCGTCGGCCGCTTCCTCTCCGACGGCGGATACGACCCCGGCTTCGGAAGTGGTGGGGAGATCAGCATTCCGCTCGAGACCCAGACGCGTCCCGCCGGCGTCTTCGTCGGGGCAGGGGGCAGCATCACCGTCCCCGTCCCCCTCTGTTGTCTCGGCACCAGCGGCGTCCAGCTCGCCCCCGAAGGGCTCGACGTCGCCCGCTTCACCAATGCCGGTCAGCCCGACCTCGGTTGGGGCGGTGACGGCAGCCTCTTCGTTCCGACCTACGGTGGAGTGGGGAAGGTCGAGGCGGCCACGCCTGTCGGCGAAGGTCTTCTGCTCTCGATCGAACGCTCGACGGAAGCCGTCTCGACCACCGGCGAGCTGCTCGAGCTGACGCCACTGGGCACCGCCGAGCCGGGCTTCGGCAACGGCGGGGGTGTCCGGCTCTTCAACCGGGTCGGCTCCATCTCGCCGTCCGACCTGACGATCGACGCCAAGGGACGGGTGGTCGGCGTCGGCTGGTCGAGCAGGATCGCGGTCTTCCGCCTCGGCCCTGACGGTGGCAGGGACCGGACCTTCAACGGCGGCGAACGGCTGGTCGTCCCCTACGGCGGGGGCGGCGCCACCGAGTACATGGTCGGGGTGCAGTCGAACGGGCGGATCGTCGCCTTCGGGGACTCAGGTAGCGGTTCGACCGTGCGCTTCGGTCTGATCGCGCTGCGGGGCGGGACCGACCGCAGCCGCTGCCTCGGAAAGAAGGCGACGATCGTCGGTACGGCCGGCTC
>DATMBY010000117.1:0-6238 GCA_035558995.1 Solirubrobacterales bacterium
CCGGCAACGACCAGCCCGAGACGATGACCCGGCAGGCCTACGACCTGATCAGCGAGGGCTTCGGCCCCGGCGCCAACGGCCCGCTGGTGATCGCCGCCGAAGTGCCCGACCCCGGCGCCAAGGCGACCGTCGACGGCCTCGTCTCCGACCTGCGCGAGGAGAAGGGCGTCGCCTACGTGCCGCCGCCGCGCTACAACGCCGACGGCACCGCGGCGATCGTCACCGTCATCCCCACCACCTCGCCCCAGGACGAGGCGACCTCCGAACTGGTCGACCGCCTGCGCGCCAGCACGATCCCGGCCGCCGTCGGCGACTCCGGGGTCACCGCCCTGGTCGGCGGCGTCAACGCCGCGCTCGAGGACCAGAGCAGCTACATCACCGGCCGCATGCCGTGGTTCATCGCCGGCGTCGTCGGGCTCTCGTTCCTGCTGCTGCTGGTCGCCTTCCACTCCCCCTTCATCTCGCTGAAGGCGGCGGTGATGAACCTGCTCTCGGTCAGCGCCGCCTACGGCGTCATGACCCTGGTCGCCCAGGGCGGCGCGGTCGGCGAACTGATCGGGATCGACCACGAAGTCCCGATCGCCCCGTTCATGCCGGTGATGATGTTCGCGATCCTCTTCGGGCTCTCGATGGACTACGAGGTCTTCCTGATCTCGCGGATCCGCGAGGAGTACCTGAAGGACAACGACACCCGGCGCGCGGTCGCCGACGGGCTGGCGAAGACCGCCCGGGTGATCACCGCGGCGGCAGCGATCATGGTCGTCGTCTTCCTCGCCTTCGTCGCCTCGCCCGAAGTCTTCCTCAAGCTCTTCGGGATCGGCCTGGCGGCGGCGATCTTCCTCGACGCGACCCTGGTGCGGATGGTCCTGGTGCCGGCGGTGATGCAGCTGCTCGGCGCCCGCAACTGGTGGATCCCCGACTGGCTGGAGCGGATCCTGCCGCGGATCGAGGTCGAGCGGGGCGCGCCGGGAGTCGCGAGCGAGAGAGGCTAGACGGCTAAGCGGCCTGCCGAGCTGCCATCTCGGCAGCCGGGTCCGGGTAGGCGAAGTTGCTGAGCCCGATCCAGTCGGGCAGGCTGCGCACCAGGTGCTCGGGCCCGGTCACCCGCACCTGCTTGGAGCGCATCGCCGCTCCCAGCTCCTTCCTCCCGACCCAGACCTCGGCCATCGCCCGCGTCTCCGCGTCGACTTGAAGGTCGACGCCGAAGCCGGGGTCGGTGAAGCAGAGGTCGGCGTTGGAGGCATGGGCGACGAGCCACCAGGCCCGCTTGCCCTCCTCGGCGTCGCGGAAGCGGAAGAAGACGACGACCTGCTCTTGCGGCAGCCTTTCGAGGCGAACGCTGCGCCGCAGGTCCCACATCAAGAGCGCCGGATCGGCCTCTTCGGCGCTGATCTCGCGCTTCAGCCAGTCGCGGCTCCAGGTCCCGAGGCTGACGACGAGCGGCCCCAGCGCCTCGCCGGCCGGCGTCAACCGGTAGGCGAAGCCGCGCTCCCCCTGCAGCGGCTCCCGGGTCAGCAGCTCCGAGCGCTCCAGCTCGCGCAGGCGTTTGCTCAGCAGCGACGAGGACATCCGCGGCACCCCGCGCTGGATCTCGTTGAAGCGGGTGCTGCCCATCAGCAGCTCGCGCAGGACCAGCAGCGTCCAGCGCTCGGTCAGCACCTCCGCCGCCTGTGCGACCGGGCAGAACTGTCCGTAGCTCTCCGGCATCCGAGATCGAGTCTACGTGCCTAACTGCAGATCTTGAAGTTGATCCGCCTCCCCTGCGGACGTAGAAAAAGGTCACCAACCGATCCAAAAGGAGACTTCTATGAGCCCCGACACCCAGAGCCCGCCCCCGGAGCTGCGGCAGAAACACCGCGCGATGTGGGCATCCGGCGACTACCCCTCGATGGTCGAGACCTTCCTCCTGCCGCTGGGCCCGCGCCTGGTCGAGGCCTGCGGCATCGGCCCCGGCGACCGCGTCCTCGACGTCGCCGCCGGCACCGGCAACGCCTCGATCCCGGCCGCCCAGACCGGCGCCGAAGTCGTCGCCAGCGACCTCACCCCGGAGTTGTTCGACGCCGGCCGCGCCCGCGCCGAGTCCGAGGGGGTCGGGCTGGAGTGGGTCGAGGCCGACGCCCACGACCTGCCCTTCGAGGACGCAAGCTTCGACGTCGTCATCTCCTCGATCGGGGTGATGTTCGCTCCCTTCCACCAGAAGGCCGCCGACGAGCTGGTCCGCGTCTGCAAGCCGGACGGGCGGATCGGCCTGCTGAGCTGGACTCCGGAGGGGATGATCGGCGGCCTGTTCCGCGAGATGGGCAAGTTCATGCCTCCTCCTCCCCCGGGCGCGCAGCCGCCGCCGCTGTGGGGCGGCGAGGACCACCTGCGGGGGCTGCTCGGTGACCGGGTCGAGCTGGAGTCGGTCGAGAAAGGCGTCCTCGACGTCACCGCTTTCCAGCGCTCCGACGACTACGGCGAGCACTTCAAGCAGCGCTACGGGCCGACGATCGCCGCCCGCGCCAACGCCGAGAAAGAGGGGCGAGCCGAGGAGTTCGACCAAACCCTGAGCGATTTCTGCGCCGAGTGGAACCAGGGCACGGACGACGATGCCCGCTTCCACATGGAGTACCTGCTGACCGTGGGACGGAAGCGCTGATGGGCGGGCGGCGCGAGAGCTACGACGCGGTCGTCGTCGGCGCCCGCGTCGCCGGCACCCCGGCGGCGACGCGGTTGGCGGAGGCGGGCTGGAAGGTCCTGCTCCTGGACCGCGAGCCGCCGCCGGCCGACACCCTCTCGACCCACGCCCTCTTCCCGAACACGCTGGCGCGCCTGGCCGAGCTGGGGGCGCTGGAGCGGATCGAACGGGAGCACCGGGTCAACCAGGTCGAGTACGCGATCCGGACCTTCGGCCACGAAGCAGCCGGCCGCTTCAGCCCGATCGGCGGCTTCGACCGGATGGCGGTGATCACCCGGCCGGTGCTGGACCCGGCGCTGCTCGAGGCCGCGGTCGACGCCGGCGCGGAGACGCGCTTCGGCGAGAAGGTCACCGGGCTGCTCGGCTCCGGCACCGGGGAGGACCCGGCGCGCGGCGTCGTCCTCGAGAGCGGCGAGGAGATCGAGGCCCGCTGGGTGCTCGGCGCCGACGGCCGCGTCTCCACCGTCGCCCGCCTGCTCGGGCTGGAGAAGGAACGGCAGATGCGCTCCGAGCTAGCCTTCATGTTCACCTACTGGCGCGGGCTGCCGCCGAGCGACCAGTTCAAAATCGACGTGATCGAGGAAGGCTCGCTGGTTTGGTCGCCGATGGAGGACGACCTCTCGATCCTGATCCTCGGCTTGGATCCGGAGCTGACCCGCGGCGACCAGGCCCGGCGCCGGCGCACGTTCGTCGAGATGCTGGAGCACTACCGCGACTGGTTCGACCCCGCCTGGCTGCAGCGCGCCGAGCAGGTCGGCGGCGTCCGCGTCGCCCCGGAGACGATGCTGCGCGGCTTCTTCCGCCAGGCCACCGGCCCGGGCTGGGCTCTGATCGGCGACGCCGGACACTTCAAGAACCCCTCCACCGCCCAGGGCATCTCCGACGCGATCGAGCAGTCCCTCCACGTCGCCGCCGAGCTCACCGGCCCCGAGGAGAGCCTTGCCGGCTACGAGGCCTACCGCGACGAACGCGCCCGCGAGCACTACGAGTGGTCCTTCGACTTCGCCCGCTTCGCCAAGCCCGAGACCGCCGAGCCGATCTTCCGCGGCCTCGCCGCCGACCCCGACGCCGCCCAGAACCTCCGCGACGCCCTCAGCCGCCAGCTGCGCCCGAAGGAGGACGTCTTCACGAAGGAGCGGCTGGGGCACTGGTTCGCCGGGGTTGCGCAGGTGCACTGATCGATAGGCCGCGGAGACTTCCCCTACGGCACCAGAACCGACTTGACTCTGACCTCGGATTCATCTGCTCCGCACGTCAACTGGGCGGACATCTCATAGGTGCCGCTCTGCGAATAAGGCGTTGCCGTCCCCAGGGGCAGATCCTGTGCCTCTCCCGGCGAGAGTGAGAAATCAGGGCTCGCCGGAAAGGGTTCGTCGCCCGGATTGGCGCTGAAAGGGCTCCAGAGAATCCGGCATTCGGTTGCCGTCTCATCGCCCGAGTTTTCGACGCTTGCGGTCGCCGCCGGGGCAGTCCCCGCCTTGAAGACCGAAGCGACCCCGAGGGCGGTGAGGTGTATATCCGCCTTCTTCGGATCCAGGGGTCCCCCGGCACTGGTAAGCCACCAAACCAGCACACCGGCCGCAACCGCGAAGGCAAGGCCGATCAACCCTTTGCGGACCGCGCTCCCGGTAGGTTCTTTTTCCTTCTCCGCCACTCTCTCCATCCTGTTCGAGGACCGAAGGTGTGGTTGTAGTCCTTTTTTGGGAACGCTGCAATCCCAGGCAAACGGCAAATCAGCCGCGGCGGGACGAAAAGCTCCGCAGGCGCAGCGAATTCGTCACCACGAAGACGCTGGAGAAGGCCATCGCGGCGGCGGCGATCAGGGGGTTGAGGAAGCCGGCGGCGGCGAGGGGCAAAGCTGCGACGTTGTAGGCGAAGGCCCAGAAGAGGTTGCCCTTGATCGTCGCCAGGGTGCGGCGGGAGAGGCGGATCGCGTCGGCGATGGCGCGGGGGTCGCCGGAGACGAGGGTGATGTCAGAGGCCTCGATCGCGACGTCGGTGCCGGTGCCGATCGCCAGGCCGAGGTCGGCCTGGGCCAGGGCCGGGGCGTCGTTGACGCCGTCGCCGACCATCGCCACGGTGCGTCCTTCGCCTTGGAGGCGCTCGACGACCGCCGCCTTCTCGGCCGGCAGCACCTCGGCGATCGCCTCCTCGATCCTGACCTCGGCGGCGACCGCCCGTGCAGTCGCCTCGTTGTCGCCGGTCAGCAGCACCGGCCGCAGGCCCAGCTCCCGCAGCGCCACGATCGCCTCGCGGCTGGTCGGCTTGACGGTGTCGGCGACGACGACGAGCCCGCGCACCTCGCCGTCCCAGCCGACCGCGATCGCGGTTTGCCCGCGCGCTTCCGCCTCGCCGCGCGCCGCCTCCAGCTCTGACGCGGGGGCATGTCGCTTTTGTAACCCCATAGGTAACAAAGGCGACAGGCCGGAGCCCGAAGCGCGGCCGACGACGACCTCACGTCCCTGAACGATGCCCCTCACCCCCACCCCCGCCTCGCTCTCGAATTTCTCGACCGCCGGCAGCAGCCCGAACTCCTCCTTCGCCCGCGCCGCGATCGCGGCGGCGATCGGGTGCTCGGAGGCATCCTCGACCGCGCCGGCCAGGCGCAGCACCTCCGCCTCGTCGGTTCCCGGCGCTGCGTTGACCGCCACCACCGACATCGCGCCGCTGGTCACGGTCCCGGTCTTGTCGAGGACGACGGTGTCGATCTGCCGCGTCTGCTCCAGCACCTCCGGCCCCTTGATCAGCAGCCCGAGCTGGGCGCCGCGGCCGGTCCCGACCAGCAGCGCCGTCGGAGTCGCCAACCCCAGGGCGCAAGGGCAGGCGATGATCAGGACCGCGACTGCCGCGGTGAAGGCAAAGGCCGGCCCGGCGCCGTCGAGCAGCCAGTAGGCGAGGGTGCCGAGGGCGAGCGCAATCACGACCGGGACGAAGACGGCGCTGATTCGGTCGGCGAGCCGCTGCACCGGCGCCTTGCCCGACTGCGCCTCGGTCACGAGGCGGGCGATCTGCGCCAGCGCCGTCTCCTCGCCGACACGGGTGGCGCGGACGACGAGGCGGCCGCCGAGGTTGATCGTCGCGCCGACCACCTCCCCGCCGGGGCCGACCTCGACCGGCATGGACTCGCCCGTGAGCAGGGACTGGTCGACCGCGCTGTTGCCGCTCTCGACGACGCCGTCGGTCGCCACCTTCTCCCCCGGCCGCACGACGAAGCGATCGCCCGTCCGCAGCTCCTCGACCGGCACCCGGCGCTCCATCCCATCCCCGTCCAGCAGCGCCACCTCCTTGGCGCCGAGGCCGAGCAGCGCCTCCAGCGCCGCCCCGGCCCGCCGCTTCGCCCGCGCCTCGAAGTAGCGGCCGGCGAGGATGAAGGTGGTGACCACGGCGGCGACCTCGAGGTAGATCTCCTCGCTGCCGGCACCGCGCTCGGTCACCAGCTCGAAGGGCATCGTCATCCCCGGCGTCCCGGCGTCGCCGAAGAAGAGCGCGTAGAGCGACCAGCCGAGGGCGGCGAGGGTGCCGAGGGAGATCAGCGTGTCCATGGTCGCGGCGCCGTGGCGG
>DATMBY010000118.1:0-9734 GCA_035558995.1 Solirubrobacterales bacterium
AGCCAGCGGCCGGCGGCGGCCACGTCGTCCCAGGGGTCCTCCATCCACTCCAGCCGGTAGCCGCTCTCGTGGACTCGCTGCGGCAGCAGCTCGCGCTGCTCGCGCCGCAGCCGCGGCCCCATCGTCGCCACGACCACCTCATCCCCCTGCGCCTCCAGGGCGGCCGCCAGCTCGGCCGTGTAGGTGAGGACGCCGCCGACCGTGTCGGTGCTGATCAGGATCTTCACCGGCCGGCCTCCGCGTAGACGTCGTCGATCGTGAGGGCGAGCAGTTCGAGCTCCTCGGCGGCGGGGTCGTAGGCGCGGTCGGCGGCGAGCCGATCGGCCCAGGCGGCGATCGCGCGGCCGCCCCAGGCATCGGGCGGCTCGACCAGCGCCTCCTTCGCGCTGCCCTTCCAGAGCTCGGCCCGGAAGTCGTAGAAGGAGCCGCCGACGTTGCGTACGCTGACCGCGCCCTCGCTGCCCCAGGCGGTGCACTCGAAGGCGCACTCGCCGCCGGCCGGCTGGAACCAGGAGCAGGCGAGCCGCGCCCGCACCCCGCCGAGCGCCAGCTCGGCGCTGGCCTGGTCCTCGACCTCGTGGCCGTGCAGGGAGAGCGTCCGCGCCGTCTCCACCGCGACATCCCCGGCCCCGGTCAGCCACAGCGCCAGGTCGACGAGGTGGGTGCCGAGGTCGATCAGGCAGCCGCCCCCCGCCAGCTTCGCGTCCGTGAACCAGGGCTTGTCGGGGCCGTAGGCGTTGTGGAAGGCGAGGTCGAGCGAGTGGAGGCGGCCGATCTCTCCAGCCTCGACGGCCCGGCGTGCCGCCCGCAGCGCTTCGACGTGGCGGTAGGAGAGGTCGACGCCGAGCAGGCGGTCGGCATCGCGCGCCGCCGCCAGCACCCGCCACGTCTCCTCGGCATCGCGCGCCAGCGGCTTCTGGCAGAAGACGGCGAGGCCGCGGTCCAGCGCCGCGATCGCCTGCTCGGCGTGGAGGGCGCTCGGGGTGGCGATGACGACGCCGTCGAGGTCGCGCTCGAGCAGCTCCTCCAGGCTCGCGGAACGCTGCGCCGCCGGCGCCGCCTCGACGGCCGCGGCGAGCGCCTCGGCCTGTGGGTCGGCGACGGCGGCGACCTCCACCAGCCCTTCGTCGGCGAGCGCCTGCATGCGGCTGCGGCCGATCCAGCCGACGCCGAGGAAGCCGACGCGGGGAAGGGTGGTCACGGTCACGCCATCACCAGCGCCTTGATGAACCCATCGGGCCGCTCGACGGCGATGTCGAGGGCGGCGTCGATGTGATCGAGCTCGAAGCTGTGGGTGTAGAGCGATGTGGGGTCGAGCCGGCCCGCGGCGACTGCGCGGGCGGCCTCGCGGATTCCCTCGACGTAGACGACGGGGTCGCGCTCGTGGGCGTTGACGACGTCGAGCCCGCGCCAGTTCCAGAGCTGCATGTCGACCTGGCGGCCCCCGTCCTGGTGGAAGCCGGCGATCACGAGGCGGCCGCGGGTGCGGGTCAGCGGCCCGGCGACGTCGAGCGTCGCCTGCACTCCGGCGGCCTCGACGACGACGTCGCAGAGCTCGCCGCCGGTCAGCTCCTCGACCCGCTCGCCCACCGGCTCCTCCAGTGCGATCGTCTCCGCGGCGCCCATCGCCGCCGCCGTCTCCAGCGCCGAGCGCCGGCGCGAGATCGCCAGCACCCGCGCCCCGGCCGTCGCCGCCAGCTGCACGATCACGCAGCCGAGGAAGCCGGCGCCGACCACCGCCACGGTGTCGCCCTCGCGGATGCCGCTGCGGCGGACGACGTTGACGGCGCAGCCGAGCGCCTCGCCGGGGAACGGGCCGGCGCCCTCGGGCAGCGGCACCAGGTCGGCGGCGCGGGCGACGTCGAAGTCGGCGTAGGCACGGTAGACGAGACCGGCGACCCGGTCGCCTTCGCTCAGGCCGTCCACTCCCGGTCCGACGGCGTCGACCACCCCCCAGCCCTCGTGCCCCGGCGCGCCCGGCGGCTGCGGGTACTCGAACCACGGCCGCCCGGCCCAGACCGGCAGGTCCGAGCCGCAGACCCCCGAGCCCTCCAGCCGCAGCCGCACCTCGCCTGCGCCGGGCTCGGGCAGCGGCACCTCGACCAGCTCGGCCGAGCCGCTCTCGCGGATGACGGCGGCGCGCGGCATCAGGCGGTGAAAGAGGCGGCGCTCACCTCGTCAGCCCCCGCGCCACCAGCTCCCGGTGGGCCGTCTCGACCGAGTCCTCCGCCGTCTGTCCCTGCAGCCACTCGGCCAACTCCGCCATCCCGTCCTCGAGCCGGACCTGCGGCTCGTAGCCGAGGACCTCCCGCGCGAGGGAGATGTCAGCGAAGCAGTGGCGGATGTCGCCGACCCGGTACTGGCCGGTGATCTCGGGCTCGATCCGGCCGCGGCCGGTGACCTCGGCGAGGCGCTCGGCGATCTCCCGCACGGTGACGCTCTCGCCGCTGCCGACGTTGACCGCCAGCCCCGTCGCCTCGGCGCGCTTCAGCGCCAGGGCGCAGGCGGCGGCGACGTCGTGGACGCTGACGAAGTCCCGGCGCTGCTCGCCGTCCTCGAAGATCAGCGGCGGCTTGTCGTTCAGCAGCCGGCCGCCGAAGATCGCGAGGACGCCGGTGTAGGGATTGGAGAGGGCCTGGTCGGGTCCGTAGACGTTGAAGAAGCGCAGCGCCGTCGTCGGCACCCCGTAGGAGGAGCCGAAGAGCAGGCACATCCGCTCCTGGTCGTACTTGTTGAGGGCGTAGACCGAGGAGAGGGAGGGGGTCTTGGTCTCCGGCGTCGGCTCGAAGATCAGCTCGCGGCCCTCGCGGTCGCGGGGCTCCCACTCGCCGCGCTCCAGCTGATCGCCGTTGCGCTCGACCGCCCAGGCGAGCTCGCCGTCGACCGTCCGCGCCTGCCCCTCGCCGTAGATGCTCATGCTGGAGGCGACGACGAGGCGGCGCACCTCGTGCTTCATCAGCGCCTCGAGCAGGACGCCGGTGCCGACGGTGTTGACCGAGCAGTAGTCGTCGATCTCGTACATGCTCTGGCCGACCCCGACGCGGGCCGCCAGGTGGACGACCGCGTCGACCCCCTGCAGCGCGTACTGGACGGCGGCGGGATCGCGGACGTCGCCGACGATCAGCTCGACGTCGTCCTCGAGGTAGGGGGGCCGCTCGCGCTTCGGGTGGACCTGGGGGTCGAGCCGGTCGAGGGCGCGGATCTCGTGTCCGTCCTGGAGGAGGTGGCGGGCGAGGTGGGAGCCGATGAAGCCGGCCCCGCCGGTGATGAGAATTCGTTCGGGCACGGGAGTGGCCTTCCGCTATTGGATGAATGTCTTGATGTACCCCCTAGCTACCTTCCCGCTGCTGCGCCTAAACAGAAGCCGCGGCGATTGACACCCTGTGGTCGTGGGCGAGTCGAAGAAGGCGGTCCGGGCGGTCGTCAGAGGCCGTGTCCAGGGCGTGGGATTCCGCGAAGCGGCAGTGGCCGAGGCGCACCGCCTCGGCGTCCTCGGCTGGGTCCGCAATGCGGACGAGGGCACGATGGCGGTCCACGCGGAGGGTCCCGAGCCGGCGGTGGAGCAGCTGCTCGAGTTCCTCGAAGCCGGCCCGCCTGCGGCGCGGGTCGAGGCGGTCGAGGCCGATGGGGCGAAGGTGGAGGGCCACGAGCAGTTCGCGGTCCGCGGCGTCAGCGCCGGCGCCTTCGTCGTCCAGGAGCACTGGGCGACCGCGCACCACTTCGACCTGCGGCTCGAGGTCGAGGGCGCGATGCGCTCCTGGGCGGTGCCGAAAGGACCGTCGATGGACCCGGCGGTGAAGCGCCTGGCGATCGAGGTCGAGGACCACTTGATTGCCTACAACGACTTCGAGGGCGAGATCGACGGCGGCAGGGTCGAGATCTGGGACCGCGGCACCTACGAGCAGGGCGGCCGCGTCCCCTGGCCCGAGGCGCTGGAGCGCGGCCACGCCGTCTTCGTCCTCCACGGCGAGAAGCTCGAGGGCGGCTTCGCTCTGCAGCGCACCCGGGCCGGCGCCAAGCCGCAGTGGCTGCTGATCAAGCGGAAGGACGAGTTCGCGCGGCCGGGAGAGGGATAGCGGGCGCCTGGCCGAGGCGCGCCTGGCCGTGCCTAGTTATGGCTCAAGTCATCGGAAAAACGCGCCGATGTATCCGCGGTGGACAAAACGTCTAGGCGGCCCGCTGGGCCGCGGAAAATCGCCTTCGGCTTCCTCGGCCTCCTCGGAGGCCTGCTGTCGTTCTACGCGGCGGTGATCATCTGGGAGCTCGGCGACACCGGGTTGCAGGACGCGGCCGGACGCTGGGTCTACGACGCGGTCGTCCTCGGGGCGGCGGCCGCTGTGCTCTGGCGGGCCCTCGCCGCGCCGGCCGAGCGCAAGGCCTGGCTGGCGCTGGGGCTGGGCATGCTGCTCTGGGCGCTGGGCCAGACCTACTACTCGGTCGTCCTCTACTACGCCAGCCCCGCGCCCTTCCCCTCGCCGGCCGACCTGCTCTTCCTCGCGTTCTATCCCGCCAGCTTCGTCGCCCTGGTCCTTCTCCTCAGGGCGCGGATCGCGCACTTCGAGCCGCTGGCCTGGGTCGACGGCCTGATCGGCGCTCTGGCCGTCGCCGGCGTCGCCGCTGCCCTCGTCTTCCCGCCCGTCCTCGAAGCGCTCGGCGGCAGTCCCCTCGGCGTCGCCGTCAGCCTCGCCTATCCGTGCATGGACGTGGTCCTGCTCGGCCTCCTCAGCGGTGCCTTCGCCGCCTCCCGCTGGCGGACCAGTGGGACCTGGCTGCTGATCGCGGCCGCCCTGCTTCTCTTCGGCGCCAGCGACGTCGTCTACCTCTCCGTCGCCGGTCAGTCGACCACGGCGCTCAACCTCGCCAGCGTCGGCTGGCCGCTGGCCTTGCTGCTGCTCGCGGCCGCATCCTGGCTGCCGGCCACCGGGTTCGGAGCCGCGGTCGGGCGCACCGACAAGCGCCGCATCGTCGTCCCGATCTCGATGGCGCTGGTCGGGATCTCGCTGCTGGCGGCCGGCAGCTTCGTCCACGTCGGGTCCGTGGCGGTGGGCCTCGGCGTCGCCTGCCTGCTGGCGGTCCTCGCCCGCCTGCTCATCACCTTCAACCTCAACACGCGGATGCTGCTGGAGAGCCAGGACGAGGCGGTCACCGACTCCCTCACCGGGCTTGCGAACCGCCGGGCGCTGATGACCGATCTCGATCGCGCCGTCTCGGCCAGCCCGCCGGAGGCGATGGTCCTCGCCCTCTTCGACCTCGACGGCTTCAAGGCCTACAACGACAGCTTCGGCCACCCGGCAGGCGACGACCTGCTGCGGCGGCTGGGGATGCAGCTGGCCGAGGCGGTGGCGCCCCACGGCCGCGCCTACCGGCTCGGCGGCGACGAGTTCTGCATCCTCGCCGCAACCCGCGAGCTGCCCGCGGAAGCGATCTGCAAAGCGGCCGAGGAGGCGCTCTCCGACCGCGGCAAGGGCTTCGAGGTCGGCGCCTCCTGGGGCAAGGTCCTGATCCCGGTCGAGGTGGTGACCGCAACCGACGCGCTGCGCCTCGCCGACAAGCGCATGTACTCGAAGAAGGGGCTGCGCGCCGGTTCCGCCCAGAGCCAGACCCGCGGCGTGCTGCTGCGGGTGCTGCACGAGCGCGAGCCGGAGCTGGAGCGCCACCTCGACGGCGTCGCCCACCTGGCCTCGGCCTTCGGGCGCACCCTCGGGCTGGAGACCGAGGAGCTCGACGTCCTCGTGCGGGCGGCGGAGCTGCACGACATCGGCAAGATCGCGATCCCCGACGAGATCCTCCACAAGCCCGACTCGCTCACCGACGAAGAGTGGGCGCTGATGCGCAAGCACACCTTGGTCGGCCAGCGCGTCCTCGACGCCGCGCCCGCCCTGGGCCCGGTCGCCGCCCTCGTCCGCTCGACCCACGAGCGCTGGGACGGCTCCGGCTACCCCGACGGCCTCTCCGGCCGCGACATCCCCCAGGGCTCCCGCGTGATCCTCATCTGCGACGCCTACGACGCGATGATCGAAGGCCGCCCCTACCGTCCAGCGATGACCAGCGAGCAGGCCCTCGAGGAGCTCCGCCGCGGCGCCGGCACCCAGTTCGACCCCGACCTCGTCAAGTGCTTCGCCGAGAAGGTCGTACCGGCCGTGGCTCAGAGCCAGTCCAAGGTCGCCCTGTCGCCTTCGCCGTCGAAATAGCGGTCGAGCACCTGCTGGAAGACCGGCCGCTCGGGAGCGACAGCGGCGAACAGGGTCATCGACGAACGCAGCTTCGCCTCGTCGCTTCCGCCGAAGATCTCGCGGGCCGAGAGGCCGCGGTGTGCGAGCAGCGCCTCCGAGCATTCGACGAGGCGCGGGCCGAGGACGGGATGGTCGAGGTAGGAGCGGGCCTCCGCGGCCGAGGTCTTCCTGGGCGTCGACGAAACGTTGAAGGTCGTAGGTGTCCACGGGTCCAGTGTCGCTTTTGTCCCCTTATAGGACTACAAAAGCGACACTCCCCTACGGTGGCAGGGTGGCGGTGACGCTTGACGAGTTGAGGGTGGCGGATGCTCCTGGGGCATGGAAGGCGTGTGGGTTCGCGGTCGAAGACGATGCCTGCGTCGTCGGCGATACGCGGATTCGGTTCGTTGGCAAGGGGCGGGGACGCGGGTTGGCTGGCTGGTCGCTGCGGGGCCTCGATTCCTTGAACCTGGACGGCTTGCCGACGGGCGAAAGCGATCAGCCGCCGCCGCCCGACGCCCCCGCGCACCCCAACGGCATCACCGGCCTCGACCACGTCGTCGCGATCAGCTCCGACCTCGACCGCACCGTCGCCGCCCTCACCGCCGCCGGCCTCGATCTGCGGCGGGTCCGCGAGGAGCCGACGCCGGCCGGGGCGCCGCGCCAGGCCTTCTTCCGCCTCGGTTCGACGATCCTCGAGGTCGTCCAGGAGCCGCCGGAGGCAAGCGAGCGGGCCGGCGGCGACCGTGCCGCCTTCTTCTGGGGCCTCGCCTTCGTCGCTCTCGACCTCGAGCGGACCGTCGCCATCCTCGGCGACCGCGCCGGTGAGATCCGCGACGCCATCCAGCCCGGCCGCCGCATCGCCACCCTCCGCAGAAGCGCCGGACTTTCCGTGCCGATTGCGCTGATGACGCCGCCGTAGGGGGAGAGATCGCGATCCCCGAGCCCTTACCAGGTGGTGGGAGCTGATCGGAAAGGCAGGATCCTTCTCGGGAAGGCGAGGTGATCGCCCATCGCCAGTGGCTGACGCGTGTGGGGCCTGTCGAGGTTTCGGCGAAAGTGTCTGGGCTCGCTGTTGAAAATCAAATTCTGGAGGAGAAGCTGGAAGAGGCGAGAGCGGAAATCGCGAGACTGGAAACCAATGTTGCGGATGCGCAGCAGGTGATACACCGAGGGGGAGAAGATGACTGAGATCGCCGCATCGAAAGAGGAAGTGGAGAGGTTCCTGCGAGACAGCCAGCGCGCGCTCGAGCGGGCCCGGGAGACCCGCGAAGACATCGACCGGACCCTCCTTGAGTCCCGGCGGCGGAGGAAGCAGATACTTGACGATCTCCGCCGCGCCGGCCTCCTGCGCGACTAGCATTCCCTCCATGGGAGAGTTTCGTTACGAGGGGCACCGGATCTCGTATGACGAGTACGGGTCGGGCAAGCGGCTGATCGTCCTCGTCCACGGGCTGCTGATGAACCGGCACATGTTCGACCGACTGGGGCCGGAGCTGGCGGAGCGGGGGAACCGGGTCGTCACCGTCGACATGCTCGGCCACGGGCGCTCGGACCGGCCGGAGGACCTGCGGCTCTACTCGATGCCGCTGTTCGCGCGGCAGGTGGTGGCGCTGCTCGACCGCCTGGAGGTGGAGGACGCGGTGGTGGGCGGCACCTCGCTGGGTTCGAACATCGCCCTCGAGCTGGCGGTCCGCTACCCCGAGCGGGCGCGGGCGCTCTTCATCGAGATGCCGGTGCTGGACAACGCGCTCTCCGCCGTCGCCGGCCTCTTCGCGCCGGTCCTGCTGGGCCTGAAGTTCGGGCGGCCCCTCTTCGAGGGCCTCTCGCTGGCGACGAGGGCGATCCCGCGGACCCACCACCTGGTCGACATCGGCCTCGACTGGGTGCGGCAGCGCCCCGGTCCCTCGCAGGCCGTCTTCGAGGGGCTGCTGCTGGGGGAGACCGCGCCGCATCGGGAGGATCGGGTGAAGATCGAGCACCCGACGCTGATCGTCGGCCACCACCGCGACCCGCTCCATCCCTTCAGCGACTCCGGGATGCTGCTCGAGGAGCTGCCGAACGCGCGCCTGGTCGAAGCGAACTCGATCCTCGAGTGGCGCCTCAGCCCCGACCGCCTCACCGACGAGCTGAGCGACTTCCTCGAAGAAGTCTGGGCGCCGCAGCTGCGCGCCGTGGCGGCCGGCTGACCCACCGACGGGACGATTTCCCTCCATATAGGGGTGCTCTCGTCCCGTCGACCTGTCCCCTGTCAGAATCCTGGCCGGTGAGCCAGGTTTCCGGCGACAAGCGGGTGGAGCGGGACGCCGAGTTCTCGACGATCTCGGGGCAGCGGATCCAGCCGCTCTACACCGAGGCCGACGCCGCGCCCGACGCCGAGGAGCGGATCGGCGCGCCCGGCGCCTACCCGTTCACCCGCGGGCCTTACGAGTCGATGTACCGTGGCCGCCTCTGGACGATGCGCCAGTTCGCCGGCTTCGGCACCGTCGAGGAGACCAACGAGCGCTTCCACTACCTGCTCGACCACGGCCAGACCGGGCTCTCGACCGCCTTCGACATGCCGACGCTGATGGGCTACGACTCCGACCACCCCCGCAGCCTCGGAGAGGTCGGCCGCGAGGGCGTCGCCGTCGACACCCTCGCCGACATGGAGCGCCTGTTCGAGGGGATCCCGCTCGGCGGCGTCACCACCTCGATGACGATCAATGCGCCGGCGGCGATCCTGCTCGCCTTCTACGTCCTCGTCGGCGAGCAGCAGGGTGTCCAGGCCGAGCACCTCGGCGGCACGATCCAGACCGACATCCTCAAGGAGTACATCGCCCAGAAAGAGTGGTGCTTCCCGATCGAGCCGGCGATGCGGCTGGTCACCGACATGATCGAGTGGTGCACTCGGAACATGCCGCGCTGGCACCCGGTCTCGATCTCCGGGTACCACATCCGCGAGGCCGGGTCTACCGCCCAGCAGGAGCTCGCCTTCACCCTCAAGGACGGCTTCACCTACGTCGAGCGGGCGATCGAGCGCGGCCTCGACGTCGACGACTTCGCGCCTCGGCTCTCCTTCTTCTTCAACTCCCACATCGACTTCTTCGAGGAGATCGCCAAGTACCGGGCGGCGCGCCGGATCTGGGCGCGGGAGATGAAGGAGACCTACGGGGCGACGAAGGAGGAGTCGATGCGGCTGCGCTTCCACACCCAGACCGCCGGCGTCTCCCTGACCGCGCAGCAGCCGCTCAACAACATCGTCCGCACGGCGCTGGAGGCGCTGGCCGCGGTGATGGGCGGGACCCAGTCCCTGCACACCAACTCCTACGACGAGGCGCTGGCGCTGCCGACCGAGGATGCGGTCCGGATCGCGTTGCGGACGCAGCAGGTGATCGCGCACGAGACGGGCGTGACGAACACGATCGACCCGCTCGGCGGCTCCTACTTCGTCGAGGCGCTGACCGATCGCATGGAGGAGCTCGCCTTCACGCTCAAGGACGGCTTCACCTACGTCGAGGAGCAGATGGCCCGCGGGCTCGA
>DATMBY010000119.1:0-2583 GCA_035558995.1 Solirubrobacterales bacterium
GCCGCGGGCGACGGCCAAGTTGGTGACGTCGCCGAAGTTGCAGTACAGGGCCGCCTGCGGCGGAGCCTGACCGGGCTCCGCCGGCGCCGACGCCGCCTCGGGGGCAAGGGCGCGGATCATCCCGAAGGCAGAGAGGTCGACGCCCACCGGGTTCAGGCCGGCCGCGCGAACCGG
Organism: Solirubrobacterales bacterium; assembly: GCA_035558995.1. Lineage (GTDB taxonomy): Bacteria > Actinomycetota > Thermoleophilia > Solirubrobacterales > 70-9 > VAYN01. The sequence continues at coordinate 175 of DATMBY010000119.1, forward strand.
CTCGATGAGGGAGGCGATCATCTCGCGGCGAGCAGCGACGACCATCACGTCCACCTGGGGCGCGCCGCCCTCCTCCGCCGGCACCCCGCCGACGACCTGGTGCTCGAGGACCGCCTGGTCCAGCGGCATCGGGATCTGCTCCTGAGCCTGGAAGCGGACGGCGGCGTCGAGCTCCTTCGGATCCTCGACGGCGGGAAGACGCACCGTCCTCACCACCACCCGCTGATTCGCTACGCCCAGCCGCACCTGTTTCGAGAGCTTGTGCTGGGAAAAAACGGATCTGAGGGCAGCTGCGAGGCGATCCGGTTCGAGCACCTCGCCCTCGCGAAAGGCGCCGGGCGGCAGGCTCGCGATCGCCGAGGCGGTGACGGAGGCGACGCCGTTCATCCTGATCTCGGTCGCGGCGATGCTGCCGGCCTCGATGTCGAGGCCGACGACGGCACCGGTCTTCTTCTTGTTCGGGAGCTTCAGTTGCATGGTCTCAGTGGGACGCCCTCTCTCCATCGACAGGAAGCGCCTAAAACTTTCGTCCTGCAATTACCGAGTTCTTGAAGATCTCCTGGCTAGGCAAAGGTGTCGAGGTAGAGGTCGATCAGCTCGCCCCCCGCGAGCAGGGCGACGACGCCCCCCAGGGCGAGGAACGGCCCGAACGGGATCCCGCGCTTGCGTGCCGCAGCACCCTCTCGGAAGACGATCGCCAGGCCCACGACCGAGCCGGCCAGCAGAGCTACGAACAGCGCCGGCGCCACGTCCCTGCCCAGGAAGAGGCCCATCACGGCGGCGAGCTTGACGTCTCCCAGCCCCATGCCCTGGGGATAGGCGAGGGCGGCAGCGAAGAGCAGGCCCCCCGCCGCGGCAGCGGCGCCGATCCGCTCCGGCAGGCTGCCGGGGTCCCCGATCGCGACGATGGCGAGGGCTAGGAGTGAGGCGACGAGCAGAATCCTGTTGGGGATGATCTTCAGCTCGAGGTCGGTGATGCTCACCGCGACCAGGGTGCTGACGAACACGAGCCCGAGCGCCACCTCCCACGGCTCATCCCACAGGACCAGCACCGTGAGCAAAAAGAGGACCCCGACCGCCAGCTCGGTCAGCGGGTACCGGGAGGAGATCGGCATCCCACAGCAGCGCGCCTTACCCCGCAGCGCCACCCAGGAGAGGACCGGCACGTTGTCGTAGGCCGCGATCTGGACCTCGCAGCTAGGACAGCGGGAGCGGGGGCCCACGATCGATTCCGCTCGCGGGACACGATGGGCGACGACGGTGAGGAAGCTGCCGATCAGTAACCCCCCGAGGAAGGCGAAGACGGCCACGGTGGCCATGGTTAGCCGCCCAGCGAGGAGGCGGTGGTCTGCACCTCGAGCCGCGTCGGGTAGTTCGGGTGGTCGTACATGATCGCCAGCGCGTCGCCCGTGGTGTTGGCGATGTCGACGCTGAGGGCGACGCCGAGGCGATGTCCTGGCTGGATCACATAGGGAGCATCGGCGAGTTCCATCTGGCGCCGAATCTTGGTCCACATGTTTCGCGGCCAGAAGCCGACGCCGTCCCCAGGTTCGTAGATCCAGTAAGGGGTCCCGGTTTTGTCTTTGAGGAAGACGTCTTTGGCGACTGGTTTTTCACCGCCGGTTTCGGAACGATCGAAAAGGTAGATGCAGAGCCGCCCCGTGTAGATCGCGTCGTTCAGCGTCCGCGTGTAGAACTCGAGCGTAAGCGAGCCGTTCATCACGAAGGCTTTGCTCATCGGGTCGCTGACCCAGCGGTGCACCTGGGACTCCGGGTTGGAGGTACCCGTTGGGTCGTAGTTGCAGCCTTCGCTGTCGTCATGGCGGATCTGCAGGCCCTTGTCGGTATCCGGAGTCGGCTCCAGGTACAGATCGTCGGAGTAGTCATAGAAGGCCGGAACCAAGTCGTTTTCGGGATCCGGATCCGGCGGGCCGGCGAGCAGCAAGGTGTCGGGGGCGCCGATCGTTTTCCCGGTCTGCAGACCGCTGGCGCAGGTGCCGAGCGTGTTGTGGAGCAGGTGATCGGAGGAGATCGTCTGCCGGGTGGTGACGCCGCTCGCCGAGCAGGTCGTGTCGGAGAGGTAAAACTGCTGAGCCGTCGAGGTGCCGACTTCCCCTTCTTCGCCCGGTTCACCGCTGGCAGGAGTTTCGTTCAGGGCCTCGGGATCGATCCGCTTTCCCTGGACTTCGACATAGCCGCGTTCGCCTTCGCCGACGAGACCTTTCGGCTGCACCGCGACGACCACCTGCTTGTAGTCCTGTTCGCCGGGGCACTGCGTCTCCGGGCAGCTCGTGTCGTTGCGCCAGACGACGTAGCGGTAGATCGTGCCCTCGATCCCACCTGAGGAAGGGTTGCCGCTGGTGAAGTCCGACTGGGGGCTGAAGCCGACTTCGCTGACGACAAGCGGCG
>DATMBY010000120.1:0-7727 GCA_035558995.1 Solirubrobacterales bacterium
TCTGGTCGGCGGTGTACGCGTGGATCGTGGTCATCAGGCCGCGCTCGATGCCGAAGGCGTCGTTGAGGACCTTCGCCAGCGGCGCCAGGCAGTTCGTGGTGCACGACGCGTTGCTGATGATCGTCTGCGAGCCGTCGTACAGGTTGTCGTTGACGCCCATGACGACGGTGATGTCGTCGTCGGTGGCGGGCGCCGAGATGATGACCTTCTTCACCAAGGCCGCCGACGCGCGCAAGCACGTCGACGCCGGCGGCGCGAAGAAGGTCATCATCTCGGCGCCCGCCACCGCCGACGACATCACCGTCGTCATGGGCGTCAACGACAACCTGTACGACGGCTCGCAGACGATCATCAGCAACGCCTCCTGCACCACCAACTGCCTGGCGCCGCTGGCGAAGGTCCTGAACGACGCCTTCGGGATCGAGCAGGGCCTGATGACGACGATCCACGCCTACACCGCCGACCAGCGCCTGCAGGACATGCCGCACAAGGACCTGCGCCGGGCCCGCGCCGCGGCGTTGAACCTGATCCCGACCACGACCGGTGCCGCCAAGGCCGTCGGCCTGGTGCTGCCGGAGCTGAACGGCAAGCTGAACGGTTTCGCGATGCGGGCGCCGGTCCCGACCGGCTCAGTCGTCGACCTCACCTTCACCACCCCGGAGGCGGTCAACCCCGAGCAGGTCAACGAGGCCGTCAGGGCAGCCGCCGATAGCGACATGAAGGGGATCCTCTCCTACACCGAGGACCCGATCGTCTCCACCGACATCGTCGGCGACCCGCACAGCTCGATCTTCGACGCCCAGCAGACGATGGTGATCGGCGACGGCAAGCTGGTGAAGGCGGTCAGCTGGTACGACAACGAGTGGGGCTACTCCAACCGCTGCGTCGAGCTGGCCGGCAAGGTCCTGCCCTAACGGGCTCGGCGCACTTTCGGCAGCCGATGGCTTTCGACAAGGCAAGCGTCCGCGACGCCGAGGTGAAGGGGCGCCGGGTCCTCGTCCGGGTGGACTTCAACGTTCCCCTGGCCGACCACGCCCCCGGACGCGAAGCGGAGGAGGTAGGTCGTCATGTCGCCGACGACACCCGGATCCGGGCGGCGCTGCCGACGATCGAACTGCTGCGCGAACGCGGCGCGGCGCTGATCCTGATGTCGCACCTGGGGCGGCCGAAGGGGGAGCCCGACCCGGCGCTCTCGATGGCGCCGGTGGCGAAGCGGCTGAGTGAGCTGCTGGGGACCGAGGTGAAGCTGGCGCCGGGGGTGATCGAGGGCGATCTCGACCTCACCTGCGGCGCCCTCGGTCCCGGCGACGTGCTGCTGCTGGAGAACGTCCGGTTCGAGCCGGGGGAGACTAAGAACGATCCCAAGCTGGCCGAAAACCTGGCCCAGCTGGCGAGCATCTACGTCAACGACGCCTTCGGCGCCGCTCACCGCGCCCACGCCAGCACCGCCGGCATCGCCGACTACCTGCCCGCCTACGCGGGGCTGCTGCTGGAGCGCGAGGTGACCGAACTGGAAAAGGTGGTCGACTCGCCCGAGCGGCCGCTGGTCGTCGTCCTCGGCGGCGCCAAGGTCTCCGACAAGGTCGGGGTGATCGACCGCTTCCTCGAGGTCGCCGACAAGATCCTGATCGGCGGCGCGATGTGCTTCGGGTTCTTCAAGGCACAGGGGATCGAGATCGGCAACTCGCTGGTCGAGGGCGAGGACAGGGCCAAAGAGGCTCTGGAGCGGGCCGAGGGGTCGGATTGCGAGCTGCAGCTGCCGGTCGACCTCGTGCTCGGGCGCGAGTTCGCCGCCGACACCGAGCGCAAGGCGAGCGAGGGGGTGGAGGTGCCGGAGGGCTGGATGGGTCTCGACATCGGCCCGCGTAGCGCCGAGACCTACGCCGAGGCGATCGCCGGCGCCGGGACCGTCCTCTGGAACGGGCCGATGGGCGCCTTCGAGATGGAGCCCTTCGCCGCCGGCACCCGCGCCGTCGCCGAGGCGGTCGCGACGGCGCCGGGGACGACCGTGGTCGGCGGCGGCGACTCGGTTGCCGCGTTGAACCGGTTCGGCCTCGAGGACGAGGTCGACTGGGTCTCGACCGGAGGCGGAGCGTCTTTGGAGCTGCTGGAGGGAAAGAAGCTGCCGGGCGTGGAGGCCCTGTTAGATGCCTACGCCAAGGAGGAGACCGCGAATGCCTGAGCGCACCCCCTACATCGCCGCCAACTGGAAGATGCACAAGACCGTCGCCGAGGCGGCCGAGTTCGTCGACGCGCTGCTGCCGCGGATCGCCGCCACCCAGAGCGACGTCGTTCTCTGCGCGCCGTTCACGGCGCTGACCGCGGTGGTCGAGCGCCGCTACGGGACCGCGGTCAAGGTTGCCGCCCAGAACATGCACGAGGAGGACTCGGGCGCCTACACCGGCGAGGTCTCGGCGCCGATGCTGGTCGAGCTCGACGTCGAGGCCGTCGTCCTCGGCCACTCCGAGCGCCGTCAGTACTTCGCCGAGACCGACGAGGCGCTGGAGCGCAAGGTCGCCGCCGCGCTGGCCGCCGACCTCGAGCCGATCCTCTGCGTGGGGGAGAGCGAGGCGGCGCGCGACGCCGGCGAGACCGAGGAAGTCCTCGAGCGGCAGCTGCAGGCCGACCTCAGCGCCATCGAGCCCGGCCAGGTCGAGAACGTCGTCGTCGCCTACGAGCCGATCTGGGCGATAGGCACCGGCCGCACCGCCACTCCCGAGCAGGCCCAGGAAGCCTGCGCCTTCATCCGCGACGTGCTGCGGGCGCGGGGTGCCGCCGCCGACAAGGTGCGGATCCTCTACGGCGGCTCGGTCAAGCCCGGCAACGCCGCCGAGCTGCTCTCGCTCCCCGACGTCGACGGCGCCCTGGTCGGCGGCGCCAGCCTCGATGCCGAGGACTTCGCCGCGATCGTCGACGCGGCAGACTGACTCGATGAGCCCATTGGTCCCCTCCCTGGCCTTGATCATCCTCGACGGCTGGGGGCTCGCCGAGCCGGGGCCGGGCAACGCGATCTCGCTCGCCGAGACGCCGGTCTTCGACCGCCTCTGGGGCGAGTTCCCCCACGCCCAGCTCTCGGCCCAGGGACGCGACGTCGGCCTGCCGGAGGGGCAGATGGGCAACTCCGAGGTCGGCCACCTGAACCTCGGCGCCGGGGCGATCGTCAAGCAGGACCTGGCCCGGATCGACGACGCCGTCGCCGACGGCAGCTTCTTCGACAACGAGGTCCTGCGCGCCGCCTGCGAGCGCGCCCGCCGCAGTCCGCGGGGCCGCCTGCACCTTCTCGGCCTCGTCTCCGACGGCGGCGTCCACTCCGGCTGGGAGCACATCGAGGCGGCGATCGAGCTGGCCTCCCAGGAGGGCGTTCCCGACGTCGTCTTCCACGCCCTCACCGACGGTCGCGACACCCTCCCCCACGGCGGCAAGGGCTACCTGGAGGAGCTGGAGCGCTGGCTGCGCGCCGCCGGCCGCATCGCCACCGTCTGCGGCCGCTACTACGCGATGGACCGCGACACCCGCTGGGAGCGGACCAAGCTCGCCTACGACGCGATCGTCCACGCCCAGGGCATGCGGGCGCCGAGCGCCGCGGCGGCGATCGCCGAGTCCTACGAGCGCGAGGAGACCGACGAGTTCGTCAAGCCGACGGTCATCGGCGACTACGACGGCGCCGCCGAGGGCGACGTCGCCCTCTTCGTCAACTTCCGCCCCGACCGCGCCCGGCAGATGAGCCGCGCCCTCGCCGAACCCGGCTTCGACGAGTTCTCCCGCGCCGGCGCCGCTCCGCTCGACCTGACGACGATGACCGAGTACCGCAAGGGCTGGCCCTACCCGGTCGCCTTCCCCGAGCAGCGGCCGGCGACCACCCTGGCCGAGACGATCGCCGCCGCCGGCGGCAACCAGCTCCACGTCGCCGAGACCGAGAAGTACGCGCACGTCACCTACTTCTTCAACGGCGGCAAGGAGCAGGAGGTGGAGGGGGAAGAGCGGGCGCTGGTCGAATCCCCGCGCGACGTCCCCACCTACGACCACAAGCCGGAGATGAGCGCCGAGGGAGCCGCCGCGACCTTCGTCTCCCACTGGAGCGAGGGCAACTACCGCTTCGGGATCATCAACTTCGCCAACCCCGACATGGTCGGCCACACCGGCGTGATCCCCGCCGCCGTCAAGGCGGTCGAGACCGTCGACGCCCAGCTCGGCAAGGTCGTCGAGGCGGTAACCGCCAAAGGCGGCGCCTGCATCGTCACCGCCGACCACGGCAACTGCGACCACATGCTCGAGCCCGACGGCTCCCCCAACACCGCCCACTCGCTCAACCCGGTGCCGCTGATCGTCACCGCCAAGGGCCTCGACCTCCGCGACGGCGGCATCCTCGCCGACGTCGCCCCCACCGCCCTCGACCTCCTCGGCATCCCGCAGCCGGAGGCGATGACCGGGCGCACGCTGATCGAATGAACGATTGGTGAGTTAGCGCCGCTATCGGGGGGTTAACTCACCAAACGTCATGAGACGAGACGAGAACAGGCTCAGATTCGAGATCGAGGCCCGCGACGGCAGTGCCCGTGCGGGCGTCATCCATACCGCCCACGGGCCGATCGAGACGCCCGCCTTCATCCCGCTGGCGACGAAGGGGTCGGTGCGGGGGCTGGAGTCGGCGGAGGTGGCCGGGCTCGGCTACGAGCTGATCCTCGGCAACACCTACCACCTGTTCGTCTCGCCGGGGCCGGAGCGGATCGCGGCCGCCGGCGGCCTCCATGGGTTCATGAACTGGGAGCGGGCGCTGATCACCGACTCCGGCGGCTTTCAGGTCTTCTCGCTCGCCCACGGCGGTGTCGCCAACGAGGTCAAGGGCTCGGGCCGCTCCGGCGACCACGGCTCGAAGGTCGAGATCAGCGAGGAGGGGGCGCGCTTCCAGTCGCCGCGCGACGGCGCCGAGCTCTTCATCTCGCCCGAGGTCTCGATGAGCGTGCAGGCGCAGCTCGGCTCCGACATCGCCCTCGTCTTCGACGAGTGCACGCCCTTCCACGCCGACCGCGAGTACACCGCCCGCTCGACCGAGCGCACCCACCGCTGGCTCGACCGCTGCCTCGCCTGGCACGGCGAGCACGGGCCGGAGCGACAGGCGGTCTTCGGGATCGTCCAGGGCGGCACCCACGAGGACCTGCGGCGCGAATCCGCCGAGGCCGTCTCCGAGGCCGGTGTCGATGGCCTCGCGATCGGCGGCACCCTCGGGCGCGACAAGGAGGAGATGGCGGCGGTGCTGGCGATGACCGCGCCGCTGCTGCCGGAGGAGGCACCCAAGCACCTGCTCGGGATCGGCGAGGTCGACGACCTGCTCGGCGGCATCGCCCTCGGCCTCGACGTCTTCGACTGCGCCGTCCCCACCCGGCTCTCCCGCCACGGCGTCGCCCTCGCGCCCTCGCCCGAGACCCGCTGGCGCCTCGACATGCGCAAGGGGCGCTGGGTCGGAAACCGCGAGCCCCTGGTCGAGGGCTGCCCGTGCTCGACCTGTCAGCGCCACGACCGCGACTACGTCAGCTACCTCTCCCGCGCCGAGGAGCTGACCGCGGTCCGCCTCATCGTCATCCACAACCTCACCTACATGCGCGAGCTGACGACCCACGCCCGTAAGGCGATCGAGGCGGGCCGCTTCGACGCCTACCGCACCGCCGTCCTCGCCGGCGCCGTTCCCTGGGACGCCTGACGCCTATTCGGTGTTGTTGCGGACCAGCTCTTTGACTTCTTCGACGACCTTGTCGATGGTGTCGCCGGCGACCCGGCTCACCTTGACGCCCGCCGCCTTGTCGGTAGAGACGATGACCGCCGTCGCCACCGCCGCTGCGACCAGCACCAGCGCCACCGCGGCGAGGACGAATCGGGCGAAGCGGGAAAAAGCGCCGCGCTTGCGCGGCTGCGCCGCGCGCGGCGACGCCACCGGGGCCGGGGCGGGCGCCGGGGCTACGCGAGGCTGCGGGCGCCGGGTCTGGGACTGCGCCGGGCGGTACTCGGTCTGGGCGGTGTCGCGGCCCATGTGGCGGGTGGCGGCGGTGTCGCCGCCGAGGACCCGGGTCGCCGAGGTCCCCTCCTCCAGCGGCAGCGTCACGTCGCCGCCTTCCATCCCTAGCCGCAGCCCCTGCGCCAGCTCGTCGGCGCTGGCGTAGCGCCGTCCCGGATCGCCCTCCAGCGCCCGCAGCACCGCCGCGCCCAGCGTATCCGGCACTTCGCTGTTGTAGGTGTCGGGCGGCAGCGGCGTCTCGTTCTGTTGGCGGACCGCCAGCTCGGCCAGCGAGGAGCCCTCGTAGGGAAGCCGGCCGGTGAGGAACTGGTAGAGGACGACGCCGAGCGCGTAGACGTCGGTTGCCGGCGTCGCCTCCTCGCCCCGCACCTGCTCGGGCGCCAGGTAGGCGGCGGTGCCGACCACCGACCCGACCTGGGTGATCCGGGTCTGCTCGATCGCCCGCGCGATCCCGAAGTCGGTCAGCTTGACGATCATCTCGCCGCCGCCGACCGGGCCGCCGACGACCATCAGGTTCCCCGGCTTGACGTCGCGGTGGATGATCCCGCGGCGGTGCGCGTAGTCGAGCCCGGCGCAGGCCTGAACCCCGATCTCCGCCGCGATCTCCGGCTCGACCGGACCCTGCCGCTGCAGGATCTGCGCCCCCGAGCGGCCCGCGACGTACTCCATGACGATGTAGTGGCGGCCCTCGTCGACGCCGGTGTCGTAGACCTGGACGATGTTGGGGTGGATCAGTTTCGCCACCGCCAGCGCCTCGCGCCGGAAACGGGCCACGAAACGTTCGTCGTCGGAGAGGTGCTCGGCGAGGATCTTCACCGCGACCGTGCGCTCGAGGATGCGGTCGGTCGCCTTGTAGACGTTCGACATCCCGCCGCTGCCGAGCCGCTCGCCGGTTTCGTAGCGCCCCGAGAGGGTGCCCGCGCCCGCCTCCATCATTCTTCGACTCCCACGCTGGGACCTACCCCGCCGGAGGGTGGGGTTTCTTCGGCTTCGGGTTCGACCGGTTCTTCGAAGCCTTTGCCGTTTTCTTCGCCCTGGCCCTGCGACTGCGGCGGCAGGTGGTGTCCTTCCTCGGCCGCGGGTTCTTCTTTCTCTTCCTCGTCCGCTGCCTTTTCTTCTTCCTTTTCAGCCTTGTCCTTCTTCGGCTTCTTCTCTGCTTCCAATTCGTCAGCTTCAACAGTCGTTTCCAGCGTTGGTTCCGTTTCCTCGCTGGTGGTTTCTTCTTCGCAGCGACCGACGACCGCGCTCAGCTTCGCCGTACCTTCCTCCAGCGCCGTCTTCAGCTTCACGTCGACGCCCTGCAGCCCTTCGACCTCCGCCATCACCTCGGCGACGGCGTCTTCGGCGCCGACGCAGTCCTCCGCGGCGGCCAGTTCGGCGACCTGATCGAGGTTCGATTCGATCTGGTCGGCGGTCGTCCCCGGCAGCAGCTGCGCATCGCTGCCGCCGCCGCAGGAGACGAGCCCCACGGCGCCTGCGGCACCGAGGACGAGGGCAAGCAAAAGTGGGCTCAGCCGGGCCATGAGCCGAGTCTAGACAAAGGCAGGGGAGCGATATTTGCCCTGCATTTTGCGATCAACGACCGACCTCCAGCCGCTGGGCGAGGACGTCGGGCAGGCCGGCGGCGCGGATCGCCGACGCCGCCCCCTCGATGTCGTAGGGGACCCGGTGGTAGCGGGCCCGCCAGCTCTCGTTGTCGAGCTCGAGCCAGGCGGCG
>DATMBY010000121.1:0-11753 GCA_035558995.1 Solirubrobacterales bacterium
TGGGAGCAGGGCAACTGGAGCGCCTACGACATCGACTTCTCCGGTGACCGCGCCGGCTGGCAGAGCCTGAGCGACATCCAGCGCCGCTCGGCGATGTGGATCTACTCGATGTTCTATTACGGCGAGGACCGGGTCGCCGACACCCTCGCCCCCTACATCACCGCCGCCCCGACCGAGGAGATGTCCTACTTCCTCGCCACCCAGCAGGTGGACGAGGTCCGCCACTCGGTCTTCTTCCACCGCTTCTTCAAGGAGGTGATCGGCGTCGGCGGCGAGTCGATCGAGCAGACGCTCTCCTCCACCCTGCCGCAGCTGAACTGGGGCTACCGCGGGATCTTCGACCGCCTCGACCGCATGGCCGAGGAGCTGACCAAGGACCGCTCGGTGGCGAAGTTCGCGCAGGCGATCACCCTCTACCACCTGATCGTCGAGGGCAGCCTCGCCCAGCCCGGCCAGCACTTCATCGAGGACTTCTTCGCGTCGGAGGAGACGATGCCCGGCTTCAGCGCCGGGATGGCGAATGTCTCCCGCGACGAGCAGCGCCACATCGGCTTCGGCGTCAAGGTCCTCTCCGAGCTGCTCGAAGAAGGCGCGCCCGGTTGGGAGGAGAACCGCTCCGCGGTCGTCGAGCTGCTGAAAGAAGTCCTCCCCTACATGCCCGGCGTCTTCCAGCCGCCGAACCTCGACCGCTCCTACACCGAGTGCTACGGCTTCTCGCTCGAGGACATCATCGCCTTCGGGTTCAAACTGGTGCGCCAGCGCTGGCGCACGATCGGCTACCCGACCGAGGAGATGCCCGCCGGCGTCTTTCCCTTCGACCCCGACAAATCCGAGGAGGAGATCGCCGCCGAGCAGGTGCAGATGCTGATGGGCGGCATCGTCGGCAACCCCGGCGCGAAGACGCCGGAATCCTCACCCGAGCTGCAGCGCCTGCACTTCGACATCCTCACCCGGGTCGCCAACCCCAATGCCGCCAACGGCTCGCCCTTCACCCTGCAGTGGCGCTTCACCGACGCCGAACCGTGGCACCTGGTCCTAGACAACGGCTCGACCCGCGCCGAGGCCGGCGAAGCCCCCAGCCCGAACGTCGTCATCGAGGCGAGCTGGGCCGACTGGATCGCCTCCGGCAAACCCGACGCCGACCGGCTGAAGATGATCGTCCAGCGCCGCATCCGCCCCCGCGGCAAGGTCCGCGACATCGCCCGCCTGCGCAAGGTCTTCGGCTAGGAGAGCGGGGGGCGCTGGTCCGCCCAGGGCCGCTCGGCCTCGAGCTGGGCGGCGAGCGAGAGCAGCGTCGCCTCCTCGCCACGGCGGCCGATCACCTGGAAGGAGAGCGGCATCCCCTCCGGGGAGAGCCCGGCGGGAACCGCCATCGCCGGGTTGCCGAGGTGGTTCCAGGGGACGCAGTAGGGATAGAAGCGGCTCATCCCCAGCACCGTCTGCAGGGCGCCCTTGCCCTCCCAGCGCCGGACCGGGAGGGCGGTGCCGCCCATCACCGGCGTCACCAGCAGGTCGTGGTCGTCGAAGATCGCGTTGACGCGGGATGAGTCGGCCGCGCGGCCCTCGCTGCGGGCCTTCTCGTAGAGGCTCCGCGGCAGGATCCCGCCGAGCCGGCCGAAGCCGCGGGTGCGGCGTTCGAGGCGCTCGGGGTGCGGCACTCCCCTGACCGTCTCGGCGACCCCGCCGAGGAATCGGGCGGTGATGTTGTTGCCGATCAGGCCCCACTCGGGATCCCGCCGGGAGACCTCGTGCCCGAGCCCGCTCAGCAGCTCGACTGCGTCGGCGACGGCGCCTTTCGCGTTCTCGTCGACCGTGGGCGGCAGGGCCGCACGCGGCGCCAGGGTCGACCAGGCGATCTTCAGCTTCCCGGGTGAGGTCTTGGCGGCCTCGACGAAGGGCCGCTCGGGTGGCGGCGGCGCCTCCGGCTCGCGCGAGCCGCCGGAGACGACGTCGAGCCAGAGGGCGGTGTCGAGGACCGAGCGGCTGAGGCAGCCTTCCACCGCCAGCCCTCCCCAGCCTTCGAGCTGGGGATCGAGCGGTACGCGGCCGCGGCTCGGCTTCAGGCCGAAGAGGCCGCAGGAGGCGGCGGGGATGCGGATCGAGCCGGCGCCGTCGCCGGCCGAGGCGATCGGGACCAGACCCGCTGCCACCGCCGAGCCCGAGCCGCCGCTGGAGCCGCCGGGCGTCCGCTGCGGGTTCCAGGGGTTGCGGGTGACGCCGTAGGTCGCCGACTCGCTGAAGCCGCAGATAGCCATCTCCGGCAGCAGCGTCAGCCCGACGACGATCGCGCCCGCCTCGCGCAGGCGGCGCACCATCTCGGAGTCGGTCTTCGCCGGCTCGGCGAAGGCGTCGGTGCCGTGGGTGTTGACCTCGCCGGCGACGTCGACTTCGTCCTTGATCGCCACCGGCACGCCCAGCAGCGGCCGGTCCTCCCCGGCCCGCACCCGGGCCTCGGCCTGCTCTGCTTCCAGCAGCGCCTTCTCGGCGAAGACCTTGCGGAACGCGTTCAGCTCCGGGTCGAGGCGCGCGATCCGGTCGAGGCTGAGCTGCACCAGCTCCTTCGGCGAGACCTCCCCCGCCCGCACCATCTCAGCTTGTTTCGCCGCCCCCGCAAAAGCAATCTCGTCTCCACCCATAGGAGCCCATCCTATTGGCTACCCAGCCAAGCCTCATCGGAGGGAGTCGGGTGGGGGTGACTGGGTACTCAGCATGGAGCCGCGCCACCAGCCAATGAGGCGTCAGCCGAGTTCGCAACTCGCGGCGGAGGTGCTCCCAGGCACCCCCACCCGACTCCCTCTATGCCTTAGCAGGCTCGGGCTCCGCCTCCCCGCCCTCGAAGCTGAGGTCGGGGAGCAGGCGGTCGAGCCAGCTCGGCATCCACCAGTTCCAGTTGCCGAGCAGCTTCATCGCCGCCGGGACCAGGATCAGGCGGACCAGGGTCGCGTCGAGGGCGATCGCCACCGCCGAGCCGAGGCCGAGCTCCTTGATCGAGGGGACGCCGGTGAGGACGAAGACGGCGAACACCGAGGTCATGATCAGCGCCGCCGAGGAGATCGTGCGGGCGCTGGTCGAGAGGCCCTCGGCGACGGCGCGCTCGTTGTCGCCGTGGACCATGTAGCGCTCGCGGATCCGCGACATCAGGAAGACCTCGTAGTCCATCGAGAGGCCGAAGACGATGGCGAAGATCAGCGGGATGTTGATCGTGTCCAGCGCACCCTGGCTTTCGAAGCCGAGGAAGCCGTCGAGCCACCCCCACTGGAAGATCGCGACGAGGATGCCGAAAGCGGCCCCGATCGAGAGCAGGTTCATCAGCACCGCCTTCAGCGGCAGGATCAGCGAGCGCAGCATCACCATCAGGACCAGGAAGCTGAGCGAGAGGACGAAGAGGATGATCTTCCACATCGAGCCGCCGATCTGGTCGCGCACGTCGTGGCTGCGGGCGGTCTCGCCGCCGACGTTGACTTCCGCCTGCCCGGTCAGGGCCGAGGCGGGGACGACCGTGTCCCGGAGGCGGTCGACCAGCGCGGTCGCGGCATCGGACTCGCTAGAGGCGCTCGGGGTCGCCTGGACCAGGACCGCCTCGTCGACGTAGGCCGGCGCTCCAACGGCGCTGACTCCGGCGGTGCCTTCGAGCTGCCGCTTGAAGCCGGCGACCGCCGCTTTGTCTTCAGCCGTTACCGGGCCGTCGAAGCTGGCGACGACCTGGATCGGGTCGGTGCCGCCGCCGAGCTGGTCGGAGGCGAGTTCGTTGCCGACGCGGACGTCGCTGTCCTTCGGGAACTGGGTCAGCGCTTCGGTCCCGGTCTCGAGCGAGAGCAGCGGGCTGGCGAGGAACAGCAGCACCGCGGAGACGCCGACGATCGCCGTCCACGGCCGCGACATCACCCGCTCGGTCCAGGCGCGCCAGAAGCGGTTTTTCTCGCTCGCGTGCTCCGCCGCGCTGCGCCGGCGGTAGAAGCGGCGCTGGAAGAAACGCTCGACCCGGCCGACGATCCCGCCGGGCAGGACCCGGTCGCCGAGCATCGCGATCAGCGCCGGCAGCAGCGTCGTCGCGGTCAGGATCGAGACCGCGACCACGGTCATCGCTCCCAGCGCCATCGAGCGCAGCGCCTGGTTGTCGACCATCCAGAGCCCGGCCAGCGAGATGATCACCGCGAGGCCCGAGAAGGTGACGGCGAGGCCGGAGGTGGAGAGCGAGAGCGCCCGCGCCTCCGCCGGCTCGTGCCCCGCTTCCCGCTCCTCGCGATAGCGGGCGAGGATGAAGAGCGAGTAGTCGACGGCGACGCCGATCCCGATCATCGAGGCCATGTTGGTGACGAAGACCGAGGTCTCGATCTGCAGCGAGAAGAAGTAGATGAGGGCGCCGGTCACGAACACGCTGACGAAGCCGAGCGCCAGCGGCAGCGCCGCTGCGGCGAGGGAGCCGAAGACGACGAGGAGGATGATCGCGACGATCGGGAACCCCGTCCCCTCGGCCTTGGCCAAATCTTCCTTGGAGATTTCCTGCATCCCCGCCCAGATCGTCGGCTGCCCGACCAGGTACGGGGTGACGCCGGCGTCGGCGCTGCCCGGCTCGAGGTCTTCGCGCAGCGTCGCCGCCGGGTCGATCAGCTCGTCGGAGGAGAGGTCGCTGCGCAGCGGCACCAGCACCACGTCGGTGCCCTGCAGCTGCCGCCGCGCCTGCCGCGCCACCGAAGGCGGCAGGACGACGTCGTCGAGCGTCGCCACCTCCTCCTGGACCCGCTCCACCGCCGCATCCCGCTCGGCCGCGCTCGCGCGGGGCTCCGCCTTCAGCACCACCGCGATCCCGTCGGCCTGGTCGCCGAAGTCGTCCTGCAGCGATTCGCTCACCTTCATCGACTGGCTGCCCGGCACATCGAAGCCGCCGCCGGTCAGGTGGTCGGTCTGTTTGGAGGCGAAGGGAGCCGCAAGAAGGACGATCAGGACCCAGGCCGCGACGACCCATCGGCGTCGCCTGCCAAGGAACTGCGCCAGGGACCTCATCGCGTCTTTCACTGCGGAACCTCCTCGTCGCCGGGTTGAGCTTCTACCAGCCTCCCCCGGCAGCAGGAACTGGGTCTGTGAGCCGCATCACTCCGTGCGCGCCGTCACGTCTATCTATCCATGGCTACCAAGTTCGCTCGTCGGGATCTGCAAACCACACCGAATCGAACTGGAGCACGGTGGCAAGCTTGTCGAAGTGCTCATCGTGGTGAAGGACTCCAAATGCGCTGTCCGCTGCAGACGCTGCGATCAAAAGGTCAGACCCCTTGACCTTGTGGTATCCCGCGGGACCTGCCTGAGTGAGCGTCACCATGGCTTGAATCGCCGCCCGGCAAACCGATGCCGTCACTGGTACCTGTAGCAATTCATCGAGGCGCTTCCGCTCTGCTTCGAACGTGGCTGCGTCAGACATGCCGTAAAGGAGCTCCATCATCGTTATCGGCGAGCAGCGAATCTGTCCCCTGGCCAGAGCGCTCACAAAGGCTTGTCGGGCAGATTCAGGGGCACGCGGTAGCTTGATCCACGTGCTCGAATCGACTATTAGCACCCGACCTTCGTATGGCTCGACCACAGCCACAACTGCTCAATCAACCCCAGGCTTCCTCAACCTGCTCCTCGATATCGGGAGGAAACCGGTCCCGCAGCGCGTGTGCGGCAAAGCCAGAGAGATCCGTGGGAACCCCTACAGGTGCCGCAGATTTCGAAGCTGGCGCAGCATGCGCCCAGCGTTGGGGCTGGGGAAGGGCAGATACGAAGATGCGGGGAGTGTCGGCTTCCCGTAGCAACGAGAAGTGGGACGTCGTCCGACGCAAACCATGGTGCGCAACCATGAACAGACGCATGCTGCCTACCTCCCTCGGCGTGCTCAGGAACCTCGCCCACTCACTGAGTGGCTGAGGACGAGACGCAGTACGGCGCAGCTCCCGCCGGAAAGAAGATTCAGCAGGCGATGCAATTTGCTTAGTCGGCATCGGGAACCTGATCCTCCTCCCCTTTCTCGAAGACCTCGCGGATCACTCCCGCTTGTGCTTCGTACTCGGCGATGTTTCGGCTAAGAAGGTCCGCCATCGCCTTGGCGTGCTCCCACGACATCAGAAGTCTCGCAGGGTGTGCCCCAGGCGGCCCTGGCTCGTCGCTGTAGCCAACGTCGATTCCCAACTCGAAGGGCGTTGCGTTCATGCGAACCCAGTTGACATAGATCAACTGGGCTCCCTCTGATAGCTCAGACATAGACATAGCTATATCGAACTTAGGAGATGCGACGAGAAACCTTCCACCCAAATCAGCAGCTCGAAGACCTGATCGTCCAACTCCACGCGTCGTCACGTGCAACCCATACTCTGGGCCGATGATCGTCGACTGCGCGGCGTACGAGGGGGGACAGCGGCGGCAGGGGGAGCTGCCGATGGAGCGGGCCAGCGAGGCGGCGACCGCGGAGGGGGCGTTCGTCTGGCTCGGGGTGGTCGAGCCGAGCGAGGAGGAGTTCAAGGCGGTCGCGAGCGAGTTCGGGCTGCACGAGCTGGCGGTGGAGGACGCGGTGCGGGCGCACCAGCGGCCGAAGGTCGAGGAGTACGGGGAGACGATCCACGTGGTGGTGAAGACCGCGCGCTACGTCGACCCGAAGGAGGTGATCGAGCTTGGCGAGCTCTCGATCTTCGTCGCCCCGAAATTCGTGATCACCGTGCGCCACGGCCAGTCGGACCTGGCGCCGGTTCGGGAGCGGCTCGAGGAGCGTCCCGACCTGCTCGAGAAGGGGCCGGGCGCCGTCCTCTACGCGATCCTCGACCACGTCGTCGACAGCTACATCGAAGCCGCGCACGGGTTCGACCAGGACGTGCGCGAAGTCGAGCTGCAGGTCTTCGGCGAAGGCCAGAACCCGACCGAGCGGATCTACAAGCTCGAGCGCGAGGTGCTGGAGTTCCAGGCGGCGACGGCGCCGCTGGCCGAAGCGCTGGAAGAGCTCTGCAGCAACAACTACCCGGTCGTCCCCGCGACCCTGCACGAGTACTACCGCGACGTCGAAGACCACCTGGCGCGGGTCTCGACCCGGATCGAGAACTTCCGCCAGCTGCTCGACAGCGCCCTGGAAGCGAACTTGACCCAGGTCTCGATGCGCCAGAACGAAGACATGCGGAAGATCTCCGCCTGGGTCGCGATCGCCGTGGTGCCGACGATGATCGCCGGCATCTACGGGATGAATTTCGAGCACATGCCCGAGCTCGAATGGAGGTTCGGCTATCCCGCCGTCCTCGTCCTGATCGTCTCGGTCTGCCTCTTCCTCTACTGGCGCTTCAAGCGCGCCGGCTGGCTGTAGAAGCGGCGGCTACTCGGCGGCGCCGAGCAGGTACCGGGCCGAGGTGACGCCGACCGCGAAGGCACCGGTGGTGTCGCGGGAGGGGTCCGAGAGGGCCTGCAGGGCGAAGCCGTCGCCGAGGGCGAAGAGGTAGGAGACGACGTCCTCGGCGGGGTGGCGGAGGCTGAGCACGCCCTCCTCGTTCTTGCTGTCGAGCACCTCCGCGACGTGGGAGCGGGTGCGCTCGAAGAGCTGGCCGACCTCGCGCTGGATGTCGGGGTTGCGGCGACCGGCGCTGAACAGCTCGTAGATGAGGAGGAAGAAGCCGGGTTCGTTGTCGATCACCTCGGTCAGGCTGCTGACCAGGGCCTCGATCACGTCGTCGACGCTCTTCGCCGGCGCCAGCCGCTCGTCGAGGCGTTCGACCCGCAGCTCGGAGTCGCGGCGGACGACCTCGACCAGGAGCCGCTCCTTGGTCCCGAAGTAGTAGTGGAGGAGGCCGCGGCTGACGCCCGCCTCGCGGGCGACGTGCTCGAAGGTGGAGCCGGCGGCGCCGCGCCGGGCCACGGAGTCCCGCATCGCGTCGACGATCCGCTGCGCCTTGTCGCCGCTCAGCTCCCGCTCTTTGGTGGCCGCCTCCATCCGGCGGCTCTCTACGAGCCGTTGATGCTCGTCGTGGAGGTGTATTCGAACTCCTCTTCGGCCCCGAAGAGCGCGTCGAGCACGGCCTTGCGAGCACCCTCGCTGACGGCAAGCGCGATTACGGCGCCGACGATCGCGATCAGCAGCAGCCGGCCGATACCGCCCTTGCGCCTCTTCGGCTTGCTGCGCAGGGACTCGGAAGCTTCCTGCAGGCTCTCGGCGGCCTTGCGCAGGTCCTTCTGGACCTTCTTGTCGCTGGTCACCGCCTGCACGGTGCCCTTGCCGTTGCCGGTCGCGCGACCGTAAGCGCTCTTGGCGCTTTCGAAGGCGTCCTTCAAGCTTTCGCGCAGCTCTTCGTCCTCGATCAACCGCTGCACGTAAGGGTTCTCGCGGGCCGTCTCGTAAATGTCGCCGGCGCGCGCCGTCGTCGTCTTGCTCATGCCTTCTCCTCGCTGGATTCCGTGGCAGCTACCAGAATAACCCTACCCAGGGGGAGCGTGGCCAAGCAGGCCAAGGACGCAGTGAGCGCCGTGTGCTCTGCACACAAGCGAGCGAGGACGCCGGGATGCGCCGGCCACGGTCACCCTGGGCCAACACCGTCGAGGAGGACGCCGTTGTTTCGAAAGTTCGTCCGGGCGTGGCGGAGGAGGCGCAGGCGCAGCGGCGCCAGCTCGGGGCCGGGCAGCCGGTAGCGGCGGATGAACAGCGGGCCGACGTCTTCGGCCCCGGTCTGGCGGAAGCCGGGGCCGAGCAGGCGGCGCGGCGGCGGGGGCGCTTCGCCCATCGAGACGAAGGTGACTTCGCGGACCAGCCAGTCGTAGCCTTCGGACGCTTTCAGCTGGATCGCCCCGGTCGAGAGGTAGAAGCGCAGCGGCGCCTCGCCGAGGACCCAGGTAATCGTCGCCCGCGGGCCGTCCGGTTCGCCGAGGTGGTGGGCAACCGCTCGCCAGTCGGGCCGCTGCAGCGCCGGGTCGGCGCTCGCCCAGATGCAGAAGGCGAGGGAGTAGGCGGCGAGGACGACCGCGATCGCGGTGCCGAGCCGGCGCGCCCGCTCGACGCTCAGCGCCACCGCCACCGCGACCAGCAGCGGGACCAGCGCCGGCAGCAGGTTGCGGGCGAGGACGAAGTCCTTGCCGGCGGAGAGGAGCGCCAGCGCCAGCGGGATCCCGACGGTCACCGCGGCGACCGCGAAGGGGACGAAGGCGGCGCGGCGCTCGGCGCGGGTGCCGCGCCAGAGCAGCAGCGCGAAGGCGGCGGCGACCAGCGCCAACGGCAGCAGCGCCGGCCCGACCGTCTCGGTGCGGCCGATGATGTCCCCGGTCTCGCCGACCATGAAGGTGATCGCTGCTTCGCCCATGCGGTGGCCGAGGGTGAACTTGCCGATCCATTCAGCGTGCCCGTAGGACATCTGGTGGATCGCCAGCGGCGCCAGGAGGACGACCGCCACCCCGACGATCCAGAGGCCGCTGAAGATCGCCCGGCCGCGGCGCCGCGCCAGCAGGATCACCTCGGCGACGAGCGGGAAGACCGCGAAGTAGTGGGTGGCGAGGGCGAGGAAGGAGAAGACGCCCCACCAGGTGAAGTCGCGCCGCCTGCCGTCCCGCAGCGCCCGCACGCAGTAGAGCAGCGAGAGCGCGCAGAAGAAGCCAAGCAGGGCGTAGGCGCGGGCCTCCTGCGAGTACCAGACCAGCATCGGGTTGGTCGCGACCAGGGCCGCGGCGATGACGCCGGCGCGGGCGCCGCGCAGCTCGCGGCCGACGAGGAAGGCGACCGGGATCGTCGCCGCCCCGGCAAGCGCCGAGAGGAAGCGGAGCCCCCACTCGCCGTTGCCGGTCAGCTGCGTCCAGAGCCAGGCGAGCGCGTAGTAGAGCGGCGGCGCCGACTCCGAGAACCCGACCGCGTCCATCGCGTGGCCGAAGCCGACGCGCAGCACCCGGCTGGCGGTGACGATCTCGTCGTGGTGGTAGGCCTGGGCGCCGAGGGTGGCGAAGCGCAGGACGGCGCCGAGCAGGGTCAGGCCGACGACGATCCAGAAGGCTCGGGAGCGGGACCGCACCGCCTCCCCGAGGAAGCGGGCCGCCGAGGCCGGGCGGCCGCGGCCGATGCTCGCCGCCTCCATCTAGGAGAGGGCGACGTCGAGGGCCTGGCGGACCTCGTCGACGTAGACGAACTCGAGGCTGCCGAGCTCGTGCTCGGGGATCTCCGCCACGTCCCCCTCGTTGCGGCCGGGGACGATCACCTTCTTGATCCCCGCCCGCTGCGCCGCCAGCGACTTCTCCTTGAGGCCGCCGATCGGCAGCACCTGTCCCGTCAGCGTCACCTCGCCGGTCATCGCGACGTCGTTGCGGACCGGCCGGCCGCTGACCAGGGAGGAGAGCGCGACGGTCATCGCCACCCCTGCCGAGGGGCCGTCCTTCGGCACCGCCCCCGCCGGGACGTGGACGTGGACGTCGTGGCCGGCGAACCAGTCGCCCTCGACCTTCGGGGCGATCTCGGCGCAGTGGCCGCGCACGTAGGAGAGCGCCGCCTGCGCGGACTCCTTCATCACCTCGCCGAGCTGGCCGGTGATCGTCAGCTTGCCCGAGCCGGGCATCGCCGTCGCCTCGATGAAGAGGACGTCGCCGCCGGTCGGAGTCCAGGCGAGGCCGGTGGCGACGCCGGGATCCTTGGTCCGCCGACGCTGCTCGGCGAAGACGCGACGCCGCCCCAGCAGCTCCCGCGCCTTCTTGCCGGAGATCGTCACCTTGCGCTTCGTCTTCCCCTCGGCGACCTCGCGGGCAACTTTGCGGCAGACGGTGCCGATCTGGCGCTCGAGGTTGCGGACGCCGGCCTCGCGCGTGTACTCCTCGATGATCGCGGTCAGCGCCGCGTCGGCGAACTCGATCTGCGAGGGCTTCAGCCCGTTCGCCTCGATCTGCCGCCGGACCAGGTAGCGGCGGGCGATGTGGCGCTTCTCCTCCAGGGTGTAGCCGGCGAGCTCGATCGTCTCCATGCGGTCGAGCAGCGGCCCCGGGATCGTGTCGAGGACGTTGGCGGTGGCGATGAAGACGACGTCGGAGAGGTCGAACTCCAAGTCGAGGTAGTGGTCGCGGAAGCTGTCGTTCTGGGCCGGGTCGAGGACCTCGAGCATCGCCGAGGCGGGGTCGCCGCGGAAGTCGGCGCCCATCTTGTCGATCTCGTCGATCATGAAGACGGGGTTGCGGGAGCCGGCGTCACGCAGGGCGCGGACGATCGTCCCCGGCATGGCGCCGATGTAGGTGCGGCGGTGGCCGCGGATCTCGGCCTCGTCGCGGACGCCGCCGACGGAGATTCGCTCGAACTCGCGCCCGAGCGCCTTGGCTATGGATTTGCCGAGGCTGGTCTTGCCGACGCCGGGCGGGCCGACGAAGCAGAGGATAGGGCCGGGCGACTCCGGGTTCAGCTTGCGCACCGCCAGGTACTCGAGGATCCGGTCCTTGATCTTCTCGAGGTCGTAGTGGTCGGCGTCGAGGACCTTGCGGGCATGCGCGAGGTCGAGGTCGTCCTCGGTCTCAACAGACCATGGAAGCTCGGTCAGCCACTCGAGGTAGGAGCGGATCACGCCGTACTCGGCGGCGGCGGGCGGCAGCTTCTCGAGCCGCGAGAGCTCGCGGTCAGCCGCTTTGCGCGCGTGCTCCGGCAGGCCCGCCTGCTCGATCCGCTCGCGCAGCTCGTTGACCTCCGCCTGGTGCTCGTCCCCCTCGCCGAGCTCGTCCTGGATCGCTTTCAGCTGCTGGCGGAGGAAGAACTCGCGCTGGCCTTTGTCGATCTCCGACTGCACCTGGGTCTGGATCTG
>DATMBY010000122.1:0-16888 GCA_035558995.1 Solirubrobacterales bacterium
CCCGACCGCTGACGTAGCGCCACCACTTCTGGTAGAGCCCGAAGGCGGCGAAGACGACGAGCTTGCCGGCGACGACGAAGCCGACCGTCTGCGCGAACAGCACCTCGTAGCGGTGCGGCCAGCCGTGCGGCTGGTCGAGGAAACGGAGCTGGAAGGCGAGGAAGTAGGCCAGCGCGACGAGCACGGCGTCGGCCGCTACCTGTAGAACCCGGTTGCGATAGACGGGGTGGTTCAACCGGCGCATGAACGCCCGAGTTTAGTTGCTGCTCAGCTCTCTCCCTACAATCCCGCCTTCACGAATGCCGCCCACCCTCCTCGCCAGCGTCACCGATTTCTTCCTCGACCCGATCGTCAACTGGGGAACCGACTTCATCAGCAGCACCGGCCTGCCCGCCGTCTTCGTGCTGATGACGCTCGAGTCCGCCTGCCTGCCGGTGCCGAGCGAGGCGATCATGCTGTTCGCCGGCTCCAGCGTCGCGGCCGGGGATCTGACCCTGTTCGGGGTCGTCGCCGCCGGCGTCCTCGGCAACCTCGTCGGCTCCTGGATCGCTTACGCGGTCGGCTACTACGGCCGCATCGACCTGCTGGAAAAGAACAAGCTGATCCACATCAGCCCCAAGCACCTGAAATGGGCCGACGACTGGTTCGCCCGCTACGGCAACGCGACCGTCTTCTTCTCGCGGATGCTACCGATCATCCGCACCTTCATCTCGCTGCCGGCCGGGGTGGCGAGGATGCCGTTCTGGCGCTTCAGCGCCTACACCCTGCTCGGCTCGATCCCGTGGGTGCTGATGCTGGCGATCGTCGGCGAAAAGGTCGGCGAGAACTGGGAAGACTGGCGCCACAAACTGGGCTACCTCGACTACGTGGTCCTGGCGGCGATCGTCGCCGGCGTCGTCTACTGGCTCCTCAAGCGGCGCCGAGGCGGCGGGCCCGACGGCGAGCAGCCGCAGAGCCGGTCCGAGGGCAAAGCGGCCGGCACCAGGGGCGCTTGAGCGACGGCGGCCTACCGGCCGCGCGCGCGGTCGCGCTCGGCTTCGTCCAGGGCCCGGCGGAGCTGCTGCCGGTCTCCAGCTCCGCCCACATCGTCCTCGTCCCCTGGCTCGCCGGCTGGGACTGGGAGGAGATCGACCCGGAGCTGCGCAAGAGCTTCGAGGTCGCCCTCCATACCGGCGCCGCGGTGGCGCTGCTGATCGGCCAGCGCCAGCTGCTCGCCGAGGAGCTGCGCCAGTTCGACGGCCGCCGGGCGCTGCTGCTCGGCCTCTCGTTCCTGCCGGCGGCGGTCGTCGGCTACACCCTGGAGCGGCAGATCGAGCGCCACCTCGGCGGGCCGCGGGCGACCGCCTACGGGCTCCTCGCCGGCGCCGCGGCGATGCTCGTCGCCGACCGTCGTCCCCAGCGCCGCGGGCGCGGCGACGCCACCGCGATGGACGGACTGGCGCTGGGGATCGCCCAGGCGGCGGCGCTCGCGCCGGGCGTCTCCCGCAACGGCGTCACCCTCGCCGCCGCCCGCTGGCGCCGCTTCTCCCGCGACCAGGCGAACCTGCTCTCACGCACGATCGCCCTGCCGATCATCGTCGGCGCCACCGCGCTGAAGGGAACCCGCCTGGTCCGCCGCGGGACCGCCCCGCAGCTGCGCCGCTCCCTTGCCGTCGGCGTCTCCGCCTCCTTCGCCTCCACCCTCGCCTCCCAGCGCCTGATCCGCCTGGTCGAGCGCGACCGCGCGCTGTGGCCCTATGCGGCCTACAGGATCGGCTTGGCGGCCGTCGTTCTTAGGCGACTGTCTAGATAGACAACGCATCCGATTTTGGCCACACCCGAGTGGGGCGAATGTCGGACGCGTGAGTCTCTGAACCCCTGAACCCGTGCGATTTGCAGGCATTTCCAAATTTTGGAGAAACTTGGAGTTAATTTGGAGTTGGACCTGCCGGAGCGGCTGAGAGAATCCGGCAAGTGAGCGCGAGCGACGCCTACGCGAAGGCCGGGGTCGACCAGGGGGCGGCGGACTCGGCCGTGGCCGGCCTGGTCCGGGCGCTCGGCGCGATCGAGCTCGGACGGCCCTCGGCGCAAGTGCCGCTGCCGGGTCACTACGCCAGCGTGATCAAGATCGGCGAGGAGCTGGGGATCGCGCTCTCGACCGACGGCGTCGGCACCAAGCTGGTGCTGGCCGAGCAGCTCGGCCGTTTCGACACGATCGGGATCGACTGCGTGGCGATGAACGTCAACGACGTGATCTGCGTCGGCGCCGAGCCGCTGGCGATGCTCGACTACATCGCGATCGAGAAGGCCGACCCCGAGGTCTGCGAGGAAATCGGCGTCGGCCTCGCCCGCGGCGCCGAGAAGGCCGGGATCGAGATCCCCGGCGGCGAGCTCGCCCAGCTCGGGCAGCTGGTCCGCGGCGTCGACGTCTCCGGCGCCTGCTTCGGCACCGTCGCCCTCGACGCGATCGTCGACGGCTCCGCGGTCGACCCCGGCGACGTCGTCGTCGGCCTCCCCTCCACCGGCCTGCACTCCAACGGCTACACGCTCGCCCGCTCGGCCCTCGCCGGGATCCCGCTCGACGACGACCGCCTCGGCCGCCCGCTCGGCGACGTCCTCCTCGAGCCGACCGAGATCTACGTGAAGCCGATCGTCGAGCTGCTGCGCTCCGAGGTCGACGTCCGCGGCCTCGCCCACATCACCTCGGGTGGCACCAAGAACCTGCTCCGGCTCGCCGCCGAGGTCGGCTACGAGATCGACGACCCGCTGCCGGTGCCGCCGGTCTTCGAGCTGATCCAGGAGCAGGGCGGCGTCGCCGAGGAGGAGATGAGCGAGGTCTTCAACATGGGCTGCGGCTTCTGCGTCGTCGTTCCCGCGGGTGACGAATCCGCCGCTTTGGAGCTGCTGCGACGCCACTACCCGGACGCGAAGCGGGTCGGGCGCGCAACCGATGGACCACGCAGGATCCTCTAAGCCGCCTGACAGGCCCCGGCGTCGTAACGTTGGCGGCGTAAGTGCCCAACCGCCCCTCCACTAGCTCGCAGATGATCGGGACCGTGCTCTCCGGCCGTTACAAGCTGGAGGCGAAGCTCGGCAGCGGCGGCATGTCGACCGTCTACCTGGCCCGCGACACGACGCTCGACCGATCGGTCGCGGTGAAGGTGATGCACCGCGAGATGTCCGAGCAGGAAGACCAGCTGCAGCGCTTCCGCCAGGAGGCGCGGGCGGTGGCGAAGCTCTCGCACCCCAACGTCGTTGCCGTGATCGACGCCGGCGAGGACGGCGGCCACCCCTACATCGTCTTCGAATACGTCGAGGGAGAGACGCTGAAGCAGCGGATCAACAGGGTCGGCGCGCTCGACCCGCAGGAGGCGCTCGCCTACGCGATCGAGATCGCCCGCGGGCTCACCGTCGCCCACAACCGCAACATGGTCCACCGCGACATCAAGCCGCAGAACGTCCTCATCGACTCCGAGGGCCGGGCGAAGCTGACCGACTTCGGGATCTCCCGCCAGCTCGAGCAGGACGGGATGACCGCCACCGGCCGCGTCCTCGGCACCACCGACTACGTTGCCCCCGAGCAGGCGATGGGCCACCCGGTCGACCAGCGCTCCGACGTCTACTCGCTCGGCGTCGTCCTCTACGAGATGCTGGTCGGGCAGGTTCCGTTCCAGGCCGACAGCCAGGTCGGGGTGGCGATGAAACACGTCAACGAGGAGCTGCCCGACGTCCAGCAGCGCCGGCCCGAGCTCTCGGCCGCGGCGGCGATGGTGGTCGAGCGGGCGACCGCGAAGGACCCGGCGCAGCGCTACCAGGAGGTCGGAGACCTGATCGACGACCTCGGGACCGCGCTCGAGGTCGAGGCGGCGCGGGCCGGCGCCACCACCGGCGAGGCGACGAGCGTGCTCGAGGCGGTGCCGCCGACCGAGCGCAAGCTCGCCGGCGGCGGCGGGCGCCGCCGCTCCTGGCTCTTGATCGCGCTGCTCGTCCTCGCCGCCGCGGCGGTGCTCGGGGGCCTGCAGCTGATCGGCAACGGCAACGGTCCCGGCGGCGGCGGCGCCCTCAAGGGCAAGGGCTCGACCTTGGCCATCTCCGGCGCCACCGACTACGACCCCGAGGGCGACGGCCAGGAGGACCCCGAGACGGTCAGCCTCGCCGTCGACGGCAACCCCACCACCACCGCCTGGAGCAGCGAGCACTACGACGACGACACCTTCGCCGGCACCAAGAGCGGCGAAAACCCCGGCGTCGGCCTCTACGTAACCGCCAAGTCGACGACGACCCCGGCGGAGATGATCGTTCGCACCCCGACCCCCGGCTGGGACGCCCAGATCTACGCCAGCCCCTCCGGCCCGCCGGAAGAGCTCTCCGAATGGGGAGAACCCGTCGGCGAGGTGACCGACGCCTCCGACAGCGAGGAAATCGAGCTCCACCTCGGCTCCCCCGCCAAGTACTTCCTGATCTGGTTCAACCGCGCCTCTCCGGCCCGCGACCAGGCTGGCCGCTACCAGATCGAGATCAGCGACGTGAAGCTGATCGACTGATTCCGGGGGTCTCGGGTATAGGTCCGGGGGCGGTCCGGAGGATCGTCACAAAACCATTACATCGATCGGTGTAGCATCAGGCAATGGCAGAGCGAGGCGCCGTACCCAATGTTCCGAAGGCGCGCCAGCGCGCGCTCCATGCTGTGCGCTCGCTGTTCACGCCGCTGCTGCCGGACGACTACCTCGAACTGATCAACCCACTCTGGTCGACGCAGGAGCTGCGGGGACGGATCGAGCGGATCGACCAGGAGACCTCCGACGCCGTCACCGTGCTGATCCGGCCCGGCTACGAATGGATGGGGCACCGGCCCGGTCAGTACCTGCGGATCGGGGTCATCGTCAACGGCGTCCACCACTGGCGGGCCTACTCGCTGACCACCGAGCCCGAGCGCCCGGACGGGCTGATCGGGATCACCCCGAAGCTGGTCGACGCCGGCAAGGTCTCCCCCTACCTCGTCCACCGGGCGCGGCCCGGGGACATCGTCCGCCTCGGCGGCGTCGAAGGCACCTTCGTCCTTCCCGACCCCCCGCCCGAGCGGCTGCTCTTCATCAGCGCCGGCAGCGGCATCACCCCGATCATGAGCATGCTGCGCAGCCTCGACCGGACCGACGCCGTCGACGACGTCGTCCACGTCCACTCGGCGCGCATCCCCGACGGCGTCATCTTCGGCGAGCAGCTGCGCGAGATCGACGAGCGCCGCCCCGGCTACCGGCCGCACCTGCGGATCACCAGCGAGGCCGGCCGGGTCATGCCCGCCGATCTCGACGAGATCTGCCCCGACTGGCGGGAGCGCCGCACCTACGCCTCCGGCCCCGGCGAGATGCTCGACGACCTCGTCCGCCACTGGGCCGAGGAGGGCGATCCCGAGCTGCTGGAGATGGAGCGCTTCCAGCCGGTGATCGGCGGCAGCGCCGTCGCCGGCCAGGGCGGGACGATCCGCTTCACCAAGAGCGGCGTCGAGACGACCTGCGACGGCGGCACGCCGATCCTGGTCGCCGGCGAGGAGTCGGGAGCGGAGCTGCCCTACGGCTGCCGGATGGGAATCTGCCACACCTGCATCGGCCGACTTTGCTCTGGCGAGGTCAGAGATCTCCGCACCGGCGAGGTCTCCGGCCAAGAGGACGAAATGGTGCGCACCTGCGTCAACGCACCCGAAGGTGACGTCGAAATCGCACTATGAGAAAAAGGAATCGAAAGAGATGACCACGACTGCAACGCCCCCCGTCGACACCCATGTCGAGAGCCCGCTCGCGCACCTCACCGAGGAGCAGCTGGACCAGCTCGGCCACGAGTTCGACGCGATCCGCGACCGCGTGATGGCCGAGCTCGGCGACCGCGACCGCCGCTACATCGAGAGCATGATCGAGATGCAGCGCCGCCTCGCCGTGCTCGGACGGATCCTGCTGCTCGCCTCCCGCAACCGGACCGGATGGTGGGCCGGGACCGCCTCGCTCTCGGCGGCGAAGATCCTCGAGAACATGGAGATCGGCCACAACGTCATGCACGGCCAGTGGGACTGGATGAACGATCCCCGCATCCACTCCTCGACCTGGGACTGGGACACCGCCTCGACCGCCGAGGCCTGGAAGCACTCCCACAACTTCGTCCACCACACCTACACCAACATCCGCGGCAAGGACAAGGACCTCGGCTACGAGATCATGCGGATCGACCCGACCCAGAAGTGGCACCCGGTCTACCTCGCGCAGCCGGTCTACAACCTGATCCTGGCGGCGCTGTTCGAGTGGGGCGTGGCGCTGCACGACCTCGACTTCGAGGCGATCCGCAAGGGCCACAAGCCGATGCACCAGGTGAAGCGGGAGCTGAAGGGCATCGCCGGCAAGGCGAGGAGCCAGGTGGTCAAGGACTACATCGCCTGGCCCCTGGTCAGCGCCCTCGCCGCGGGCGCGGTCGATGCGCTGGTGGAGACGCGACGGCAGCGCCAGGAGACCCGCGGCCTGCTCGGACGGGTGCGGCAGGGACGTAAGCGCCGGGGGCGCTGGGCGTCGGTCGCGGAGGCGGCCGTCGAGGGCGGCAGCAAGACCTTCCGCGCCACCGCCAAGGCCGACGCCACCGCCAACATCGTCCGCAACGTCTGGTCCTACGCGATCATCTTCTGCGGCCACTTCCCCGACCAGACCTACACCTTCTCCCAGGAAGAGGTCGAAAACGAGAGCAGGGGGGGCTGGTACATCCGCCAGCTGACCGGGTCGGCCAACATCGAAGGCAGCCCGCTCTTCCACGTCGCCAGCGGCAACCTCAGCTACCAGGTCGAGCACCACCTCTTCCCGGACATGCCGAGCAGCCGCTACGCGGAGATCGCCCCGCAGGTGAAAGAGGTCTGCGAACGCTACGGCCTCCCCTATAACACCGGCCCCTTCAGCCAGCAGCTGGGGATGGTGCAGCGGACGATCCTGCGGCTCGCCTTCCCCGGCGGCAAGCCCCGGCCGAAGCCGGGGCCCTACCGCGGCGAGAGCAACGGGAACGGCTCAGCCCACTGAGCCGTTCCTCAGCCGCCGGCCGTCGGCGCGATCGGGGTGCAGAAGAACCCGCGCGGGTGCAGCGGGTCGAGGGCGGTGAGGACGTCGGCGCCGACGATGTGGTCGTAGGGCATCGAGAGATGGTCGCCCAAGTCGAGCACGCACTGGTTCTGCAGGAGAGCGACCCTCGGGACCACAGTGCGATAGTCGCCGCATGAGAATCGCCAGCCTCGTCCCCTCCGCGACCGAGATGCTCTTCGCGCTCGGCCTCGGGGGGGACGTCGGCGGCGTCACCCACGAGTGCGACTACCCGCCCGCGGCGAGCGAGCTGCCGCAGCTGACGGCGACCGTCCTCCCGCCCGGCCTCGACGCCGGCGAGATCGACGCCGCGGTGAAGGAGGTGGTCGGCGAAGGCCGCGCCCTCTACACGCTCGACGAGGAGCGGCTGGCCCTGCTCGAACCCGACCTGATCGTCACCCAGGCCGTCTGCGAGGTATGCGCCGTCTCCTACGAGGACGTGGTCGCGGTGGCGGCGCGGCTTCCGGGCCCGCCGCGGGTGCTGCAGCAGGATCCGAGCACGCTCAGGGAGGTGCTGGAGGACGTGACCCGGCTGGGCGAGGTGGCGGGCATCGCCGAGAGAGCGGCCTCGGTTCGAGCCGAGCTGGAAGCGCGGCTGGAGGACGTGCGACTAGCGGTAGCCGGCGCACCCCGCCCGCGGGTCCTCGCCCTCGAGTGGCTCGACCCGCCCTTCCTCGGCGGCCACTGGGTGCCGGAGATGATCGAGCTCGCCGGGGGCGAGGACGTCGCCGGCCGCGCGGGCGAGAAGTCGCCGCAGGTCGAGTGGGAGCGGCTGCCGAAACTCGACCCCGACGTCGTCGTCTCGATGCCCTGCGGCTGGTACCTGGAGGACTCGAAGGCGCAGGCGCTCGCGCACAAGGAGCGCCTGGACGCGCTCGGCGCCCGCCGGCTCTTCGCCGTCGACGCCGCCTCCACCTTCTCCCGCCCCGGCCCGCGGCTGGTCGACGGCGTCGAGCTCCTCGCCCACCTCTTTCACCCCGACCGCGTGGAAGCGCCCACCGGCATCGGCTTCGCCGAGTTGAGCGCTCAGAGCTCCCGCTCGTAGAACAGCATCGAGGGCCCGTCGGGGCCGCCTTCCCTGTTGGTGAAACCCATGCTCTCGTAGAGGTTGCGCGCGGCTGTGTCGGTCTCGCCGGTGTTGAGGTCGATGCCGGCGGCGCCGGCGGCGCCGGCGAACTCGATCGTCTCCTCGAGCAGGCGGCGGCCGGTGCCCTGGCCGCGCAGGCCGGGGACGACGTAGAGCTCCTGCAGGTAGGTTTCCGGTCCCTCGGCCCAGAGCGCGGGGCGGAAGCGGAAGAGGGAGAGGCCGTCCGGCCCGTCCCCGGCCAGCATCACCACGATCTCGCTCTCCTCGAGCAGCCGGCGGACCGTCCCGGTGAGGGTCGCGACGTCCGGCGTGGGTTCGGAGTACTCGAGGTTGAAGTCGTGGAGGAGGCGGGCGATCGCGCCAGCGTCCTCCGCGGTGGCCTGGCGAACGTGTATCTCTGACTGGCTCATGTCCTCAGTCTCCCTGCCCGACGAAGTCCGCGCGGCCTGCGCCTGGGTCATGGAGCGGGCGCGGCACGTCCACGTCGTCGAGAGCGAGGTCGATGGATACGCGGCGGGTTTGGTCGAGACCGCGGTCGGCGATCCGGCTGGGGAGAGACCCGGCGATGGC
This sequence comes from Solirubrobacterales bacterium, assembly GCA_035558995.1. Lineage (GTDB taxonomy): Bacteria > Actinomycetota > Thermoleophilia > Solirubrobacterales > 70-9 > VAYN01. The sequence continues at coordinate 8,740 of DATMBY010000122.1, forward strand.
AGTCGGGAAGACGCCGCCGCCTTCGCGATCTGCATGAACGCGATCAACTTCGTACAAGCGCGCCCACGGCCGCGCTCCCGCAACACCGCCTACTGACGAGCTGGTCGCTCTTAGAAGGGCGCCGGGGACCAGAGAACGTTGTAGAGGCCCTCCAGGCAGTCGAGCGCCAGCTTCTCCTCGCCGCCGACGAGGACGCCGTCGGTCTTCCCGTCCATGACCAGCGGGATCCAGGTCTTCACCCTGCCCCTGCCCCAAGCGGTGGTGTCGGCGGGCTGCTCGGCGCAGCCGTGGATCGTGCCGTCGTGCTCGACCTCAGCCCAGACCTCCTCGCCTTCGGCGCCGGGGGCGTCTTCCTCGCCGCGAACCTCGAGGCGCATGCACTTGCCCTTGTGCTCGGGAAGCTTGACCAGCGGCAGGGCCGCCCGCAGGGCCGTCGCCATCTCCGCCGCCGACATCCCTTCCTCTCCTTCGTCGACGACGTGGTGGTGCCGCCAGCGGGCGACGCCGACGACCAGGCCCATCTTGCGCCGGGTTTTCTCCGTCAGCCCGTAGCAGCGGCGGCGGCCCTTGCCCTGCCACTCGGTCAGCAGGCCGCCGGCCTTGAAGAGGCCGGCGCGGCGGTTGACCTGGTGGTAGCTGAGGCCGTGCTCACCCTGGGCCAGTTCCGTCGGCGACCGGCCCTCGCAGGCCAGCTCCTCGACCATCCCCGCGTCCCAGAGGTCCGCCAGCAGGCCGAGGGAGGCCCAAGCGTGGGCGTCGATCCGGCCGTCGGGGAGGCGGGTCAGCGAGGCGTCGGCGAAGCGGTTGACGAGTTCGTAGAGCTCGGTGCCGCAGGGGTCGCTGAGGGTGTGGACGACTTTGGAGGGGACGCCCGGCTCCTCTTCGCGCTCGACCACCTCCAGTTCGGCCAGCTTGTTCGCGTAGCGGTAGATCGTCCGCGGCGCGTAGCCCGGGACCTGCTCGGTCAGCGTCTTCGTCCGCAGCGGCCCTTTGCCGAGCGCCATCAGGATCGCGCCCGTGGCGCCGGCGCTGAGCAGGCGCAGCACGTCCGCGGTCGAGGCGCCGGCGACGCACTCGTCATCGCCCTCGGCCGGGCTGGCTTCTATTCCTTCGAGTCCAGTCGTCATGGTGATCGCACTCCACGGCGCTATCGCTGCATCATCAACTGACTGGTGACCTATCGGTACCCGCTGATCTGCTCCCTGAACCTAAAACTCGAAGGAGCGCGCTTCGCGGTGGCGCTCGACCGCCAGGCGCACCAGTCGGTCGCAGAGCGCCGGGTACCCGATCCCGGTGGCCTCGAACAGCTTCGCGTAGACGCTGGTGTCGGTGAAGCCGGGCATGGTGTTGATCTCGTTGACGAGGACGGAGCCGTCCGGCTCGACGAAAAAGTCGCAGCGGGCGAGGCCGGAGCAGCCGGCGAGGGAGAAGACCGAGACCGCGAGCTCGCGCACCCGCTCGATCGCCTCGGCCCCGATCGGGGCCGGGACGCGCAGCTCCATCCCGCCCTCCGTGTACTTGGCCTCGAAGTCGTACCAGACCCCTTGGGCGACGATTTCCCCCGGCAGCGAGGCCTGCGGCTCGGAGTTGCCGAGGACCGAGCACTCGACCTCGCGGCCCCCGGCCGAGGCCTCGACGATCACCCGCGGGTCGTGACGCAGCGCCAGCTCCACCGCGGCGTCGAGCTGGTCGAGCTCGGTGACCCGGCTGATCCCGACGCTCGAACCCATCCGCGAGGGCTTGACCCAGAGCGGCGTCCCCATCTGCTCGCAGCGTCCCCACCAGTCGTTGCCCTCGACCGCGGCGAACTCGACCTGCGGCACCCCGTGGGCGGCGAAGAGCCGCTTCAGCGTCAGCTTGTCCATGCAGATCGCCGAGGAGAGGACGTCGGAGCCGACGTAGGGCACGTCGAGCCACTCGAGCAGCCCCTGGATGCTGCCGTCCTCGCCGAAGGCGCCGTGCAGGGCGGGGAAGACCGCCTCCGCCCCCAGTAGGCCGCCACCGGGCACCAGCTCGACGGTGCCGCCGGCGGCGCTCCAGCCGCCGTCGCGGGCGATCGTCACCTCGACCGGCTCGTGGCCGGCCTCGCGCAGGCCGCGGGCGACGGCGGCCCCGGAGCGCAGCGAAACCTCGTGCTCGGAGGAGCGGCCCCCGGAGAGGACCGCAACCCTCATTCTTCTTCCCCTTCTTCCGCCGAGCCCGCGGCAGCCTTGCCGACCGTGATCGTCACCGTCGCCCCCGGTTCGAGTTCCTGGCCGGGGGGCGGGAACTGGTCGATCACCCGGCCCACTTTCCCCGCCACCGGGGTTTCTTCTTCTTCGACGTTCGGGGTGAGGCCGGCGGCGCGGATCGCTTCCACGGCTTCCCGCCGTTCCCGCCCGATCACGTTCGGGACCTTCGCTTCTTCTTCGGCTTCTTCACCCCTGGAGACGACGATCGCCACCGTCGAGCCGGGTTCGACGCGGCTGCCGGCGTCCGGAGACTGGCGGATCACCCGGCCCTTCGGTTCCGAGCTTTCCTCTTCGGAGACGCTGGCTTCGAGGCCGTGGCTGCGCAGCCGCTGGACCGCCGTTTCGCGCTGGGCGCCGACGAGGACCGGGACCTTGACCAGCTTCGGGCCGCGGGAGACGAAGAGGGTCACGGTCGAGCCCTTGGTCGCGGTGTTGCCGCCGCCGGGTTCGGAGCGGATCACCAGCCCTTCATCCACGGAGTCGGAGTTGACCCGCTCGACCTCGACCTCGAATTCGGCTGCTTCGACCCGCTTGGTCCCCGCCGCCTCGGTCAGGCCCGCGGTCGAGGGGACCTGGCCCTGGCCCGGCCCGGCGCTGATCGTCAGGTCGACGGTCGGCTTCGAGCAGAAGAAGGTGAGGAAGGAGCAGTCTTCCTTGGCCGAGCCGGGGAGGGGGTCCTGCTCGAGCACGGTGTTCCGCGGCACCGAGCGGTTCACGTAGCTTTCCTTGCCGACCGAGAAGCCCTTGCTTTCCAGCTGGGTGATCGCGAATTCGAGCTGCTTGTTGGTCACGTTGGGGACGTTGGTCTTGGTGTCCCGCGTAAGCGCCAGGCCGACCAGGATCCCGATCAGGATCGCCGCGACGAGGGCGCCCCAGAGCCACCAGTTGCGCCGGCGCTCGTCCTCCAGCCTCTCCTCCTCGGGGACGGCGACGACCGGCGGTGCGGCGGCGAAGGCGGCGGTGCCCTGGGCGACGCCGGGATCTTTCAGGGCCGCGTCGAGGGCGGCGATGAAGGCGTCGGCGCTCTGGAAGCGCTGGCCCGGTTCCTTCTCCAACGCCCGCATCACCGCCGCGTCGAGCGCCGGCGAGACCGCCGGGTTGATCGAGCTCGGGCGCTGCGGCACCTCGGAGACCTGCTTCATCGCCACCGCGACGGCGCTGTCGGCCTCGAAAGGGACGCGCCGGGTCAGCGCCTCGTAGAGGATCACCCCGATCGAGTAGAGGTCGGAGACCGGGGTGACCTCGAAGCCCTGGGCCTGCTCGGGCGAGAGGTACTGCGGGGTGCCCATCACCGAGCCGGTCTGGGTGATGTCGGAGATCCCGGCCCGCGCGATCCCGAAGTCGGTGACGACCGCCTTGCCCTCCTCGTCGACGATCACGTTCTGCGGCTTCAGGTCGCGGTGGACGATCCCGTTGCGGTGCGCGAAGCGGGCCCCCTCGAGCACCTGCCGCACCAGCGCCACCGCCTGGTCTGGGCTGAGCCCGCGGTCGATCAGCTCCTTCAGGGTCGGGCCCTGGACGTAGCGCATCGCGATGTAGTTGACGTCGTCGTCGGAGCCGCGGTCGAAGACGGCGACGATGTTCGGGTGCTGGAGCCCGGCCGCGTGCTCGGCCTCGCGCTGGAAGCGCCCGACGAACTCGGCGTCCTGCAGATAGCGGCGGTGCAGGACCTTCAGCGCTACCTGCCGCTGCAGGTGCGTGTCCTCCGCCAGCCAGACGTCGGCCATGCCACCGCTGCCGATCCGGCGCAGGACGCGGTAGCGGTTGTCGACGATGCTTCCCTCGCTGACCTCAGCCAATGTTCCTCATTCTCCGTTCAGGATTTGTTCCGCGACGTCGCGGAAGATCGGGGCGGCGACGTCGCCGCCGAATTCCGGGGTGCACTCGATCGAGACCGCGATCGCGGTCTGCGGATCGTCCGCCGGCGCGAAGCCGATGAACCAGGCCTGGTTTTCATCGGCGCCGCCGCCGCAGGCCTTGTTGCCGGGGGTTTCCGCGGTGCCGGTCTTGCCGGCGACGGGGATGCCGGGGATCTCGGCGTTGGTCCCGGTGCCTTCGGTGACGACGCCTTCCATCGCCGTGGTCAGCTCTTCGGCGGTCTCCTCGCTGACCGCGTCGCTGTAGACGGAGGGGTCCATGGTGTCGACCGTGCGGCCGTCGGGGTCGATCACCCGCTTCCAGATCTGCGGCTTCATCAGCTTGCCGCCGTTGGCCACCGCAGCCGCCACCTGCGCCATCTGCAGCGGCGTCGCCAGCAGCCGCTCCTGGCCGATCGCGACGCGCGCGAGGTCGACGGGGTCCCTCGCGTGCAGCAGCTTTTCGTTTTCGATGTCCCAGACCCCACTCGGTGAGATCTCGTCTTCGGGCAGGTCGATCGCCGGCTTGGCGTTGAACCCGAACCGTTCCATGTACTCGAACAGGGTGTCGTTTCCGAGTCGCTGGCCGAGCTGGCCGAACCAGGTGTTGACCGAGTTGGTCAACGCGGTGTCCAGAGTGGCGCCGAAGTAGTCGGCGTTGTAGTCGTTCTGCAGCGGCGTCCCTTCCACTTCGAGGGTGCCGGGCGCGTCGATCGTCGTTTCGGGCGTGATCGTGCCGCTGTCGAGACCGGCGGCGGCGGTCACCACCTTGAAGGTCGACCCCGGCGGATAGAGCCCCTGCGTCGCCCGGTTGAAAAGCGGCCTTTCGATTTCGTCCGAGTTCCACTTTTCGAGGTCGTAGGGAACTCGGTTCGGGTCATAGGGAGCGTTCGAGGCCATTGCCTGAACGGCGCCGGTCTTCGGGTCGAGGGCGACCACAGCACCGTATCCGGCTTCCTCCAGCTCGCTCAGCGCCAGCCGCTGGACTTCGGGCTCGATGCTGGTGACGATGTCGTTGCCTTCCTGGGTGTGGCCGAGCAGCTCGTCGGCGATCGAGCTGAATTCGGAGCCTTCGCCGATCAGTTCCTCGTTGTGGAACTGCTCGAACTCGGAGTCGCCGTACTTGACGAAGCTGTAGCCGATCGGATGGCCGAAGAGGGAGCCTTGCGGGTAGCGCCGCACGTAGCGCTTGGCGGCGCCCTTCCCCTTCGCCACCGACTTCGCGATCAGCGTCCCGTCGGCGGCGAGGATGCGGCCGCGCGGGATCTGCTGCTGCTCGAACAGCGGCCGCTTGTTCGCGTCTTTTTCCTTCAGCGCTTCGGCGTCGAAGACCGACCAGTAGGACGTGAACCCGATCAGGACGCCGAAGAGGACGACGATGAAGGCGAACAATTTGACGATCTGGCGGTTCATGCGGACGCACCCAGGGCGGCGGCCCGTCCCGCCGGTTCGGCCGCTTCACGCCGGGCCCGGTCGGAGATCAGCAGCAGCAGCGCCAGCAGCACGAAGTTGGCGACGATCGAGCTGCCGCCGTAGCTGATCAGGGGCAGGGTGACACCGGTCAGCGGGATCACCCGGGTGACGCCGCCGATGATCACGAAGGCCTGGATCGCGAAGACCGAGGAGAGCCCGACGGCGAGCAGCTTCGAGAAGCCGTCGCTCGCCAGCAGGGCGATCTTGAAGCCCCGGGCGGTGGCCAGCAGGTAGACGAGGATCACCCCGCAGGCGCCGAACAGCCCCACCTCGTTGACGATCAGCGAGTAGATCGTGTCGGTCTGCGCCGCCGGCAGCAGCGCCGAGTTCGTCCCCGGAATCGTGATCAGCGCCTGGCCGAAGCCTTTGCCGAAGAGGCCGCCGTCGGCCTGGGCGAAGATCGAGTTGAGGATCTGGTAGCCGCTCCCGCGCGGGTCGTTGTAGGGGTGGAGCCAGATTTCTACCCGGTCGTGGACGTGGGGCACGGTGCTGGCGAAGAACCAGGCGCCGACGAGGAACATCAGCATCCCGATCACGACGAAGGAGAAGCGCCCGGTGGCCACGTAGAGCAGGGCGAGAAAGGCGGCGAAGAACATCAGCGAGCTGCCGAGGTCGCGGATGAAGACGAGCATGAACATCGAGGCGCCCCAGACGACCAGCAGCGGCCCGAAGTGCTTCAGCGGCGGCAGCGTCACCCCGAGCACCCGGCGGGCGCCGACGATCAGGACCTCGCGGTGCTCGCGCAGGTAACTGGCGAGGAAGACGATGATCGCGAGCTTGGTGAACTCGGCTGGCTGGAAGGCGATCGGGCCGACCTTGACCCCGAGGTAGGCGCCGTTGACCTGCTGGCCGATCCCCGGCAGCCGCGGCGCCAGCAGCAGCAGCAGGCCGCCGATCGCGATCGTGTACCGGTAGCGCTCCAGCACCTCGTAGTCGCGCAGGAAGTGGATCGTCAGCGCGAAGAGGACCAGCCCGAGGACGAACCAGTTGGCCTGGTCGCGGGCCAGGGTCTCGTCGATCCGGTAGATCATCACCAGCCCGAAGGCGGTCAGGGTCGCGAGCAGCGGGAACAGGTAGGGGTCGGCGTTGGGGAGGCGGATCCGCAGGTAGACGTGGGTCGCCAGGCAGATCGCCAGGAAGTAGGCGCCGTAGACGAGGCTGAGGTTCCCGAGCTGTTCGTTCTCCTGCGAGAAGACCCCGGCGAAGCCCGCCGTGAGCAGGACCGCGACGGGAACCAGAGCGAGTAGCTCCCGGTTCCTCGCCGAGGTCAACGAAGCCCCTCGCTCTTTTCGATGTCTTCGATCAGGGAGACGGCGTCCGAGCGCGAGCGCAGCTTGTGGCCGGTGACCGCGTCCTGGCGCTTCGGCGGCAGCGAGCCGGTCTGGACCGGGCTGGCGTAGCGCTCGGAGTAGAGGTCGATCCCGAAGGGCAGCTCGTAGGGGGCGCCGCGGTAGAGGGCGACGCGGCCGGAGTCGTCGGTGCCGAGGAACCAGATCTGGCGGTTGGCGAACCAGGCGCCGAAGGCGACCGCGGCGATCACGGCCACGACAGCCAGCACCTTGAGCGCGGTCCGCAGGCCGCGGCGGCGCGGCTGGCCCTGCTGCTCCTCGCGGCGCTTGCGCGCGGCCTCGGCGGCGGCGCGGCGGCGCACCTCCGTCGCGCTCAGCCCGGCCTCCTCGGCGCTCGACCCGATCAGGGTCGCGCCCTCCTCTGGACCGCCGCGAGGGTTGCCGGCGGCCGGTGCCGAGGTGTCCTCGAGCCGGAAGGCGACGACGGTGATGTTGTCGCGGCCGCCGGCCCGGTTGGCTTCGTCGACCAGCGCCCGCACCGCCGCCTGCAGCGAGGTGGCGCGGGTGAGCAGGCGGGCGATCCGCTCGTCGTCGAGCATCGTCGTCAGCCCGTCCGAGCAGATCAGGAAGACGTCGCCGTCCTGGGCGGGGACGGTCTGGACGTCGACCTGGACCTCGGGTTCGGGGCCGAGCGCGCGGGTGATGATCGAGCGCTGCGGGTGGTCCTCGGCCTGGGCGTCGGTGATCTGGCCTTTGCGCCGCATCTCCTCGACCAGCGAGTGGTCGCGGGTCAGCTGCTCGAAGCGGCCCCCGCGGAGGCGGTAGGCGCGGCTGTCGCCGACGTGGCCGATCGCCACCGCTTCGCCCTCGAGGTCGACGATCGCGGCGGTGGTCGTCGTCCCCATCCCGGCCAGGCCCGGATCCTTGCGGGCGAGCTCGTGGATCGTCCGGTTGGCGCCCTCGATCGTCTCCTCCAGGACCCGCTCGGGCGGCGCCGCCGGCAGCTCCTGCGGAAAGGACTCGACGGCGGCCTTCGAGGCGACCTCGCCGGCCTGCGCCCCGCCCATCCCGTCGGCGACGACGAACAGCGGCGCGCGGGTGAAGTAGGAGTCCTCGTTGGCGTTGCGCTGGCGGCCGGTGTCGGTGCGCACGGCCTCCTCGGCGATCCGCAGGCTCATCCGCTCACCCGACCTCGAAGCGGAAGACAGTGTCGCCGATCTGCACGCTGTCGCCGTCGATCAGCTCTGCCTCCCCCTTCAGGGTGGCGCCGTTCAGCAGCGTGCCGTTGGTCGAGTTCATG